>NZ_CP101830.1:0-300000 GCF_031202855.1 Pelagibacterium sp. H642 | reverse complement strand
ATCCTGCTTGAGGCGCAGACATGCGTCCATCGCCATGGTTTCCCCCGATCGGCAATCGAGAAGAATAGCGAGCGGGTTGGCCTCGACGCTCAAAAAGGCCACTTCCTCGACACTGCTGGCAAGGGTAACGGTGAACCCTGCCTCGACCAGTATGTGGGAGAGCAGCAGGTAAAAATCGGCGTCTGTGGATGCGATCAGGATCGACGCCATGGGCTCGTTCCTGCCGCGGGGTCGTAGCGACCGCTTTGCACCATAGGCCAAGATCCGGGCATTGCAGAATTTGTGTAGCCATACCGACGTCCCCTCCCCCACTCCAACCCCTCAAATCAGTGGGGGCTCCGCGCCACATGCCGAGCCGTGGGCCCCGGCCGATCTGATTTCCGCCGGCAACACCGACGATTAGGCCGCCTGCCCAGATAGAGCGGACGAGACTGTATTTTCTCTCCGCAATGGCTCGTAAAGCGGCGCGGAGAGATCGAGACGGGCACGCATGGAGGAAAGGACGTTGGCAGAAACTTCAAATGCGCCGCAGCACACCGGGTGTCGGCCAAAGCCATCGGCGCGTCCCAACTCGTGAACCGTTGCCCCCGCCCGCGTATAGAGCCGTCGAATTTGAGGTTCATAGTTAGAAATCATCGTGTGAATTCCATTCTCGAGCCCGAATTCGCACAGAGCCACCAAAAGCAGGCTGAACGCATGGCCCGGGGCAATCTCTGGATAGTCGGCGGCCAAAGAAGCCTCGTCGATGCACATTCGGGTGCCTTCCCAAATCCCCGGGGCCGACAAATTCGCAGCATCGGGAAATGTGTGCCGAAACACATCGTAAAGGAGCGTCGGACCAGTGGTTGGCATAAGCCTCATGCTGCCATAGTGGCGTGTCAGAGCCCGATCGCACCAGATGAGATAGACCGGGCCCATTTCGTCGTACTGATCACGTTCGTACTCCCCCTCGACTGTCACGTCCCAGCCCAACATGTCCCAGAAAATTCGCTTTCGGGCCATAAACATCTGTGAGAGGACTAACGAATACTGATTGTGTTGGTGGGAGTGTACTGAAACAATCATTGTCGTTGTTCCGCGCATTTGTTTGTGCTGCGCGCAACATTGGATTTAACTTGTCCGCTCCGAAATCCCTCAGATTGACCCCCTCTCAGGTGTCTTATCTGAATAAGGGTCGATGATGCCCAGATAGACTGCTCTGGTCACGGCCGCCGATCGGGTGGCGCAACCGAGTTTGAGGCGAGCTGATTTGGTGTAGTCACGAACCGTGTGTTCTGACAGTCCCAAGATGACCGCGATATCGCGCTGGTCTTTGCCCAGAGCCGTCCAATGCAGACATTCAACCTCGCGACGAGAGAGACTTGGAACCGGATCGTGCTCGCCATAACGTTCCGCCATCGCAATGCGGTGAACGATCTGGGCCAGTTCTATCCACTCCTGGCGATGACGCTTCACCAATGCGTCCCATTCCTGCCAGGCGATAGCGCCATTCACCGAAAGAAGTCCGCGCCTTCTCGCTTTGTCGAAAACCGGAATCGAGAACCCTTGACCGCTGATACCGTAAGCCTCGGCATCGGCAAGGAAGGATTGCGCCGCAGGATTAAACTCCAATTCGCGCCAATCAAAGGGAACCCTGCGGCTAAATCCCTCGCGTATAATTGGATCGATCTCGATGTAGCCTTTGAGCACATATCGAGAAACCCACATGTCCGGGTAGGTTGTCCTGACAAAGGGGGAATCCATAGTGCCGGCCACCGTGCGAGCCAGATGGTACGTCACAAAAGAAAGTCCAAACCTGACTTGAATTGCTAAAATGGCGTCACTAACCGTGGGTGATTTCGCGATATCCTCAAATGAGATTGTCGCGTCACCGGTTAGGTCGTGAGGTTCCGACGTGCTCATGACAAGCCATGCCCCAGCAACGCCCGGTATGGGTGTCCCAGCCAAAAGAAGAAATCCACAACGCCGCTCCCCATCGTTGTGTCAGGTTTGATCACGCTCTCTGTTGAGCAGCCCGCACCATGCTATGTGGCCACCGACCGATTGCACCCACCCAAGAGGCGAGCCCACCGCAGTAACCAGGGCGTAGCGAAACCTGCTACGAATGCAGGGCCTGCCAGCATTGTACCCTCGCGACTACGAGATGCAAGTTCAAGCGGCCGAGGACCCGGGAATTTCTTGCGTTTATCTTGTGCACGGAAAAGAGAAATATTGCTATATTTTCTAGGACTTTTGTCGGGCTGGCCTGCGCTATGGTGCCGTTCTATATATGCCCTAGTGCGGTACGTGCTCAAATGAGGCATAAAGAACGCCTTCGGTGAGGGCAAATTGAACGAAAGCCGGTTTCCGCGCACTCAATCGCAAACCTTAGATCAACGGTTTGGTAACATGGTCTCAAATGACGATATTGCTGTTCGGCGGATCGGGGTCCTCGCCCCATTTGTGGCACAAATCGTGGGGTCTCTATCGGGAGAAAAACTCAAAGAGGCAACAATCGCTGCCATCGGCAAGCACCGCATGCTGACAGAGGCGAGCGAAAATGCCTATCGCGCTTGGGAAGACTGCGCAGATAACGATCCGCGCAAGACAAACCTGCTCGAGAATTTTCATCGCACATCACTAGAGAACCGCTCACAGATCGCAGTCGTCGCCGCCCTGACCGAAAAGCTTGGATATATTCCTGATGCGAACCGGGAAAGACAGTAACCAATGTGCTATCCCCATCGTCCGGCACGCGCGAAGCCAAGAGATCTCGCACGGATCGATGCCAAAGCGCGAGTTTTCATTCAGTGACCGAACACTCCATACAAATTTTTGGTCAGTGGCGATGATGCGGACGAAAGTGACCAATGTTCAGCAGGCGCAGGGTGCTCACAAAGCGCCTGCGAAAGACATCCAGCGGGGTGATTAGATCAGGCCCCGCTCTACGGCGATCCGCACGGCGTGAGTGATATTTGCAGCTCCCAACCGATCTCGGGCCTCGACGAGATAGAACCTGACGGTGTTTTCCCTGATGCCCAAGAGCGCCGCGATCTCGGGCGTTGTCTTGCCATATGACGACCAGGTGAGGCATGTCGACTGGCGGCCTGACAAGATCGGCTTGGGATCGTGCCGGTCGTTTCGAAACAATCGTCCCAGATTGAGGTGAACGCAGGCGACTGCCGCTGCGGCTCGTATGGGGTTTTCGACCGCGACATGCCGCCAGGCCTCCGCTTCCCCGCTGGCCAGTGTGAGCATGGCGAACCGCCCGTAGCTTGCCGGAATCGGCATGGAAATTCCCGACCGAATGCCAAAATCCGCGGCTTCATCGAAAAACGCCTTGAAGCTGAGGTCCCTAAACCGTTGCTCGTGCCGGCTCCAGGCGAAAGGGTGCAAGACCTGTCGGGCTCGCCGCACAACCGGATCGAAGCTGTTCAGGTTGCGCTCAAGGTAGCGAAGTTGCCACTGCTGGTCATAGTTCGACAGGCCCGTAATCTCAGGGCCGCCAGCGCAGACGAACGCGAACCGATCGAACCCCGATGATTTGGCGAACCGCTCAAGTGCCTGGCGGACGCCGGTCCGATCACGCAGCGTCTCCATTTCGTCGATGAGTGTTTCTAGTCCCCTATCCAGTGCATGCACCGCTGGCACGGTTCGAACCCCCTTGGTTTCTCGCCGACGGCCTATTGTACCGAATTTGTATTGATGAGCTATAGGTGAGCTCACCGGCAGCACCGGCTGTCGATATCGCCAATCTACAAGCCCAGCGGAGATTTCTACCCATCGGTATCAAACATAAGCCTGGATCAGCTCTATCAACGTTCTCTCGATATTATCAAATGCGTTGACTTTTGAGATCTCGGTCCCGTGGCTGTTGAAACGCGAATGTCCAATTATCCCCACAGCTGGTGCAGCGCCAACGCTGTAGGCGGCGCTCGCGTCTGTGTAAGCGTGCGGGACCACCGCTGTTTGCCACCCGCAGGTCGCGCCCTCCGCCGCCGCGATCAGCATCATGGAGATGGCATGGTCGTATTGGGCCAAACGGTCCCTCGCCCAAATCACCGGCTGATCGTTCACCTCAAAACCACATCCAGGCCACCATGGGCAACCGTCCACGGCGATAAAGGCTTGCGGTCGCTCCTGGAGAGCCAAAGACTTGGCGCCATGGCCTCCGCCTTCTTCGTGTACAGTGAAGGCAATGATCAAAGGCGCGCGCGGACGTATAGCCTTTTCATGGAGGGTGCAAAGCACCTCAAGGAGCACCGCAACTCCAGCACGGTTGTCAAGCGACCATGCGCCCACCCAGGGATCATCGGGATTGCCAATGACCCACGGCCCTCGTCCAGCTAACGTGGGAACCGCCGGTGAGCCGGCCCTTACCCCCGCGGCTGACAGCGCCGCGCTAGACAAGCCGGTAAATACCCGTGCCGCCTCCCAGTCGCTACCGCCTTCCGTGCCAAGTGCATGGCCGCTGCCAAACGAAATGATCCCGACAATGCTCGCCTGATCGCCCAAGATCTCGACTGCCCGCTCCCCAACCTTGTAAGGCTCCAGCCCACCCGAGCGGGATACCCCCAGACGCCCATCCGCTTCGACATGGGTCACGACAAGTCCGATTTCGTCCATATGGGCGGCAAGCACCCAAGGCTGCGCATTGGGGTCTTCCCCCGCGATCCTTACAACGATATTGCCTGCTAGGTCTTTTTCGGGGCGCAGGCCCATCTCGCAGATCTTCTTGGTGATGAGTTGAGCCATCCGGCCTTCTCGGCCGGAGGGGCTCCCGACTCTCAAAAGGTCACACAAGAGCGATAAAGATCGTCGGTGGTGTGGACTGGTCACCGCTAGACCAGCGTTCAGCTGGTCCGGACTCCAAGGCTCGAGTGGACGGCTAGGTTTGGTCTCCCAAAGACGCGCGCGCAAGCTCATCGCTTGTGGCCCATCGACACTCGGCCGCCAAGAGCGTCCCCCAGCATGCTGATCGAAAGCGTGGTGAGGAACATTACCATTCCCGGAACGATCGTGAGCCACCAGGCGGTGAAAAGGTGATCCCTGCCCTGGTTCATCATCGATCCAAGGCTTGCATGGGGAGGCTGGACGCCCAGTCCGAGAAAACTCAAGGTCGTTTCGAGCATAAGGATCTCCGGGAATGTGAGCGTGATGTTGACGGCGATGATGGGCACAATGTTGAGAAGGATATGGCGGCCAAAAATCGTCGGCCACCGCGCGCCATAGGTGCGAGCAGCAACGATGTACCCGTTGTTGAGATGGGAAAGTGCCAAACCACGCGCCAGCCTGGCGTATCGCTCCCAACCGAAGATCGATACCAAGATCAGCAGCACGCTCATGTCGGAGCCAAGCACGGCCACCGTGGCTATCGCGAAAATCAGGAATGGCATCGAGGCCTGAAAATCCACAAGCATCGAGATCGCCTCGTCCACGATCCCGCCAAATCGAGCCGCGACAAAGCCTGCCGAAATGCCCAGCACAGCGCCAATCAGCGTACCAAATAATGCCAAAAGCAGGCTGATCCGAATGGCGTGGCAGATGCGCACAAAAATATCCCGTCCAAGGTGGTCGGTTCCCAGCCAGTGATCGGGACTGCCCCCGAAGGCAAGTGGCGCCTGGAGCCTGGAGGCCAGATCAACAGCATCGGGATCTGTTGCCAAAAGTTCAGGTCCGAAAAGGCCAGCAGCCACAATGAGAACCAACCAGGAGATGCACAGCCAGATGATGCCTTTCAGGCGCGGCAGCTTTGTAATTTTTAGGAGCGGCGTGACCCGTGAGAAGGCAATCATGCTCGGCTTCCTTCCCGCACCTGGCTCCCGATTCTGGGGTCGAGTACGCCGTACATGATATCGACGAGCAAGTTCGTGGCGATCATCGCCAAGGCCAAAATGATCACGATGAATTGGATGACCGGAAAATCCTTAGCCAGAACCGACGACACAAGCAGGCGCCCCATGCCTGGCCAAGAAAACACTGTTTCAGCAACTGAGGCGCCACCGAGCAGACTGCCAAAAATCAGGCCCGAGACCGTCACGATCGGTATGGCTGCGTTGGGGAGCGCATGCTTTAAGATGACCTCTGCTCCCGATAGCCCCCGTGCGCGCGCCGCGCGCAGAAAAGGTCGATCGAGAACCGCGAGCATCGAGGAGCGGGTATACCTTGCCACGATCCCAATAAACGCTGTCGCCAAGGTTATTGTGGGCATGACCAGACTCGCCGGGCCACTCGCACCTCCCGAGGGAAGAACGCGGAGCCAGAGCGTGAAAACCAGCAAAAGAAGCAATCCAAGCAAGAAATTGGGCAGGCTGAACCCGATCACGGATCCAGCCATGACAAGCCGGTCAACCCATTGGTCGCGCTTGATCGCGGCTATCATGCCAGCGGGTAGGCCGATCAGCATCGATACCGCAAAGCCAAGCGCCATGAGTTGGATCGTTCGCGGCACAACCTCAAAGACAACCGTTGTCACCGAGCGGCCATCCCGCAAGGAGGTCCCGAAATCGCCCTGAGCGAGATTGCTCAGGTAATAGCCGAACTGCACCAGAACAGGCTGATCGAGCCCATGCTTTTCCCTAAAAAGAGCGAGTGCCTCAGGTGGCGCATCGACGCCGAGAAACGCCAGTGCAGGATCGCCGGCCATTCGCATAAGGAAGAACGTAAAGCAAAGGGCGAGCAGAACCGTCAGACCGGTCCTGATTAGTTTGACAAGGAGAAAGCTGGTCATGCGACAACCTCCTCGCGGAAACCTGCTTCAATGGGAGTTTCGACGCCGCCTCTTGCGGTTTCTCCAAATCCGCTCAGAGCGATCAGGTCTCGCGTATAGGTGTGTTGCGGGCAATTGAGGAGGTGCTCGGTCGCCGAGATTTCCACCAGGCTCCCATTCCTAAGAACCGCTATTCGATCGGCCAGAGGCCGAGCTGCCGCTATGTCATGGGTGATAAACAGAACCGAAAGCTCAAGTTCATGCTTCAGCCTGAGCAACAAACCTATGATTTGCGCCTGGACGGAAACATCGAGCGCAGAGGTCGGCTCGTCGCACACCAGCAAACCGGGGTTGAGTACGAGAGCCCGAGCTATCGCGACACGCTGGAGCTGCCCGCCGCTCAGTTCCCGAGGCAAAGCACGCGCGACCGAGCTCGGAAGCCTCACCAAGTCCAGCATCTCGAGAGCGCGAGAGCGACGCTCTGGGGCTGTCCCAATCGCGTTGACGCGCATCGGCTCGGTGATCTGATCTAAGCTGGTCAGACGAGGATCGAGTGAGGAACGGGCATCTTGGAATATGATCTGAGCGCGCCTTGCCCGCCTGCTCACATCCCCGAACGCCCCCGAGAAATGGTGGCGGACCTCACCTTCGGAGGGGCGCTCAAGACCCAAGACAATCCGGCCAATCGTCGATTTTCCGCTGCCGCTTTCTCCGATCAAGGCCACGCATTCGCCCTTTCCGACAGCCAAGTCGATCGATGCCAGAGCTCGGCGTTGCATAGTGTGGAATGGGTTTAGTGACCGGCGGGCATAAATCTTGCCCACCTTCACCAGTTCGACGGCCGGCGCCCTTTGGCCGCCAACGCGCGCGTGTGTCGAGCTGACTGTCGGACGCGCCCAGGAGGGCTCGTCCCGCAGCGGGTACAAACAGAGCGCGCTTGCCACTGGAAGAACATCGGCGCGTAAGTGCACCGTACTGCATCGCTGGATGAACGCTGGGCAACGAGCGCGGAAACGGCAGAAGCTGTCTCGATCCGCAAAGGACGGCATTTCCCCTGGAATTGGCCGTGGTGTGGGGTCACCCGACAACCGGGGAACGCTATCGAGAAGCGCGCGGCTATAGGGGTGAACCAAACGCGAAAACTCTGGGTCCAGCTCTGTTGTTTCGACCAGTTGGCCGGCATAGAAAACCGCCACGCGTTCGCAAGTCTTGGCCGCAGCCAAAAGGTCATGTGTGACAAGGATGAGCGCAGCCTGACGCTGTATTGCCAAACGCTGGAGGAGAGAGAGAATCAAAGCCTTGTTTGCCGCATCGAGCGCGGTAGTGGGTTCATCGGCAATGATCAGCTCGGGATCGCCAACGAGGGCGAGGGCAATCGCCACGCGCTGTGCCATTCCCCCTGAAAGCTCATGGGGGTACTTCTTGAGAATATCGGCGTCGGAAAGTCCAACCTCAGAAAGAATAGCCATGGCCCTCTGGGTGACCAAGTCGCCGCGCTTGGCTGTATGGCGCTTGATCACCGCTGCAAAGTGAGAGCCGACGGTACGGAGGGGATCAAGACTTCCGATCGCATCCTGAAAAATCACGCCGATCCGCCGGCCGCGGATGGCATCGAGGTCGCGATCGGGTGCCGTTGTGAGTTCGATGCCCCCGAACACAACCGACCCCGAGACCGTGTGGGCGCCCTCAATCAAACGCGCGATGCCCATGCAGGTGGCGGTCTTGCCACTGCCGCTTTCGCCGACGAACGCGATGGTCTCGCCGCGTCGGATCGACAGCGTTATTTGCTCCACCGCCTTTATCATTTGAGCTCCCGACCAAAATCCAATCGAGAAGTCTGTGAGCTCAAGCAGTGGGCGTTCAGATCGCGCGCTGCCGCGCGATCTGATGGCATGGTGAGGCGGGGATTTCAATGTGCCGCCCATCTTATTGCGATGCCATGCCCGTTGGGCCGAAATCGAGATAAGGTGCTGGCGACGGGGTCCAGGACAAGGACGAGCGAATGCCGAAGAATGCTCCGCTCATATGCAACTCAGTCCCGGGAATATCCTCCCAATCGACAATCTCGAGCATTCTTTCGAAGGCATCACGGCGCGCCGCTTCGTCCATCGATGTCTGCAGGATCAAACCGAGACTGTTGAATTCTTCGTTTCTCCACTGATTTCGGCGGTCAACGCTGCTTCCCTTGCCATAGATTCGCCAGACACCCCCCAGCGGATCGGCGATGTTCATGAGCGTCGCCCCGTTGTGTATGAAGTCGGGGTTATCAACCAAAATGGTGTCCCAGTTCGCCTGCACCTGCATGTCGATGTTGAAACCAACCGCTTCCCACATGGCCGCGATCACCTCAGATGTTGGGAGCTCCACCGGATACCAATGCTCGAGAACGTAATAGCGGATTGGTGTGCCGTCATAGCCGGCCTCTTCCATGAGCTCGCGCGCCCGCGCCGGATCATAACCAGGCGCTTGGTGCTCGGAGATAAAAAGCTCATTGTAAAATGGGAACTGGAACCCTGGCGCGACGGCGACGCGCCCCGACCACAGTCCTTGAACGATCGCCTCACGATCAATCGCCAAAGACAGCGCCAGCCGGATCCGAGGATCTGCCAGCCACCGATCGTGCAGACCGAACCGGATCGACCTTGTCATGATCGTGTCACCGCCAACGACATCTAGGTCGGCATACTGCTCGACAAGCGGTATTTGATCGGGGTCAATATCTGTGATCACGTCATAGTCATGGGCCGCAAGACCGGCGATGCGCGCCGACTGCTCGGGAACTTCGACAAACCGTATCGAACTGAACGGAGGCGTGCCGCCCCAGTATTGATCATGCGCTTCGAGCACCAGCTCCTCTCGCGGTCTCCAACTGGCAACCTTGTAAGGACCGGTGGAAACCGGCGACATTTGCCAGGCCGCAAAATCGTCGGCCTCGAGGAACGCATCCTTGCTTATGACCTGCGACATCCAACCCGAAAGCCTTTGAACGAAAACCGGATCAGGCTCATGCGAGATGAACCGAACAGTATCCTGGTCGACGACATCGACCCTTTCGAGCGTTCCCAAATAGGGACGACTGGTGGCGTAGGCCGGTGAACTCTCCGCACTGAGCCTTTCCGGCCCGAAAGAGAATGCCACGTCTTCTGCGGTCATCGCATCGCCGTCATGCATGACAACATCGCCACGCAGATCGAGTTCGAGGGTCCGGTCATCAATCATACGCCACGCCGTGGCGAGACCAGGAATGGGGGCAAACTGTTCGTTGTAGTTCGTCCCGATAATAAAGTCATAGATACTCGGCAACGTGCGGAACGCAGCTGTTTCTGACATCATGGCCGGATCGAGCGAGCCAGGGAGTTGCTGCACCGCTACGGTCAGACTCGGCCGATGATCTTGCGCGTGCGTTGCACCAGCCAAGACGGAAATCGCCACCAGCGCGGCCGCCGCGTGCTTAACGATCGAAATCAATGCGGGCATGGCCCGCCCAAATTTTAGACGTGACATATCGTTTCCAGACAAGTGGATTAAGGGAGACGCTTTTACTTGAGTGTTCCGCGGGCTCTTTAACCCTGAAGTCAGTAAGCCGCGTGGTGCTGTTCAACCACCGGCTGGGCTAGCTGCCATTCATGGCGCCCTCCGTTCGGTCACAGGAGCGTGCGCCTGAATGGACCGCTCTCTAAATACCTCGAGCCCGTAGCGGCGCCCTGCTTCGAGAATAACGCAACTTAGCCGGCCATACATGTCGACGCCCGTATCGACATTGATCCGGTTCGGCAGGCTCTCGATTGCCTTGGCGGGCGTGTGCCCATGCACCACCACCTTTCCGAAGTCCTTTTGAGATCGCAGGAATTTATACCGGATCCACGTCAGATCCTCGGATCGTTGGTCTTCAAGCCCCTTGTCGGGATCGACGCCCGCATGGGCGAAAAAATATTGGCTCGTCGAATAGAAGAACCCAAGATCAAGGATAAATTGTCGATGTGCCTGCGGAAGTACGGAAAGGAACTGCTCACGGATCTCGCTCTCGAGCGTTTTGTCAAAGCAGCCTTTCAGGATCAGTTCCGGTGAAAGGCCGTAGGACCCAAGCGTCTGTAGACCCCCCTTGGGCGCCCAATCACTCAGGACCGGCTCGCCTCTGACAAAATCCTCCAGCCACTGTTCATGATTGCCCCGCAAAAAGACCGTCGCGCACCTGTCCATCGACAAGCCGGCGCTGAGCAGGTCAAGAATCCCGCGCGAGTTGGGGCCGCGATCGATATAATCGCCGAGAAAAACCAGTGTGCACGGCATGTCGGAATGCTGGTCAATGTCGGCCCGGATGGCCCTGAGCATGGCCTTCAGTAGATCCAGGTGACCGTGCAGATCACCTACCGCATAGATGCGTTGGGCCGCCGCAGTATCGTCAGCTGCCTCGCCCAAAGTCCCGGAAGTCTCCACGGCCAAGGGCGACCGCGCGGTGATTGTGATTTCGTGGATGGGCGCGTTTTGTGTGCTCATGCCGCCTTATCCTTGCCTGTCTCGGCCTTGGCGCATTCTGCCCACCCCTCGTCGCAATAGTGCCGATCATAGGCTCTCGTTAGGCGCAAGACCGTTTGTATCGCTCCTTCCGAGCGGAGTTCTAGCGAAGCCAGGTGGGGTTCTTTTGAGGAGCATTCACCACCAAGAAGCTCGGTGAGAACCCTCCCAGACATCGATGAAGGGGCTGGGAGGTTCAGTAGGGCCAGAACGGTAGGGGCGATGTCGGTGATATTGGTTCGGCTCGCGATCGCGCCGCTTCCAAGGGCGCTGCCATCTCCAAGGAGTACTGCGGCGAGCTCTCGTCGATGCAGTCCTCCGTGCGTGCCGGCACCTACAAAGGTCTGGTAGTTACCAGGATCATAGGCAGCGCTACCGACCACCCCAAACTGGTTGACATCGTCTGCTCCCTTGAGATTGAGAAACAAGTCAGGAGCACGATCATGATCTGCGCCGATCAGATGAAGAGCCAGCGTTCCTTCGACCGTTCCTAAGTGAGCGTCCTGATCAGGGGCTGGCGAAAATGAGCCGCCATACCATGATTGCTCGCTGATGAAGGCTTGAATTGCTTGCAGTAGCACCGGATCTTGGTGCCGAAGCCAAAACCCAATCGCACGTCCTGGTCGAACAAGAATGTCTGCGTCACTCTCGAAAGAATCCGCCGCAGAAAAGCCCGCTCCTTTGAGGATTTCTGTGAGGCAGACCAACTCTGATGCCGTCACGTGGCCATGATCGGAGGTGACAAGGATCACGACATCGTCACGCTCTTTTAGAGTGTCGCGCCAATCCACCAACTGGCCCAAAGCGGCGTCACTGCGTTCGAGCGCTTCAAGGTGCTCGGCCGAGCCAAGGCCGAACCTGTGCGAAGCGCTGTCGACTTCAGTCAGCCACAATACCATCACGTCGGGGCGCGCTTGGGCCCAGACTGAGGTGGTCGCAATCTCGACCACCTTTTTCTCGTTCCCTTTCTCAAATCCGCAGGGTGGCACCCCATGCAGACGGTGGATGTCTGCAGCAAGGCGGTGGGGAAAACCAATTTGAGGATGCCGAACGTTAAATCCGGTCTGGCCGTAAACCTCTCCATGCCAGTTTAGGGCCGAAAGCGACCCCTGCCCGCTCGAGGTTACAACGGCGAAAGATCGCCCGTTTCTGGCCAAAACCTCGGAGAGCCCGACCGCAGTTACCATCCCCCCTTCAAGCGTTCGATCTGCCGCATGCCAATCCTCGATTGTATTGGTAAACACCTGTCGCAGAGTATCGGACCGTGGATAGAACTGATTTCCCAGCACCCCGTTTGTGGCCGGGGCGGACCCAGTCGCCAGCGCCGTCAGAGCGCCCCGCGTTTCGCTCGGAAACACTGTTCTATGATCTTGTGACCATGCCCCGCGGCGTTTGAGTGCGGACAGGTTGGGCATGGTTGCGTTGCGCACCATATCGGGCCGGAGACCGTCGATACCGAATATGATCACATGTCTTGCCCGGGTGTCCGCCATCACGAACGAACCTCTTTCAGATGCACTGGACCACCCCGCTCGTCCGGGGTGAGAATGCTGACGCCAGCATGTTCGAGAACATCAGCAACTCTGCCCATTGGCCGCCGATCACTGACAATGGTTTTGATTTTGGAAAGCGGCACACTGCAATACCGGCCAAGAGCACCAAACTTGGTGTTGTCACCAACAAAGACCGTCTCTCGGCTGTGCTCGATCAAGGTCCGCTTCAGATCCTGGTGATATCTGTCGAGTTCAACCAGACCATGGTCTGGATCAAAGCCATAGATGCCGACGATGGAAAGATCGAACGTGCACTGGGCGATTGCAGCAATGACCTCGGCCCCGGCCATGCAGCCGCTCGAAGCAACGTATTCACCACCCGTCAGGATCACCTTGTGCTCGCCGCCTTGCAACGCCTCAGCAATGGCGTGCATGTTTGTCATCACCTTTAGAGGCGGCCCGTTCCGAAGCTGCTGCGCAATGGCGATCGTTGTGCTGCCCCCGGTGATAAATACCCACTGGTCGGCGGTGACGATTTTGCTAACCAGCCTGGCAATCGCCTCTTTTTCACGATGGCCACTCGCCAGGCGTTCAGCGATGGGAGCTTTCCGATCGGCCGGAATTGCACCGCCATAGACCCGCCTGATTACGCCGTCTTTTTCAAGCTGCAACAGATCGCGGCGCACCGTCTCTTCAGAGACATCGCATGTGGCGGCGATGGTACTGATCGCTGCCCCCGCACCCTCGGTGATCATTTCGACAATGGCTTGTTGCCGCATTGCGGCGGGTAGTCTTGGCATCTGATGTGACCCTCAATTCTAAGGGGACACATAGAAGCGCACTGTATCAGTTTTGTGAAAGTTTGTGGAAGTTGTGGAAGATTGAGGGGCGCGATCGACGGCCGCGAGGCTGGGAAGCCATCACCAAGCAGACGCCTTGGCGGCGAGAACGGGGCGGGAAAGGAAGGTTTGGCACCAATAATCGAACGCCATTATGTTCCAAGCATCGTGAACTCTAGAGCGATCACAACGGAAACGAAGGGCCGAGGCCGCCTGGGAAATATAATCGGCCCTAATCACTGTTGAGGCTCCGTTCTCGCTTGCAGCGACCTTCTCCAATTTGGACAGCAAGAACGCCCGCATCGATCCATCATAAGGAAGCTGCTGGATACTCTTGGGGCGGTTGGCGATTTCAGAGGGCAGAATTCGACTCGCCACCTCGCGCAAGATCACCTTGTTACGGATAGGGTTCAGTTTCTGATCATCGGGTGTTCGAAGCGCGATATCGATGACGTCGCGATCACCATATGGCATCATGAACTCTGACCCAGCATAGGATGCGAAAATTTCCTGCGCGCTCATTCTCTCGTCGCGCGATCGAAGAGCGGAGAAAAGCTCTTCGCTCAGTGTATAGGACTTCGGCTGTGCAGGGATGGGGTCGAACTCAGTCTCGTAGAGAATGGCGCCACGGACGCCAAGAGGGCGAGCCTGCTGGCCTGCACCGGTCAAGAAGCGTCTATGCGATGCCATTCCGGCGAACAATGTATCAGACAAGTTCCCCGAAAATATCGCGTCTACCTGGCCACAAGAGCGGCGAGCAAGACCGAACAGGCAGGGGTATTCGTCGTGTCCCCCCACATTCTCCATCGCCCAAATGCTGGCAGGAACAAGGTCTTCAAGTTCTTCAATAGCAACGATCAACTCTAAATGCTCCAGCCCCAAGGCTGCTGCCGTTGACCTCGCACCTAAAATCTCGGGATCGGTCTGCCCATACCCGACCGTCAGAGCGCAAATATCTTGCTGCGGCCGGGCGCGCCGCAACAGAGCTGCAATAAGAGCCGAGTCTATGCCACCACTGAGCATCACGCCAATGTTGGGCCCACCAATCTCCAAAAACCGTTGCACTGAGCGTTCCAGTGCGTTCGAAAGCTGGGAGGTTTCCATTGGCCGCCCAACGCCTGCAGGAAGGCGCCAGTGCGGAACGTCGACTCTCGCACGAACGCCGCCGACGGAAAACAAGCTGACCTGACCCGGTGCCAGCGGCTTGACGGCGGAAAAAAATGTTCTGCCGGCCGGAGTCCAACCGGTTCGCAGGAAATAATCGATTGCGGCAAAGTCCAAGCCGCGGTCGTGACCGGAAGCATCCAGAATGGCTTTGTACTCGGTTGAGAACACCACATCCTGGCCCATATCGATTGTGTGCAAAGGGGTGACCGCCAGTGCATCTCTGCATAGCACCACCGTTTGCTTGCGCAGGTCGGCCAGCACGAGCGAGAAATGGCCACGGATGCGCGCTGGCTCAATAGTGCCAGTCCTTTCATACTCAAGCACCAACCGATGGGCCGTCAGCTTTTCGCCCGTGGCGGTATGCGGGCTCCCGCAAATGGCAGCTATTGTGTTTTTCGCGGCATGTAGACCTGTTTGGGGAGAGCCAACGAACAGGAGCCGAAACTGGGGTCGATCAATGAAAGTGGAAATCTGTCCACGGCGAGCCATCATCTCAGCAGCCGGCTCGAAGGCCACCCGCCTGTTGCTACCAAACTCACCGACCATTCCGGCCATGACCACCACCTTTCCTGGCGAGATAAGTGCAGCAGCGAGAGCGTCACCTGTGTGGAGATTTGAGGAACTCTGAAAACAGGCTCAATCTCAGCAATTCGCTCTGGATGTGTCGCACCGTCCTGTCATCGCGATCGAGGCTGGGATCGAGAAGAATACCGACCATTCGCCCGCTGTGGGCAACTTGAACCCCGAAAGCTCCTTTGGACCTGCAAAGGTCGAGAATGGCTGCGAAATGAGGTTGTGGCAGATAGCGCTGATTGATGATGGCGCTTCGGGTTGCAACCTTGCCCAGATCGCTCAAACTTGCCGTTCTCAACGCTCGCCGCATCAACCGTCGCAGCTCCTCGAACTCGCTGATCTCCTGCTCATTGTACCTAGCCGGCGGGTGGATCAGCGTATCGACGGGTTGATCGGGTGCAACGTTGACACTGATCAATGAAAATTCTGGAATCTTCCTTCTAAAGCGCTCCAGTACTGTCCCCTCGCGCTGGCAAACAAGCCTTGGCTTACCCGAAAACATCGTGCCATCGCTCGCTGCCTCAGTTCGGACGGCAAGCCGGAAAAGCGCGCTCGGCTTCAGCCTTGTGCCGAGCAATTTCGCCGTCGCGCGGATCGTGGCCACGATATCGGTGGTCGAAGATCCCAGCCCAAACCCTTCCGGAATGTTCGAACTCACGATCAGCCTTATTCCTTTTTGATCATGCTTCATCTCGCGCAGGAAATGCTCCATCGCGTCGCGCGCCTTCCGCTTGTGTTTTGGATACACGATAATCTCATCGCCTTCGATCGCTTCGGCGACAGCGATCGAATACCGAGATGTGAAGGGAAGAGTGACCAGCCCACGATGGAGCCGATGGTCATCGCCGTGGAAGACACCTTGAAGAATCTCGCCGTGATGGCCGATCGCCCAACCACTAGCGTGCATGATGGGCCTCCTCTATCGCGCTCGGGCCGCAGGCCGCGTTTGCGGCAAACCAGGTTTCGGCGTCTCGCAGATCCTGAGGTGTATCGATCTCGAACGCCGTTATCCCCCAGTCCTCGACCTTGTATTGAGCGATCTGGTATCGCGCGCCAACTGCCCTGGCGAGCACATCCTCATAGTAGAGATCTGTTCTGCCGCGCGAAATCGCTGCCCCAGCTTCGGAACAAAGGTCACGGGCGAGGTCATGTGACTTGATCAGATAGACGCTGATGGTCTTTCGATCGCCACAGCGGATCTCATTTGGCGTTCGCGCGACATGAAGTTGCAGACGCCCGCTGCTTTCCATCCGTAGAACGGTCCCGGTCTCCCCCTCCCGAAGCGTGCGTGTAGGAACCGCCAGATCGGAACCATCCGGCTCCAGCCAGCGGGTCGGGAACTCCGAAAGGAACACATCGCAATCGGCTATGACCACAGGCCGCTCAGGAGAGAGCGCCAAAAAAAGCGAGGTGACGTTGTTGCTTGAGCGATAGTGCGGGTTCCTGAGGAATTCGACACCCACCGCCCACGCTCCCTTGCTGACCTCATCGATCAGCTTGTCCCCAAGGTAACCGACAACGACTTTGGTGTGGGACACACCGGCATTGCCTAGCTGTGCCAGCAGCCTCGGGACCAGCGCCTCGTCCGATACCCTGACCAAACCCTTTGGATTGGTCGTGGTGAGATCGCCTAGGCGTGTTCCCATTCCCGCAGCCGCAATGATCGAGTGGGTAATCATCGTCTGTGTCCTCATCAAAGGCCGTGCTCGCCGACGCCCGCTCGCCGCTAGACCATCAATGCGAGATAAGTGGCTGCGATTGCGGCCAATACCGTCACCACGATCGCGACATCTGACATCTTGGGAAAACGGAACGAGGCTACGTGCAGAAAGGCGGTCAACAGTGCCATTGCGCCCAATGCCCCCGGTGAGGCTTGACCTAGCGCGCTCAAACTCCAATAGCCGCCGGTCAATACCAGGAGATTATGCGGCTGGGGTAAGCCAATGAAGTGACCATTATCGAGGCCGTGCACACCGAAATAGCTCAGCCGGAGCAGCCCAGCAGCGCAAAGACACACCCCGCCCACGATAGCGACAACATTCCCGTCGCTATAAGCGATTAGAAACACGAGGGGGAAGGCGCCCGAAGAGAGTAAATCGGCAAGAGAATCCATTTGTTTTCCGATTTCGCGGATGGCGAGGGCTCTCGCCGGTTGGTGCCGGGCTAGCCATCCATCGGCAGAATCGGCAACGTGTGCCCACATCGCCAGAGCCAGCGCCAGTGCAAAGCCGTCCGCCATAGCGGCGATGCAGGCCAATATTGAAAGCAACCCACCCAGAAATGTGATGAGGTTCGGCCCGTCGGCGACAGCTAAGATTATAGGCGCGGAACGTTTGAGCTGCATGTTTATCCCTCCCTTCCAATCCCTTGTTCTTCGCTGCTCTGAACAGGCTTGCCACGGGTGGAGAGAACGGGAACAAGCGGCACAGGGGCGCCTCCGAGTTGAGATGACAGTCTGGCCAGCAACCGCTTGGAGACTGCGGCCCACTCGCGCTTGAGGACACTGAAAACTGCGACATCCCTTCTCCGGTTATTGCGATCGATGAAATGCTCTCGCAACATGCCTTCATAGACCGCGCCGATCTTTTCCAGAGCAGCCAAGTTCCTCGGGTTGTCGTGATAGACGCGGATCTCCACCCGGTTCGCTTCGATCACGTCAAATGCAAACGAAAAGATGATCCTTCTCACATCCGTATTGACACCGGTTCCCCATGCCGAAGGCGTAATCCAGGTTCCGCCCATAGAGAGGCGTTCCTGTTGCACATCGATTTGCATCAGTTTGCAGACCCCAATCGCAGCCCCGTCTTTCCTGATGACGAAAGGGATTTCCCGACGCTGGGACCGCAAGGCAAGAAGTTCTTCTGAATAGCTCTTGAAGGTCATGGGCGTGGAGGCGTCGCGAACCATGTGCTGCCAAATCTCGGGATAGGCGGCTGCGCGCTCAAGCTCTAGGAGATCACGGTGCTCTAGATAGTCGCATGTGATCAAATGGCCCGGGGGTATTGGCAGTGGAGCGGAAAATGGATCGATCATGGCGGTCTTGCTGACAAGCCTCGGAAATCCTTGTGTGACGAGTTTCCCGCCTCGCAAAAATGTATAGCGCTGCTTGCTGTCAGCTGCCTTTGTGCAAGAAAGGTCCGCCTCGAGAACGAGACAGTCGTACACATTCACATCAATCTGGGCCGGAACAGCCTATGTGACGCTCTTGTTACAGAACAATCCCCGCGGTTTGAGGGGATGGCCGTGACGCCGTTGATGGGCGCGGCGGAGGGAACGATGTCAGTCCTGACCGACTCCCGCTGAGTTAAGGAGTGGCTGGACTTCAGCGAGTGCGACGCCGATGCTGTAGGCAGCGCTTATGAAGGCGCAACGGGGCGGAAAGCTTAGTCATCCTCACGGCGCGAGACTGGCCCGACGGCGCATGGCCTAATTAGCTGTTATGCGGCGCTACCGTTGAGGTCCGAATTCCCTCGCCTTGGAGATACTGCATCTGACCATGGGTCGAGATAACAGTCGTGTATCGGCGAGTGGATCGTCTATGTCGTCAGTCTGGCTGAGAAAGCCCTAGGTCAATCCACTTAGTTTTCTCACTCGGCAGAAGCACAGGGCTGTTGCAAGATTGGCTCTACATTTTTCCCTGCTCGTCTCCCGCAAGGATGAGGAAGACCGCCTACATTCCGCCCCAAGGGAACGGAACAATTCCGCGCGTTCTGTGAACAGAGCAATCATCTTGTTTGGAGAGATCACAGCGATCCCATGGATGGTGCAGCGGAGGGAAACACGATGTCGCGTTCCACCAAGATGTTGAAACGATACCCCGGCCTGATTTGAAGGGTCGGCTGGACCTCGAAATTGCGCGTCATCGCTTGGTCCGCCATCTGACCGAACGTTTCGGCGAAGCTGCGTCGGGCAGCATCCTCAGCGCTATTTGACGTGCCAAAAGCGTTCCGATCCTGCGGGAGCATCATCTCAGTGCCCGCCCCGATCAACGCCACCAGTACCGCCGATCCAAAGATGCGGCCAAAATGGTTGTCAACCTCATCGGTAAACCCACCATAGCCGGCAGTATCCACGCCAGGCATCCCCCCGAGCATAAGGCTGGAACCATTCGGAAATATCAGATCGGTCCAGATCACGAGCACTCGGCTCTGCCCGTAGCTCACCTCGGAATCATAGCGTCCCAATAGACGCGCACCCTGGGGGATCAAAAGATGACGGCCGGTGGCGCTGTCATAAACGTTCTGGGACACTTGTGCGGTGATTAGGCCCGGCAGATCCGAATTGATCCCCGTAATGAGCGTGGCTGCAATCACCGATCCACGCTTGAGCTCATAGGGCGAGCGCGGTTCTACCACCTGGTGATCCAGATATCCGTGCTCGGCCAGGTCCTGGTTGAAAAACGCTTGCTTTGCAGCCTGTTCGCTCCCCCTACCCTGGGCGAACAGTCCCGCCCGCATAGCTGCGCTGTAAACGTCTTCGCCATTACCGTTCTGCTGAAACTCCCGGTCCCCGTTCCCGCCATTTTCAATATCAGCATAGGCCAGGCCGCCGACGTCCAGGTCAGCGAGATCGACCGCAATCGGAGCGTTGAGTGCCGTCTCATCGGCCTGAAGACGTGCCATCCGTTGACGATGCATTTCCCGCAGCACTTGCTCTTGCTGTTCGCGTTCGATTTCGAAAAGCCAGCTCGTCTCAGCATCGGTATCTGAGGGCAGCGAAACCGCTGGCTCTTGCTCAACTCGGGCCGGTTGGGATTGCGCAGGTTCACTTGACGTCTGAGGCGGGGCGGGCTGGAACGGATTGGCAGGCGCAGGCTCCCCAATGATCGCATCCGGAATCCCCCGGGTGAGCTCGTCGGCATAGGTGGTGGCCGGACGTGTGCTCCCCCCACTGTCCTCGTGCTCATTGCCGAAATGAAGCCCGCGTTGAGAGAGCCCGTAGAAAATCACTCCGATAAACAGAACGACCAACCCGATTGCAACGATCACCGGCAAGCGATTGAGACGCCGCACCCCTGCCGACGATCCCTTCGTTCCACCCAGTTCAAGTGTCTGGCTCACCCGATCCATCTCCGCCAATCGTCATCACCGACCACGGACTTGCCGGCTCTGCGTCTTCGGCAGTGATGGCATAGATCCGGGTTAAGGTAAGGTCTGGTGTTGAAAGGCGAACGAGTACGCTGCCTTCGAACCGGTCAACCACATAGGCGAGCGGCAAAAATCCCCTGTCCAGATCCATGGAGCGATCGGTGAAAATCGCATAACCCTCGCTCCTTAGTTCTTCTTCGAGAACATAGCCGAAAGCCGATCCGTCAGACGCAAAGCTGATGGTGGTCGTCCCCACTCCAACGCGTTCGACAAGCGAACCGGCGAGATCGCGTGCGATCGTGGCTGCCGCTCCAGGCGAGAGATCTTGTGGTGCTGAACTGCTGATAAGGGTCGTGCTGCCAAGAGTTTGGCAGCCACAAAGGGATATCCCGGCAACCAAGACGGTGATCAATTGCAAGATAATTCGCATGGGTCACCCGCCGCGTCGGATGGTTATCGATTGCTGCGAGCGGCCAACCCCAGAGACCAGGATCGCATGATCGATGTGGTAATCCACGACCATCATCGTGCCGTTCAGGCGATAGTTAACGATCCGGTTCTGCCCGCCCGAGACGACGAACAACACCGGAGCATCAGTTCCTGCCAGAGCGGAGGGAAACTGAATATAGGTCTTAAGGCCGTCGGAATAGATGCGCGTTGGTCGCCATTGCGCCGATCCACTCATAACAAAATCGAAATCGAGCTGATCGGCTGGAACCCCTGCACCCGGCACGATGCTTGCCTCCGTCCTCGAGGCGATCTCTGCGAAGCGAGCGGAGAGATCTTCGGGATATTCAAAGCCCACACGCGCCATATAATTGCTGTGGTGGGAGCGCAGCTGAACATGATAGGTGCGTCTTGAGGTCGTCACCACCATCGAGGTTGTCAGCCCGGCTTCGGCCGGCTTAATGACGAGGTGAACCGTCTGTCCATCAGCTGGTCCAGATGTTGCAGGCTCAACTTTCCAGCGCACGGTGTCGCCCAAAAGGACATCTCGCACAATCTCACCAGCCTGCAGTTCGATGTCGCAAACCTGGAGCGGAGAGCAAACGATCGATGGCTGCACTTCGCCGAACAGAAAGATCACCTTGCCATCAGGCCCCCGCGTGACAACACCCGCGCTCTCGCGCCAGTCCGCGGACAAATTTGTGCCGCGGATTTCATTGGCCGTAAGGTCCTGAGCGGGGACCTGGCCTGTTGCAAGGATGGTCGCTGCCGTGACGGTCAGTACGAGCGAGCGAGATGGGCCAATCGGCGCCGCCATAATGTCCCTCCAGATCTAAAGTTGAGCCGTCCAGTCGAAATCGGTGAGATAGAGCCCAATCGGATTGAGCCCGATCGCAGCCTCGTCCTGAGGCGGACTAATCGTCACCGTGGCAACGCCCCGAAAGCGACGGGTGGCGAGTTCGCGCCCGCTACGATCGCGCTCGAATTCGGTCCAATCGATCTGATAAGAGCGCTCAGAGAGCGGCACGATGCTGGTAACTTCCACCGAAACGGTCATGGTTCGCGCCCGATCAAAGGGTGAATTGGAGCGGAACCAGTTGTTGACCTTTTCTGTCGCCGCATCGGGCGTTCTTAGATGGGCGTAGGTACGGTCGATGTAGCGCTTTTGGACAACGGCATCAGGCGTAACGGAACGAAAGTCCGCAACAAAACTCCCTAAGGTAGCCCTCACCACACGCGGATCAGCGTATTCGATCTGTTGCGGGAAACCCGACATCACCGCCCCACCAAGCTGATCGACTTCTACGATATAGGGGACGAGCCTGACCTGAGCGCTTTGGTAGAGCGCGTAGGCAAAGCCGATGATGGCCATGGCCAGACCCAAAATCGCTACTATCCGCCAGACGGTCGCTGCCCTGATATAGGAGCCATACCGCTCGTTCCATTCCTGACGAGCTGCAAGGTAGGGGTTCTCCGGTGCATTGCGGCGCGTCATGAGATACCTTAAGCCTTATCGTCCTTCGATGGGCGAGCGGGAGCCTGCCCGCGCGCCCCATCCAGTTTCGCGTTGGCAAGTCCAAGCGTGGAAGCGCCCCACGTTCCTGGTACCCCGATGGCCTTGTCGCGGGCGGCGGACGCAAGCGCACCACCAGCGCTGCTAAAGCCAGTTGCCATTCCCTTAAGTGCGGCGGATCCAAAAGAGCCTCCCGCCGTGCGAGCCGCGGAAAAGGACGAGCCTCCTGCCCTCGCCCCACCCCACGCCAAAGCCACACCGCCCGCAGCCAAGCTTGCAGCTTGTGCTCCATGCCCGATAACCTCCATCCCACCGGTCACCGATACACCCTGGACGACCCCCTGAATGATATTGGGCACGTAAACGGCGATGGTGAAAACCACCACGGAGATCCCTGCGATCGCCAATGTTGCAAGGAATTGTTCCTCGCCAGAGGATCGGGCAGCGAGCCCAGAAAGCACGTCCGATCCGATCCGAGCAATCATGACCAGCGCCATGAGCTTCATGCCGACGCTGAAGGCATAGACCAGATAGCGGACTGCAAAGTCCTTGGTGAAACTGGTTCCGCCCAGGCCCAGCATGATCATGCCGGCGAGCAATCCCACATACATCTCCACCATTACAGCGACAAAAATGGCCGCTACCAGGGAAAAGCTCACGACCACCACCACCATTGCAAAGACTGCGGCGATCGCCAGAGCATTGTCCTCCCAGAGCCCGAAACGGGCTTGTTCCGACATGGCGTTTGCAACGCGCAATCCAGCATTGAACACATTGGCAGGCGAGGCTGAGCCATCAGCGGCCCCAATCTGATAGAGGCTATCGACCACCGCCTGGGCAAAGGCTGGTCCCTGCTCGAGCAGGAGCACAAAAAAGCCGATAAACATGATGCGGCGCACCAATTCGGCAAACCAGGTGTCAAGCGCAGCCGCGCTCAGCGCCAGCCAAATGGCGGCGATGCCAACCTCGATCCCTGCGAGGATCCAAAACAGCGACCGTGCTGCTTGCATGACCGCGCCCTCCCAGCCGCGCGCCGCCGCAGCGATCTCGTTTTCGAGCTCTGTCAGCAGCGCACCATCCTGCGCCGTCGCTGAAAAGAGCGGAACGGTGCTGGCCGCCGCCAAAACACAGCAAAATAGGAACCAGCGCGCCTTCATTGGTCTCGCCCATCGAGAAGGTCTCCTTGCGACCGCATCTCTCCGCCACCGTTGATCGAAAACCGATCGTTCATCGACGTCGAACCGGACACCGGGTTGCTTGCAGACGACTGCGCCAGCCGTACGACCCCGGTGATCGCAATGACCACGATCAGGGTGGCCATGAACGTGACGAAAATAGCTGTTCTGCTCACCAGCGAGGCTCCATCATTTGGCCACCCGCCAATGGTGGTGCCACCGATCCAAAGAACTGGTCACGTTGAACCTGACTATGGTCGCGTGCCGACTGCTCGGATTGATACCAAGTGGCCATCATGGTCACCTGCTGGGAAACTAGCCCCCGCAGCATTTGCGACTGGGCCACCTGCTGTGCCGCAATCTGATGGCCGACCTGCAAAGCCTTAAGATGCCCGTCGGCTGTTTGAGACAGCGAGCGGAGCTGATCCATTGTGGCTTGTTCGGTTGAGAACTGTTCGGCCGTAAATCCGGCTGCGCGTAGCGTGGCCGCGATCGTTTCCCGATTTGTGTCCGACCATGAACCATAGCGATCAGAAAATGACTCGCCATTGGAAAGCCCGTTTGCAATCTCGGCGAAACTGGCGAAACGCGATTTGAGCACATCGTCGAGATTGCCCATCGAGAATGCAATCCCTTGGCCCTGTTCGACCAGGCTTCGCAGGCGGCTAAGGTCGCCCTCGACCTCGCCCCAGATCTGCTCTGGCAATTGCGCGGTGTTTTGCAGCAGGTTCTCATAAATCCTGAGCTGGTTTTGAATCTGCTCGGCCAATTGGGTGATCTGGGTCACCTGATTTTGTATCTGCTCGGCCGACTGCCCGGTGAGCGCCACAAGTTCGGCGTTGTTGAGCATTTGCGTCCACTCGGTCGCCGGGCCGACATTAACCCCAGCCTGGGCGTTGGCTATCGGACCGGCGATGATTGCCAGAGCGAGCGTCGCGCTAGCCAAGGTCTGCAAGAATGGCTTTGCCATCTGCGATGCCCCTTTCCCTGAGCCATTCGAGTGGCCAATCATTGCCGTGCGCAGCCGATAAGGCCCGGATGCGGCCAAGATCTTCCTTGCTGGTTGCTCCCACAAAGCAAAGCGCTACCGGACCGAGTGCCATATCGAAGAGCCGACGGCCGACCGGCGAAGCAACGTAGTATTCGCGTTTGGGGACCGCGGTTGCCACGAGCTCGATTTGACGTTCATTAAAACCAATCCGTTGGTAAAACTCCCGTGTTCCAGGCTCATTGGCGGCCCCGTTGGGCAGGCAGATCTTTGTGAGGCAGCTTTCTTTAAGGACGTCGATGATGCCGGAGCGCTCGGCATCGGAGATCGACTGGGTTGCCAACACAACCGCGCAATTGGCCTTGCGCAGCACCTTGAGCCATTCGCGTATTTTCTCCCGGAAGGTGGGATGACCCAGCATCAGCCAGGCCTCATCGAGAATGATAAGGCTCGGATGACCTGAAAGACGCTTTTCGATCCGGCGGAAAAGGTAAAGCAGCACGGGAACGAGGTTGCGTTCGCCCAGATTCATGAGCTCTTCGACCTCAAAGGTCTGAAAGGCCTCCAGCGCTAGCCCATCGGTTTCTGCGTCCAGCAACTGCCCCAACGGCCCGTCGACGGTATAGTGATAAAGCGCATCCTTGATCTGGCGGTGCTGCACACCTGAAACAAAATCCGAGAGCGACCGACCCCGTGAGTGCGCCATCAGTCCGATCTGGCGCGAGATGGCGTTGCGGTGTTCTGGCGTGACATCAACGCCTTGGAGCGTGATCACCGTTTCGATCCACTCGCTGGCCCAGGCACGATCCCCATCGGTCTCTAAGGCCGAGAGCGGGCAAAAGGCGAGCGGGTTGGCTTCGCTCATCGCGTCCCCACCGACTTGGTAGTGGTCGCCACCCACTGCCAAGCTCAGCGGCAGCATTGAATTTCCCTTGTCGAAGGCAAAAACCTGCGCTCCCCTATAGCGGCGGAACTGCGCCGCCAGCAGCGCCAGCAACGTGGATTTGCCCGAGCCAGTTGGGCCAAAGATCAGAGTGTGCCCGACATCGTCCACGTGCAGATTGAGGCGAAAGGGAGTGGAGCCGGAGGCCACCTGCATCAGAGGCGGGGATGCGGGGGGATAATAGGGGCATGGGGCGTTCTGGGCACCCGACCATACTGAATTGAGCGGAATCAGATCCGCCAGGTTGCGGGTGCTGATCAACGGTTCTCGGACATTGGCGTACCAGTTCCCTGGAAGCGACCCCAGATACGCTTCTGTCGCATTAAGTGTTTCGATGCGCGCACCGAACCCTTCGGCTTGTATGAGCCGACGCACCGCTTCGGCCATCTCTTGCAATATTTGAGGATCGCTTTCGAACAGCACAACCACGGGGGTATAATAGCCGTATGCCACCTGCTGGGAGGCGGCCTGAGCGATGGCGTCTTCGGTTTCAACAACCATCTCCATTGCGTCCCGATCAACCGATCGGCTCTGAGTCTGAAACAGTTGATCGATGAACGGCCGCACCTTTTGCTGCCATTTCTTTCGCGTGCGCTCGAGCCTTTCGCGCGCCTCCTGCTCATCAAGAAAGATGAACCGGGAGGACCACCGATAGCTCATTGCCATAAGATCGAGAGATCCAAGGATGCCCGGCCAGCTTTCGGCCGGAAATCCGTCGATGGCGACAACAGCAAGGTGGCGCCCGTCCACGATCGGGTTGAGGCCGTGCTGGAGGTGTGCCGTTGCCAGCCAGTCGAGATACATCGGGATATCAGGCAGGCGGACCGGATGGTTTTCACCGCAAATGCAGAACCGGATAAACTGAAACAGCTCGTCATAGCGTGCTTGCCGGAACCCCTCTTCGGCCTCGACTTCGCGCGTGCGCATCCGGCGAATGGACAACACATTGGCCAGATATTGTTCGATTTCCCGGATTGCATTTGCAAAGGTTTGCAGCGCCGCATCGGCGTAACCGACACTCCTGCTCGCCGCATCTGAATAGAGATAGCGAACAAGTCGTGCTTGCCGACGCTCAGGAGGGCGGTAGGTCAGGATCAGGGCATGTTGGCTTTCGAAATGACCTCGCTCCCGTTCGAAATGCGCGCGCCGCTCGCGGTCGATGGCCCGCGTAACAGGATCGGGAAAGTGACACGCCGCTTCAGGCGTGTAGCTGGTGCTGGGCAGTCGAACCGCCTCGACCTGGATCATCCACCCTGACCCGAGCCGGGCGAAGATCGAGTTGATCTGGCGGGCAATTTCATTGCGCTCGTGATGGGTCGAGCTTTCGCTATCGGGGCCAGCGAAATACCATCCTGCCATCAAGCTCCCATCCTTGAGAAGCAGGACGCCGTCCTCCACCAGACCCGCATAGGGCAACAGGTCCGAAAACGAAGGATCGGCGCGCCGGAATCTATCCAATCGAACCATTGCAACCTCTCAACCTTGGCGCCAAGGCGTTGAGGTGGCTCGATAGCTCGAGCGATAGCCGATGTGACGCACATAGACCTTGCGCATCAAAGGATCAGCCTTAGCCATGGCTCGCAACGCAGCCAGCACGCCGAGCCAGACCATTCCTCCTAAAAGCGCAGAAAACCACGTCAAAACCACAAACACCAAGATGACGGCCGCAAGTGCGGTGACAAGGACGAGTTCGCGATCAGCGCCCATGAGCAGGGTTGGTCGCGATAGAGCCCGATGGATCGTTGAACGGAGGAGCGGCGTGGATTGGTCAGCCATGTCCCCTCCCCTGCGCCGGTTCAGCTTCTAAGGAAGCTGCCATTGGTTTCCCGACCCAGGCGCCCGAAGCGCCGAACAAACCGACAATCTGGGTGGCCCCGAGCAAAATGCCGGCGACAAGAACCACATACATCAAGCGCCGGGCGAAATCGTTGAGCTCTCCGCCAAAGATCAGCATGCCACCGGCAACGGCGACCGCGGCCAGGGCGATAAAGCCCGCCACCGGGCCCGTGATCGATTGTTGAATCTGCTCGAGTGGCTGCTCCCAAGGCAGTCCGCCGCCGCTTGCGCCAAGAGCTGCTTGGGACGTCAACACAAGCAATAGGCAACCCGCCACGAGCGGTTTTGCGAGTTTAGGCAACACGGCGTTGGTCCCCTTGGTCCAGCGGGTTGGTCCTGTACTGACCCTCGACGAAAGCCTCGACCGCGATCACCTCCTGCACCCGTCGGCCGCCCGGTGTGCGCACAATGGAGATCACCACATCGACGGCCTCTGCGATCACCTCGCGCATGGGCTGTTGACTGACTTCGGCGGTGAGCTGCTCGAGACGGCGCAACGCCGACAGCGCCGAATTTGCATGAACTGTGGTGACACCGCCCGGGTGTCCGGTGTTCCAGCTCTTAAGAAGCGTCAACGCCGCCCCATCTCGGACCTCGCCAACGATGATCCGATCAGGACGCAGCCTCATTGTGGATTTGAGCAGGCGCGCCATACCCACCGAGTCGGAGGTATGAAGCGCAACCAAATTGGCCGCCGCGCACTGCAATTCGGCGGTGTCTTCGAGGATCACCAGGCGATGGGCGGGAGCACCAGCTACGATCTCGGCCAAAATCGCATTGGCGAGGGTGGTCTTTCCCGACCCCGTACCCCCTGAAACCACGATATTGAGACGCGCGGCTACGGCATTGCGGATCGCTGCTGCTTGCGTTGGTGTCATGATCCGCCCGCTCACATAATCGTCTAGCGCGAAAAGCTGTGACGCTCTGCGGCGTATCGTGAACACAGGCGCAGCAACGATCGGGGGCAGCAATCCCTCGAAGCGATGGCCCCCGATGGGCAGTTCCCCCGAAACAAACGGGTTTTCCTTGCCCATTTCCGTTCCAAGCGCATGCGCGACGCTGCCAATGACGATTTCGGCGGCGCCTGCATCCATCGTCCCCGATGGGGAGATGCCCTCCCCTACTCTTTCGACAAACAGTTGGCCGTCGGGATTGAGCATCACCTCCACCACATTGGCATCCGAAAGGGCGCTGCAGATGGTGTGGCCCAAGGCTTCTGCGAGCTTTCGCATCAAGCGGGCCTGAGAGTGCCGCTCAACCATAAAAGGCGCGCTCCCGGCCAAGGTCGGCGTCGCTGCCTTTTCCGCTTCGCACTGGCGCAATCATCTTTTCACCTGCTCTCGAGATTGGACGCAGGCATCGTTTTCAGGATCCGGCGGACTGGTCATCCCGCTGAATTTGAGGGGCGAGTGATTCTCTTCGCCAGCGGGTCAGATGATCTCTGCGGTTAACCAAGCGCTTGATGCTCCGTCGGATTTGAGGGAACACCAAAAGGCGATCAATCCCCTAGATTGGTCGCTAAGTGGCGGAAAAACTGGATTAATTTGCTACCCGGCAGGGAAATTCGTCCTGACTCTAAACTGTGGGGTAACACCCGCTTAACCTTAATCAACTGGACGGGCTGTCAGAATCGTGGCGTAGTTTGGCGGGATATGGGCGACAAAACGCGTGCTGCCCGACAATAGGGACTGAAAACGACAATGGCTGTGACACAGCGCAAACCGCAGGATGAGGATCCGGCAGACAAAATCGTTCGTCATGCCAATCTTCTTTCGGAGCATTTGCAGGCACGGCGCCAGCAGATGTATCCGCCTGACGCCCAGAAGAGCCTGCGTCTGTTTTCGACCCACGAGGTATCAAAGCTCACCTCCATACCTGAGTCGACGCTCAAGCTGATGTCGAACGAGGGAAAAGGCCCAATTCCGGCCCGGCTTGAGAACAACCATCGCGTCTATACTCTTGCCCAGATCAACGAGCTGCGCACGCTTTTTGCGGAGCAACGGCCCTCGGACGCCTTGCGTTTTTTGCCCCATCGCCGGCCGGGCGAGCATCTGCAGATTCTGGCGATTGCCAATTTCAAGGGTGGAAGCGCTAAAACAACCACCAGCGGACACCTGGCGCATTATCTTGCTTTGCAGGGCTATCGCGTGCTTGCTATTGATCTCGATCCGCAAGCTTCGCTCTCGGCGATGTTTGGCGCGCAGCCTGAAATCGACGTACAATCGAACGAAACGATATACGCAGCGCTTCGCTATGATGACGAGCGGCGCCCCGTCTCTGAAATTATTCGCCAGACCTACTTCACCGGGATCGACCTGATCCCGGGCAATATCGAGGTGATGGAATACGAGCACGAAACCCCGCGCTTTCTTTCCATGGGCCAAAAGGACGCCGACAGCATCTTTTTTGAACGGCTGCGTTTGGTGCTCGCCGAAGTCGAGGAGAACTACGATGTCGTTATTCTCGATACGCCCCCTTCCCTCGGCTTTCTGACGCTTGGTGCCATCTACGCAGCTACCGGTCTGCTGGTTACCGTTCACCCCGCAATGCTCGATGTCATGTCGATGAACCAGTTCCTATTGATGATGGGCGATCTGATTTCGGTCATCCGTGATGCTGGGGCCCGGCTGGACCAGGATTTCCTGCGCTATGTTGTGACAAGGCATGATCCAATGGATCAGTCGCAGGTTCATGTGGTCTCGATGCTGCGTCATCTTTTCGGTGATGAGGTCCTCACCTCAACCGCGATCGAAAGCGCCGCCATTGAAACGGCCGGTCTTGCCAAGCGCACGCTCTATGAGCTCGAGTCAGGCAATATCGCAGCGGCAACCGTCAAGCGGGCACGCGAAGCAATTGATGCGGTCAACGAGCAAATCCTTGATCTTGTTCGCAAAAGTTGGGGTCGAGAATGAGCGCGAAGCGAAATTCGGGCCGCTCCATCCTTCAAAATTTTGGGGCGTTCACCCAACCAAGCACCACTGATGCACCAAGCTCGCTACCAAGTGCGTCCGCTGGCCAAACGCCGCGGGTCGGCGCAGGAGTCATCGGAGCGACCTCCCGGTCTTTGGTGGAGCTACGTGAAGAGCGGGACCGCTTCAAGGCGATCGCCGAAGCAGGTGGGTGGCTTGAAATTGATCCAGAGTTGATAGACCCCTCCCCTTTTCCGGACCGGCTTCCCGATGACAACGGGACGAGCTTTGCCGAGCTCAAGGAGCTGATGGCCTCAGAGGGTCAGAAGGTTCCCATCCAGGTGCGCAAGCATCCTACCGCCGAAGGTCGGTTTCAGGTTGTTTACGGGCACAGGCGCCGGCAAGCCGCTGCCGAGCTGGGCGTTAAAGTCAAGGCGATCATTGTCGCCTACTCCGATGCTGAGCTCGTGGTCGCCCAGGGCATCGAGAACGCTGCAAGACAGGATCTGAGCTGGATCGAACGAGCGCTGTTTGTTCGAACCATGGACTCGGCCGGGATCAAACCTCGAGACATAAGGGCCGCCCTTTCGGTTGATGACCCCGAATTGGCACGGCTTCGCCAGGTAATCAAGATGGTTCCTGTCGATGTTATTGAAGCCATTGGTCGGGCGCCGAAAGTCGGGCGGCCAAGATGGCTATCGCTTGCCAATGCCATGAGCAAATCGTCTGGAAGTGCCGAGCGGGTCCTTCAAACCTTGTCAGCTGACAAGGTGCGCGAACAAAGCTCGGATGAACGATTCAAACTCGCGCTGGCAGCACTGCAAAAAAAGAAGGTCGCCCTAGACTCTGACGTGGAGCTCAAATCACCTGCTGGGGTGACTTTTGGCAAGGCAGCATTTCGGGGTGACAACGTCAAACTCTCCCTCAAGGGAGTGCAAGGCGCCAACTTTGGCGCCTTCCTTGAGGGAGAGCTGCCAGGGCTGATTGAGAAATTCTTCGCCGGAGACGGCGAGGCGTAGACCTGTCAGAAGCAAACCTTGTCAGCTGACAAGGTTTGCCAAGCAGGTCGAGGGTGGCGACCAAGGCCGACACCCAGTGATCATCAACCAATGAAACGAGGAAGCATGAGGTAAAAAGAAAGGCCCCGAAACGGCGTCTCGGAAGCCCCTCTTGTTCGTTTGGCGACTGCAAGACTCTCACTTCCGCGAATCATAGTCAAGAGGCTCCGTATGGAGATCTCAACGCCGGTCTCGGTGGACGCTTTCGGCTTGCCTGAAGGCTGGATGAGGCACCATGAGAATCTTGTTAAGAACGACGCCTTTTGGGCGGCGGGCGATGGCGTATGCGCAAAGCAATGACGGCGTCAGATTCGCTTCGCAGACTGTCCGGAGGGCGCTATGAGCGTTGTAGCCTCTGGATTGAGAAGAACAACGCCGGGGCGCCTGGCGGCCGTCGAATATGCACGTGACTACCGCAAGCCTGGTGCCAAGCGCATAACACGCACTGCAGCGCTGCAGGCTGCCAAGCGTGGCGCCTCTGCCATGGGGCTCAAGACCGCCAAGCTGGCCCTGATCGACCAACTCTTTGCCTACACCAAAGCCAAGGATTGGACCGATGAGGGCGTAGTGCCCGTTGTGTGGCCCTCCAATGCGGTTCTGGCGCGTCGCCTGGGGGTTTCTGTCTCGACAATGAAGCACCACCTCAATGGTTTGGTCGAAGCAGGCCTTGTGGCCTACCAGGACGGGCCCACATACCAGCGTCATGGCCGGCGCGACGAGAACGACAGGATCATTGAAGCCGCCGGTATCGACCTGTCTCCAATCGCCGTGCGCTTTACCGAATTAACCGAGCTCGCAGATGCCGCAGAATATGCTGCACGGCAGTGGAAGCGGTTCTCGGATCGGCGCACCATCTTGCGTAAGGAGGTTCAGTCCCTGATCCAGTCTGCTATCGAAGAAGGATTTCCAGGACCGTGGGGTAGGGCCATGGCCCGGCTCGACGTGCTGCGCGAAGCTCGCGCTGCCGACCTCGACCAATTAATGGAATGGGTCGATGAGCTCGAGGGCATGCAGGAGGAGCTCGAAGAGGCCTATAACAAGGCGATTCACAGTAGAAATATGGATACCGCCGTATCGAAATTTCGGCCCATACAAACTACAGCCCAAACCCTTAACCCTGAATCAAGTAACCAAAACCGGACGTGGGCTAACGCCCACGACTCCAACCTTCAAACCGCCTCCGGCGGGGCTTTTGAAAGAAAGCCTGGGGAAGGGGCGATGGAGTCGCAAATCCTAACCGCAGCAAATGATGTGCTCGACGAGGATGTCCAATCGATTTCTCTGCCTCTGGTTCGTGAGGCGTGCCCCAAAGTGGTCCAGCTCGCGCCCTATGCCTTCGAGAGCTGGACCGCGCTGCGCGACAGTGGCACGGACATATCGCATAGGGCGGGCATTAACCCTCAAGTCTGGCAGGAAGCGCGGCAGCACCTGGGGCCCGATATAGCGATCGCTGCATTGGCGGTTACGGTGCAAAAGGCCGAGCTGGGGCTGGTCCAGAAGCCTGGTGCCTATATGCGGCGGCTGTGCCAGTTGGGCCAGCAAGGAGAGCTGCGTATCAGCCGGTCGCTCTTTGGTCTAGCCAAGGCGGGACTAGCAGGGGCGGCTGCGGTTCAACCATCATTTGAGCCGAACTCGATTGCACCTAAGGCCAAAATCGGGTTCCCGGAAGGGAACGTTTCGTGGACGCGTTGGGCCGAAGTGATCCGGGAAAACGCCCCCAAACCCACACCCGACATCGAGATGGTCGCCAGCCGGTTCCGCAACTGGGCGCGCGACAACGACATCGACCTTGCCTCGCCCAATATCGAGCGAACCTTGATCAGCTTCTGTAAAAAATGGAAGAACAGCTATTAGGACTACGCCTCGAGTGGAGGTCGCTATGGTAAATAATGTGCAAACGAGGGCGTGCTGCAGACTTATTCTCACCAGCCGATGGAGTGGAGGAAGGGCGCTTTCCGGAAACGGTCCGCTCAAGGTGTCGGCGAGCTGGTGCTGTCATCTCGGAGGATGCTGAAAGCCAGGTCGATACGGTAGCGGTTAACCGATGTCGCCCTTGGCAGCTCGTTGAACGAAAGATGGGGTGATTTCGATGTTACGCCATCGGTAGACAGCTTGGTGGCAGCAGATTTTCCTCTTATATAGTGCTGAGATGGTACGGAGAGAAAAAATGGCGGAACAACAACTTTCTGTACGAAGCTCTAAAGCTCGCGACTTGGCTCACCGACTTGCGCGGCGCGAGAATCGTTCAATCGCAGATATCGTCGAACGCGCTCTTGAATCCTATGAGATTCGGGAAACTGGACGCGAAGCTGCTGAAGCGTTTTATGCTCGGCTTACTTCGCAATTCGGCACTGATATCGACCTCGAAGCAGTCATCCACAAAGGTCGTCGTCCGCATCAGGGCATTGAGCTTTGATATTTCTCGATACCAATGTCGTCTCTGAGACGCTGCGGAAATCTTCAAGCGAGGCGGTACTGACGTGGCTGATCCGGTATGATGCTGAGCTTGCGCTGCCGACGGTGACCATCGCTGAAATCGCCTACGGGATTCAGAAAATCCGTCCGGATTAGCGGGCCGATCGGTTGGACCTGGGGCTTCAGGACTGGCGTCGTCGTTTTGCGGATCGTATCTTTGGTCTAACAGAGGAAGCAGCCCTCGCTTATGGCGAAATCATGGGTGAGGCCGCACGGCGAGGACGCTTAATGTCCGCGCCAGATGGGATGATCGCGGCGGTAGCCCGCGTAAACGGCGGCCGACTGGCGACGCGCAATCTTAGTGATTTCCAGACGACCGGTCTTGAACTTATCTCCCCGTGGGCGTTTTGACGCAGCAGGGGAGGGGCTTCGGCCCCTAAAGCCCGCTCGCTTTTGTGAGATTGACGCGGAAACGGTCGCGTCGGCGTTGGTAACGGCGCGTCATCTCGGCAGAAGCATGACCAAGCTGCTTTTGCACGTAGCGTTCATCCACCTCGGCCGACGAGGCAAGGCCGGCGCGCAGGGAATGGCCGGCAAAGAGCTTTTCGCGCTCACTCTCGCTCACATCGCCGCGCACGCCTGCAGCCAGCGCCGTCCGCTTGACCAGCCGAGCCACTTCTTGGGCATTAAGGCGATCGGGGCCGACTTTCTTACCTTGGCCGGTGACGCGGCGAAATAGCGGGCCGTGCGCGATCCTTGCAAAGGTGAGCCAGGTTTTGAGCGTGGCAACCGGGCAGGTGGTATCGGAGGAACCGCGGCCAATCTCGACCTCGCGCCAGCCAGTTTTGCCGCGCAGGACGATCAGCAGGCCTTTGTCAAGGATCTCGATCCAGCCTGACCCATCCTCCGTCTGGTCGCGACCGCAATCGAGCCCCACGATCTCCGAGCGCCTCAAGCCACCAGAAAAGCCGAGCAGCAGCATGGCCCGATCGCGCAGCCCGCGCAGGGTACCCCGGTCGAGGGTTTCAAGCATGGCGATGAGATCTTCGGGGAGAATGGCTTCCTTCTGCACGGGTGGTGCGCCTTGTGCATTGCGAATTCCTGCCATGACCGTAGCGATGTGACGATCCTTGCGGTCGAGGGCAAGACCGCGCTGTGAATAGTTCCATGAAAGGGAAGAAAGTCGCCGCTCGATTGTTGAGACCGAATTGGGCTTTTTGCTGCCACTGACCGTGCCCGAGGCGCAAGCGGTGATGTATAGCCCCACCGTCTGTGGATCAGGGGGCAGCGGCATAAGGCCCTGACGCCGGCACCAGCTCGAGAAATGCTTCCAATCGGAGGAATAGGCTCGCTGCGTATTGGCCGAACTCGCTGCAGCGACATATCCGCGAGCGCGTTCCGCGAGGGTTCTCAGATGATCGGGAACAGACGGCGGTTCACTCGCGGACGGGGAAGGGGAGGGGGGTAGGACTGGCGCCTGGCGGTCTGCCACTGTCTCGACTTCATCCACTTGGGCGGCAATGCCGGGTTTATCAGGGCTCATTTGAAAGCTCATGAACACTCCCAAAACCAGATGCGTCTGCAAATTGCCATTTATGCGACCGCGTCCTGTGGTCGAGCTGAGCGTCCCTGAGCCCGCTCATCGGCATTTTGCTCGACGAGAGAGCTCATTTTGTATGTGTGTCACGAAACGAACGATAATACAACATTATCGTTCATTTTATGTAGCCGACAGGCCGTGCGGTTTTTAGCGATTGGGATAGCTTAAAGCGCACCATTCAGCTATGCTCCGTTCGATGACTTCGCGCTTCGTACCCCTCGCAGTCGATCCCGCCAGCGTGCCCACAGTGCCCGCTTGGGCGACGCCGCGCGCGCCTTTGGAGTCCCAGACCGACGCGGCCTATATGGCCGGTAGTGCTCTAAATTCACTCGACAAGCTGGTGTTCTCGGATGCTCCCTGGCTTGGCGCTTGGCGGCATCGGCTGGCCCTTAGGGCCGCCGCCAGCACCGTGAAACTCCTGGGACGCAGTGAAAGCGAACTCGAGCTGCGTGACGCATGGTTATTGCGGGCGCCCGGCGACGAACCCGGCCCGGCTGGCAGCGTGCTTTCGGCATGGCGGCGCCTGGTCGGTCGATCCAGCACGCCGGAGATCGAGGCTCTAGCGACGGTCGCGCAGCTCCTCGGAACCAAGACGTCCGCCAAAAGGGATGGGCTCGTTGATCTTTTGGCCGAGATCTCAGCTGCGAGCGCGCCGGCACCGATCGTTGCGGCGGAGGTCGGCAACGCGGTGATCCGCCGTGAGCCGGTGGCCGAAGCGCTGGCTTGGTGGATGGCCGATCTGGCGCTGTCGCTGCGCATGCGTTGGCCGCTTCCAATCCCCATCCTGGCGTCGCAGATGCATTCGCCCCTTTTGCGGCTGGGTTCTGGGCGCGTTCGGGCGCGACCGGGAGGTGAGGGGTTTGAGCGCGGCTGCCTGATCGCGGCGGCGGCGGGGGCGGCTGAAGCCTGCAAGCTCGCGAGCGCGATGGCGGTCCGGGCTCAGCGGTTGCAGGCGGTGGCGCCGCGGCTGCGCTCAAAAGGGGCCGGGGAGGTGATCGAACTTTTGCTAAACGAGGACGCGGTGTCGGGGTCGCTCACAACCAAGACCTTGTCTCGTTGGGCGAGCCGCCGGCTGTTCGAGCGCCTTCTCGCGCTCGAGGCGGTGCGCGAGCTCTCCGGCCGCGACAGTTTCCGGCTTTTCGGACTGTAGCCATGCCCCGTCCGTCACGCAAACAGGCCGAGCTGCTTGACGTGGAACTGGAGGGGTTGCCGCCCGAGCTGCGCTGGCGCGAGTGGATGGCGCGCGTCGAGGCCGTGATCTTCGCGGCACCCGAGCCGGTGACGCGCGAGTTTCTTGCCCGGATCGTTGGCAAAACCTGCAGCATCGACCTGCTGATCGAGGACATTGCAAACGAGCTGGCTAGTCGTCCCTACGAGATCGTCTCCGTGGCAGGCGGCTGGCAGTTCCGCACCCGTCTGCGCCATTCTCAGGTTCTAAAGGCGGCTTTCGGGGTGACCTCGACGGCAGCGCATGTGACGGAGACCGAGATGCTTGTGCTGGCCTTGATCGCCTACCACCAGCCGGTTACGCGCTCCGGCCTGGCCGAAATCATCGGTCGCGAGGTCAGCCGCGACGTTATCGGTCGATTGCGCGAGCTCGATTTCATCGCAGCGGGGCCGCGGGCTCCACAGCCGGGTGCGCCCTACACCTATGTGACGACGAACGCGTTCTTATCGCATTTCGGGTTCGCCACATTGAGGGATTTGCCAAGTCTCGAGGCGCTTGAGGACGCCGGGTTGCTCGGCGGACGCGTCGAGGGACCCGCCGCCATGCCGATCGGCGGACCGGGGGAGCCGGACGACGCAGAGGATCAGGAGATTTTCGAGGGATGACTAAACCGCAGGACGTTCCCGCATCGGCAAATGAACTCACCGCCATCAGTCGCGAAAGGAACCGCACGCGCCTGACCGCCGTCTCGGAGAGAAACCGAAAGCTGCAGTTCCTCCCCGTCGAAGTCATTCACGAGCGATGAAAGCGTAACTCCCAGCAGCCGAATTCCCTTCGGTGTCGGAAAGGTTGCCTCCATCAGTCCGGGCGCGAGCCCCCTTAGCTCGGTCTCACTTCGGATCGGAAGCTGAACGGTTTTACAGCGGGTGATGATCTGGACGTCTGCATACTTCACCTTCAGGGTCACCGTTCGCCCTGAGACGCTGCGCTCCTTGCAGAAGCGCCAGACGTTGGCTGCCAAGGCCACCAACTCCACCTTGCCAGTTCGAGCTCCAATATATCATCCGCGAAGGTATTCTCCGCGCCGATGGACCTCCGCGGCCGGTCGGGCTGCACCTCTCGCTCCTCGATGCCGCGTGAGATGCGGTAATACCGGATACCGGCCTTCCCGAAATGCTCCAGGACGAACACCAAAGGCGTTTCGCGCAGGTCTGGCGGTAAACTGCTGCCGGACGGCGCGATCGCCAGCAGCGCTCCCTTGTCCCGTCTTGCTTTCGTGACGGATGGCTGACAGGGCACGCGCCGCGCGCAGCATCTTCGCCCTGAAAATTTCCCCGGCCTGGCGGCCTTCCTGGCGCAGCAAATTTTCCGGGCGCCGATGCCCTCCACATCCGTTCCGGCCCTTCGGGTGCACCCGTCCCTCAAGGTCCTGTCTCCAAAGCCCCCGTCAGCAAGACGGAGCCAAGGAGGCAGCTATGAGCGAGACCCGCACCGACACCTACCAGCGTATCACCGATACCATCATCACAGCCCTTGAGAACCGCACACGGCCTTGGATGAAGCCTTGGAGCGCCATCCAGGTCGGATCGAACATCCCCCGCCCGATTCGCGCCAATGGAGAGCCCTATCGCGGCATCAACATCCTGCTTCTGTGGCTCGCGACCGCTGCCCATGGCTTTGAGCATCAGCGGTTCATGACATACCGGCAGGCGCAGGAACTTGGCGGCCAGGTCCGCAAAGGCGAGAAGGGAACGTGGATCGTCAAGTACGGCACCATCAACCGCAAGGCCGAAAACGCCGAGGACGAAGACCGGGAAATCCCGTACCTGAAGGGTTACACCGTGTTCAATCTCAGCCAGACCGACGGACTTGCGGACGAACACTATGCCGCCCCGACGCCCCTGCCTGCCGACCAGCGTATCGATCGCGCCGAAATATTTGCCCGGCAAACCGGAGCCAGCATCGGCTATGGCGGCAACAGAGCCTGCTACATTCCCGCCGCTGATCGCATTCAGATGCCGCCCTTTGCAGCCTTTATCAGCCCGGAAGCGTACTACTCCACGCTCTTTCACGAGCTGGCACACTGGACCGGAGCAAAGCATCGCCTCGACCGCATCAGCAGCACCAACATGAAGACCAGGGGCTATGCCTTCGAGGAACTTGTAGCTGAAATCACCGCATGTTTCATTTGCAGCGACCTTGGTATTACCGCAAGCGTTCGAGATGAGAGCGCGTCGTATCTGGCAAGCTGGCTCAAATGTCTCAAGGAAGACAAGAAAGCCATCTTCCGCGCAGCGTCACGCGCGCAGGCAGCAGCCGACTTCCTGCACAGCCAGCAGGAAGGCAAGGCGGCCGCATAGGCAGCCTTTTTCCTTCACTGGTCCTATCGATTAGGCCGGAAAACATGCTAGAAATCTAACAAATGCAATTCCAGATGATGGTGTGAAGACGTGTTAGTTCCGCGCCATCGACAGCTCCCACACGCCGGCCCGATCACCCGGGATCGCGAGCCAGTGATTTGGTGTCGGCTGGCCAGATCGCGAACCGCTTGTTCGGCAGTGCCTTGCGTGAGAATTTGGCTGCCTGCATTCGAGCCGCCCCGATAGGGGCTTCACGACACAGACCATTGGGCAATCCCCTTTTCCAACGAAGGGCCGGAGCCCGGTTTCAAGGGAGACCGGGCGGAGCAGGCGAGGCCAAAACGCGCTTTCCATACAGCGCTGTAGTGATGGCCGAGCCTGTGGTACACGGGGGCGGGCTGGCTTCCGCTAAGAGGGGGAGAGCGGCCATTCGTCAGGCGATCGTTCAAAGCAGCTGTTGGGACAGAGGGGGTCACCGGTTGTGCGTCTGCAGGGAGGTGATATCCTATCCTACCATTCAGCGCATTCGCATAGCTGGAGATCCAATGACCCCTCAGCGCATTACCCTCGTCACCCTCGGCGTCGACAGTCTCGAGCGTGCCAAGACCTTTTATTGCGCTCTTGGCTGGACACCCGCACCCAGCGAAACTGAAAGCATCGTCTTCTATCAGCTCAACGGTCTTGTTCTCGGTCTTTTCGGACGAGACGCACTTGCAAAAGACCAGGAACGCCCTGCCTCTGAACTTGGTACCGGTGCAATGACACTGGCGTTGAACATGCCCGACAGGAAGGGGGTCGATGCCGCCTACCGGCGCGCCCTTGATGCAGGCGCCGCCCCGATCAAAGCGCCCCATGACGTTTTCTGGGGCGGCTATTCGGGCTATTATGCCGATCCAGACGGCCATGTCTGGTAGGTTGCCCACAATCCCTTCTGGCCCTTGAACGAGGACGGCTCCCTCACCCTGCCGGCCGCTGCATGAAGGCCTTGAAGCCGACATTCACCGCGCTCGGCTCAGATTGCCTCAATGGGTCGAAACCTGCCTGATGGTTGCTCGCGGCTCCAGAACGACCAATTCGGGGTGCGAAGCGGACTGGCGGTGTTCAGCGGCACTGAGATAAGGCCAAGCACGAGCGGTGCAAACGTCATTTTGCCCGACAGAGCGACTTCGTGGCAGTTGTCGTGCATGATTAATTTCCCGGCGCGCCTCCAATGCAGAAGCCGCTCTATCGAATTTTTCAGAGCATCAACATACCTGCAAGGCAGCTTATTTTCGGAAGCAGCACAAGCAGAAACCTAGCGCCAAGGGTTGAATATTGTTGAATCGACGAAATTCGGGAAAATCTTACATCTAAAACAAATCTTTTATGGTGGTCTCACCGGTTTTAACATATGTACGCGCTTCATTTACGTCCTAGCTGAAGACAGCCGGTAGCAACCGAAAGTTCCGCGTTGTACGGGGTGCGTCGTCGTCGTATCCCGGACACAGTCATTTCGACTTATGAGGCTCGTAGCATGCCTGTGAACGACAGGGTCAAGCGATGCAAAACGGATGGCGCGGCCGCCGATCTTGTGCGTGTCGAAGTGCTCGTGCCGGCATCGGGCAAGCAGAACGTGCTCGACTATGCTCAACGTCTGCGGGCTGAGCATCGTGCCGGGCTTGAGGCGCTCATCGACCGGGCGCTCGAACGATACGGCCCTAAGATCGAGGACAACATCGACCTGTCCCGTCTGGCCAACGTTTCGGCTCGGGCAAGGGTAGTCGGCCGCGCGCTCCTGGAGCGTGGCGATGCCGCCGGGTTCAAGTTGGGTCGGCAGATGTTGGACAGGGCAGGATACGGCTCTGATTGAATTGCAGAAAAAGGTTTTTCCGTTAGTGCCGCCAACCGCTCTGAAGAGAGTTATCTGGCTGGTGGTGCGGTCCTCAATATGGATTGGCCGCGCATGTCCGACGATCTCGATGTTCTTCATTCATCAGACGAAGCAATTTCCATCAGTGCCCATGCCACATTGATGCGCTGAGAGCCGCAGCGCTCAAGGTCATTATTGATATCGAGACTTATGGCGTGTTTGAGTGCACGGTGTCGGACGGACGCGCCTCCACGATTCCGCGGCCAGGGCAGGCGCGCGGCCGGGATCATCATGGACGATCACGGCTGATGGCGGACCAGTGTTCTGGACGCAGGGCTTCGGCTCCTGGAGCTTGACCGACGGCGACGGCAATGCGGCAGGTATCGACCGCTCGACGGGTGGTCTGCTGGTCGGCGCCGACAGCTTGCTCGGCGACTAGCGCATCGGCCTTGTGGCCGGCTACAGCCAAGCACGTTCGATGCAGACGATCGCGCGTCATCGGGCTAGAGCGACAATTACCATGTCGGCCTCTATGGCGGCACCGAATGGGACGATCTCGCCTTCCGGACGGGAGCGGCCTATGCCTGGCACGACATCGACATCGACATCGATCAAGGGAGCGAAAGGTTGCTCCCGGCCATGCGCGTCTTTTGCCTTGCCAGGGCGCATTCATCGTCAGGCGCCTCCGCCGGCGATCAGGGTTTCGCGCGCGACGCGGAATGCGTCCTGCAGTGACTTGTGGTTGTCGAGGCCTTCGAGGGCATAGAAGTTGAGAAACTGACGCCCGGCGAACAGTTTGCCGTCGACATCGCTGAGGTCTGCTTCGTCACAGACCTCTTGCCAGTGTGCGGCGATGCTCGTGATCTGGTGTTCGATCAATGCGGCGGCTTCTGTTTCTTTGAGGTGATAGTCGGGCGCGGCAGCGAGCAAGGTGGCGAGCGTGCTGGCGCGGCTTTCGCCCTTGATCAGCATGGCCTGCGTGGCTTGGTTGCCTGAGCGGCCTTGCGGGCAGATGTCATAGGCGGGCGTCAGGGTCAGCCACTTGCCGTCCCAGAAGGCGGCATGGTTGCGGGCATGGTCGTCGGTGTTCCCGCACAGCACATTGAAGCAAATCCGCCCGTACAGCTCCTTGAGCGTGTTCTTGGGGTCGGTGAAGCGGTGACGGATCAGCTCGGCGAGGTCTTCGTATGAAGCGTAGCGGGCCATCATCTCATCAAGGCCCAACATGGTCAGGGCCGAGACCATGGCGTGTCGCGTCCAGCCGTTCTTGGTGCGGCTGCGGTCGAAGCGCTCGATCAGCAGAACGTCCTTTTGCGCGGCGCGGGTCATTGCCACGGACGCGGCGTTGAGCCCGCAGGCGGTCGCCAGCCTCATCGCGAGGAATTCGGCTTTCACGACGCTGTAGGTGTCGTTGGTGGCCGAGAACTTGGCGATGAACTTCTTAGTGTCGTTACCGATCAGCGCCTTGGGGCGGGCGCCGCCGATCGAGGTGCCGTGATTTATGGCCTGGTCGAGTGCCGGAGTGAGTGGGACGCCCTTTTCGATGCGTTCGGCCGCTTCGAGGAGTTCGTCGAGCGAGGCTTGCGCGCCAAGACGGGGAACATACTCTGTGGCCGATGACTGGAAATCGAGCGCCCCAATCCGGTCGGAACCTGACTGGAGCAGAAAGGTTAGCTCGCTGACCTCCGGCACGCCGGCCGCGTCGGTCTTTTTGCCCGTCAGCCTGTTGATGATGACCCGGCGGCCCCAGGCGTCCGGCGAGGCGTCGCGAATGCAGCTCCCCATCGACAGGCCATTAATCGGGGCGATTGTGCCCTCCCCAAGCGGCAGTTCGGGCTCATAGAGGGAAATCGCGTTCTTCCGGCGCCGGTAGCTGGCGCCATAAGTAAAGAGCAGGCGCTCGCCGTCCTGATCGAGGCGGCCCGCGACCACCGGTTCAGTCGCCCCCGGCAGCCACATCCAAACAAAGGCTTGGGTGGGGTCCGCCTTAGAAGTCATCATCGACCTCCTTCACGCTGTGGCGGACGCTTTTGGGCAGAAGGGCCAGTTTTTCATCGAGGTGGGCGTTGTGCATCTTAAGGGTGCGCTCGTCATAGTCGAACAGGCGCAGGCCGACTATTGAAGCGACCTCAAAGACAATACCGATCTCAGGGCCGGGTGCGCCCTTTTCGATGCTGGACAGGGTCGTGCGGCTGATGCCGGCGCGGTCGGCCAGTTCCTGCGCGGTCAGGCCGCGCTCGGCGCGGCCGACGCGGATCAGCTTGCCGAGCATGGCGAGGGCTTGGCGCGTCACTCTTGAATAGCTTCTCTGACGAGGCACGGTTATTCCTTACGGTGTTCATTTGAACGGACATAAGATTCGCTAACACCCAGATTTTTGTACAATTAAACACCAAGTTTGCATCCAATCAAGTGTTGTTCACTTGCATGGTCAAAAGGGCTGTTCGTGTCCAGAATTTTGTGCACGGTCAAGTATAAAGCAGTCGCGCCTACACACCCAGGGGTAGTTCTGCTTGCAGCCACGGCAGATCGAAGCCGGGACTCTTTGAGAGCTGGAGATTTTATCCCGGACCCGGTGTTACGATTGGGCCGGCCATGACCTTCGGCTATGTCGCTGCCCGCCATCTGGCAGAGGCCAGGGAGGCATAGTAGGGATGGAGGCGTACGGGAGCGAGACCTTCGCGCACAAAGCACCCTCCGTACATCATGTAAGGAGGACATTGATAAAGCGCGTAAACATGTTCACCGCTGCCCCTTGATTGTGGCCTCGCTTGCCCTGACGACCCTCATCCAGGCCCAGCTCGTCGAAAACCCGATCCCCCGGAGACCCCATGGAACGGCGGCAGGCAGCTCATGGCCTCACCATTTCGAACCTACGGTCTCGACCTTCTTTTCGACCGACGTATCTGGCGTCGTAGGTTCAACGAGCACTGGCGATCAGTGAGCGAAACTGCTCCATCACCTTGAAGGTGGCCGGACTGTAGACCATCGTATTGAGGTCGGGCCGTCCTCCGACGACGAAGGTCGAAAACTCCAGCTCGATAGCGCCAAGAGCAGGATGGTGCAGACGCTTGACCCCCTCGCGGGTGCCTGTAATCTCGTTATCGTCCCAATCGCCTTAAACTCCGCGCTGCTGGCGGACAGTTCATGGACCAGTTCGCGGATTTCTACCCCGGCGCCCCGGCGCGAGCGGCATCAGCCCCGAATGCGCCAACGACATAACGGGCGACATTGCGCCAATCGTCCTGCGCAGCGCGAACCCGCTCATCGGAGAACATCATGCGAAGGATGTTGCGCCGCCCCTTTGGTATCTTGGCATAGTCTGCCAGGATCAGAGTCGCCGCCTTGTTCCACGCTACGTCGCAGGGTCGGGGAAGCCGACGTGCTGCGTCTGGCATCTGAGGATCAGATGCGCTTTGCCAACACGCTGATCGATCTGCCCGCATCCAATGCCCGTCTCAAGCGCGCGCAAAACGCCATGCCGACGGGATCGCTCTCCGGTGAGTGCAAGGTTTGCAATAGAGGCGCTTTTCAAGGCCCATCTGCTTATGCGGCAATGAACGAATAGATCGCTATTTCCGCGAAACGCTGACGCAGGAAATCAGGCGTCGATACGCGACTTGTTTTGCCGCTCAAGACCTTGAGACCGACCGGTCGCGGGCTTTCAACACCCCGTCATCGAGCAACGTGCCGCTCACCACTGTGCCTGAGCCGTTCGCGAAGCGTCTGCCGTATTTACCCGACTGTCCCGGTGGTGCGACGTGTTCACGGGCCTCGCCCTGAGCCAGCTAACCTTTCCCACTCGTCTAACGGCAAGCGAAACCTATTTGGTCACTCAGTTCGTGCTCGCGATCAGCGAGGGCGGCGAGGCCGGCGCGCGCATCGGAACGCGGTTGGTTCCCGTTCCCGATTCCTCTCCATTTGGATGCCGAGGGATTGTCCCCCCGAAGCGAGTTGAGCCCCCTAAGTCCATTCGGTTTCCGCAAGCAACCCCGCGCGGCCGCGAACCGTGTTGGCGCTGCGCGCCTGCCCGCACCACTCCTTGCCTTGGGAGCGAGCCGTCGTTCCGTCGGTTGCAGGGGTCTCCCGCTGGTCTTGGTCGGGTCTCGTTCGGAGGGACGGTCCCCCGGACCAGCAAGATGGAGACAGGAAATGACCAACATCGTTCTTCTCGCCGGCAACATCGGCACCATTCCCGAGACTGCCACCACCCGCGGCGGCACCAAGCTAACCGAATTCCGACTGGCGACCTCCCGCCCGAAGCGGGTGGACACCAAGGTGGGCAAGAGTGAAGCCGGATACGCCGAGCAGGACACTGAATGGCACCGCATCAGGTGCTTCAACGGCCTCGCCGAGACGGTGCACAGGCACGTTGTCAAGGGAATGAAGATCGCGGTGCGCGGGCGCATTCACTACACCCGTTGGACCGACAACGAGAATATCGAGCGCTTCAGCACCGAGATCATCGCCGATTCCATCGACTTCCTCGCCTGGCCAAAACGCAATAGCGCCGGCAGCCAGGCCGAGGACACGGACCCCATCCCGTTCTGAGCCCGGATCGGATGGCCCCGTCGCGGGCGGGGCTATCCCCTCGCACGAAGGAGCACCGAGATGGGAAAATCTTCAATACGCGGATTGCCGGCAAAGCGGCGAGGCCGGGGGCTTCCGTGTCGGGCGCCCGAGCAAATAATAGCCCGCTCATCATCGAGGCCGGCTCGCAAAGACGTCATCGCGCAATATCGCGCGTGGTCTGCGATGCGGCGCGAGTTGCGGCGATGTGCTGGTCGAACTCGCGAATTGGCGTGGCGGTAACGCTTCCCTGGAGCGGAGGGGGCCACTCCCATGTCGAGCGACAGACCTGGGACGATAGCCGCGCATCCGCTTGGCGCGGAGCAGCTCAAGGAAGAGACTGACCGCCTCGTCTTCGGTGTCAAAGGAGTGCTGGACCATGCGCCCCGTCGTCCCGATCCTGCCCCAACGCCGGATCAGGCAGGTTTGCCCAAACAGCGTTCCCTCTATCGATAGCGCGTAGAACCGCGCCATATTCCGATCAGGGTCCTGGCGTTCGATATAGAGATGATAGTGCTTGGCGATCATGCCAAGCAGAATCGCGCAAGCCCGATCCTGCGTCCAATGAATGGTTTGAATCAACGGACGCGGTTCGATTCATTTCCGTGATGCATCGGCGGGACACCTCGCCGTGGAGCGGGTTGCCGGTGGGTACTGACTGCAACTTGGTGAGACTCTAGTCGGCGGACTCTCGGTTGTCATTTGGTTGGACTCTTCAGTCCACGGCCCAGCAGCCTGCCCTTCGGCCATTCTCCCGTGCTTTGCTCCAAGACGTCAGCACTACAGCTCTGGCGTGCCCAAAGCCGATCACTCTGTTCGATGGAAGCGGTTCTTCTCAACGACGACCGACTTCATGTCCGTGCGCCGGAACCATATCGCTCTGCCGCAGCGTAATGGGGGGTTGCCTGCCGTGAAGATGATCTGTTCGTCTGCACGCATCCGCAACACCTCTTCGGGCAAGATCAGGGGGCGTGCCGCCAAATGCTTGGACCGTGTGCGCGAGGAACGCGACATCTGCGATGATCGGGCTACCTGGTCGACCTCGACCGTGGTATTGCCGCACCGGCGCGAGATGTAGTGGGCGGTATCAGGATCGTTGATCGCCGCGAACGATAACCAGGACGCGGACTCAAACCATTTGCTCGTCGCATCGCGACCGCCATAGGCTTCACGCATCTGCCCGATCGACTGGAACAGCAGCACCAGGCTGATGCCGTATTTGCGGCCCGCGTCCCGCGCCGTCTCGAGGATGCGCAGATAGCCGAGCCTGGCCACTTCGTCGAGCAGGAACAGCGTGCGGCCTGCGACTTCTCCATCCCGGTTGTAGATTGCAGTGGCCAGCGCGCCGATGATCGTGCGGGCTAAGCCCGGATGAGCCTCCAGTGTTTTCAAGTCGAGATTGACGAAGACGTCTGTCCTGCCGTTGGCGATCTCGTCGGTTGCAAAACTCGAACCCGATACCAGGGCGGCGTAGTTGGGATAACTTAGCCAGTGGGTCTCCTTGACCGCATTGGCATAGACGCCCGAGAAGGTCTCCGGCGTCATGGCAATGAATGGGGCGACGTTCTCCTTAACGAACTCCGACCCCGAATTGTCATAGATGAGCTGCAGTCGCTCGCGCAGCTTCGGCTCCGGCTCGGAAAGGTTCGCCCGCATCTGGCGTAGATGCTGATTTTCTTTTTCGGTATGTCCCGAGAGACAGACATCGGCGATAAGCGCGGTGATCAGTTGAAGGGCCGAAGCGCGAAAGAAATCGTCACGGATCGAGGTCTGCCGTCCAGTGTCGGTGACGACCCAATTGGCGACAGAGACCAGGTCTTCTTCCTTGGTGCCGCCAAAGCGGCCGATCCAGTCGAGCACGTTAAAACCGCAAGACCCATCGCGTGGGTCGAGGATAAAAACATCACGACCCGCATTGCGGCGGTGTCCAACGACCAAAGGCGCGACCTCGCTGGACGGATCGAGGGCGATCAGACTGCCGCCCCATTTCAGCGCTGTCGGCACGGTGACCGACGTGGTCTTGAAGCCGCCCGAACCGGCAAATACCAAGCCGTGCGTTGAGCCGAAGGTCGCATCAAAACACAGCAGCGGCGATCGTCCACCGGCACCCCAGGTCTCACGCTCGTCGGCACGGAATCGGTGTTCGGCCACCGTGTCCTTGTCGACGCGGTAGGCCTCACCGACGACGATACCGCCGGTCTCGGGAAACAGGCGCCTGGCAACTTTAAGTGCCATCCATTCAGCGTCACCATGAATTGAGCGCTTGCCCTGTATGCGGCGCGGGGCGGCGGAGGCGAACGCGGCGTTGCCGCGCATCGTCACGCGCAGTGCAAACACGCCGGCAATCGCGGCGAGCGAGGCGCCTATGGTGGTCGCAGGATCGAGGTAGCTCATGATGCTGGCGCCGGCGGGTACGCTATCTTTGAAGCGCAACAGGCGCATGCTCTCGCGCGCTGCTGCGCTCGCAACGACAATCATGGTGCCGATGAGAACACCGAACCCCATTGTGCGGATCGAGACGGCGCCCCGTGCGCCCAACAGGAAAATGATGGCGATTGCCGCCGCCATCACATAGGGGAGGGCAATGCCGATCTGGCCCAGCATAGCGCGTGCGCCCGACGTTGTGCCGAAGGTGGCGGTCCAGTGTTCGATGCCGGTGAAACCGAACATCGTGCCCAACATCAGCGTGCCGGGTGCTACCAAGATAGCGATTTTAGTTGGCGTCATCGATGAACGCCTTCTCGCCCAGCGCCAATAGCCGTGCTCGCTCTGTCTCATCGCCCCGGATGCGGTCCGCCGCCTCGAGCAGCAGGCCGAGCAACAACGCCCGTTTCTCGTAGCGTAGTCCTGCTTTGACGATCAGTCCGCCAAGCTGGATTTTCTCGCGTGTGTCCTTGCGGCGGGCCTCGGTCTGTTTGGCCTGTCTCATCCGCTCAAGCCTCGCCAGCACGCCCATGAGACGTCGCAACCGCGACCGGTGCACCCGTCTGCCGGCTGGGCCGTACGTTCCCTTTGCAAAACCGGTTCGCGACTTCCTCAAATGCCGTGACGAGTTCGCTGTCATTGGCTTTTACGTCGCCTATGCCCGCTTTGAGCGCGAGCCGACCGATCCGTTCGGCCTCGCGCGTTTCGGCCTGTTTCAGCTGCTCTTGGAGCCGGCCGATTTCTTCCCTGATCCTCGATGATGGTTTCTTCATTGCGGTCGCTTTCTTGTCTTGGCTCGGGTTTTCCGAGGACAAGGATCGGGCGGGATCGCCTCTAGCGCGACCCGGCAGAAACGAGGGGTCGGCGGAGCCGGCACTTGGAGAGATTATCCCGAGCGTTCCGAAGGAATGCGTCCAAGGGCGCAGTAATACGTCGCATGCGCGACGTGGCTCATTCCCGGTCGGTCGAGCGGGAACATCTCTTTGGACATCCGTCGATGTTGGAATCGGTGTTCGCCTTGGCCATCACCCATTTTACGCCCCAGCTCATCTCCCGTGGCGATGGCCGCAGCGCCGTCTTGGCGGCCGCTTATCGGCATTGCGCGCGGATGGACCACGAGGCCGAGGCGCGCACGGTGGACTATTCGAGAAAGGGCAATCTCGCTCACGAGGAATTCGCGTTGCCACCCGAGGCACCGGAGTGGGCAAGAATGCTCATCGCCGACCGCTCGGTGGCCGGCGCGGCTGAGGCGTTCTGGAACAAGGTTGAGGCATTCGAGAAGCGCGCTGATGCGCAACTGGCCAAGGAGTTCATCATCGCCCTGCCGATCGAGCTCAACCGTGACCAGAACATTGCCCTGATGCGCCAGTTCGTGTCCGAACAGGTGTTGGCGCGTGGGCAGGTGGCGGACTGGGTCTATCACGACGAACCCGGCAACCCCCATGTCCACCTGATGGTCAGCCTGCGTCCACTGACTCAAGGCGGTTTCGGACCAAAGAAGGTTGCCGTCATGGCAAAAGACGGGCAGCCGATCCGCACCGCCCGGGGGAAGATTCAGTATCGTCTCTGGTCGGGCGAAAGGGCCGAATTTTTGCACCAGCGCCAGGGGTGGCTCGACCTGCAGAACCGGCATCTGGCGCTCGCCGGGCACGAGGTGCGCGTCGATGGCCGCTCCTATGCCGAGCGCGGCATAGACATTGTTGCCACCACCCATATCGGTGTCGCGTCCAAGGCGATACAGCGCAAGAGCGACGGTCGCGCCTTCGATCTCGAACGGCTTGCCGTCCATGAAGCCAAACGCAGGATCAATGCCAAGCGTATCGCGTCACGTCCCGAACTCGTGCTCGAGATGGCGACCGGCGAGAAAAGTGTCTTTGACGCACGCGACATCGCCAAGATCATCCACAGATATGTCGATGACCTCGGCACATTCGAGCGGCTGTTGTCGCGTGTTCTCGCCAGCCCTGAAGTTTTGCGTCTCGACACCGAACGCGTCGATCTCTCGACCGGTGCGCGCGTTCCGCAAAAGCTCACCACACGCGCAATGATCCGCATGGAAACCGAGATGGCCAATCGTGCGAGATATTTGGCGCGAGCTTCCTCGCATGGTGTGCAGAAGGGGGTGCTGGATGCGGTGTTTGCCCGCCACAAACGTCTCTCCGATGAGCAGCGGGCCGCTATCGAGCATGTTACGGGCAACGCGCGGATCGCGGCCGTAGTGGGACGGGCTGGCGCCGGCAAGACCACGATGATGAAGGCCGCACGCACGGCATGGGATAGGGCAGGCTATCGTGTGATTGGCGGGGCACTCGCGGGTAAGGCAGCGGAGGGCCTCGAAACGGAAGCCGGAATCGTTTCGAGCACCTTGGCATCGTGGGAACTGCGCTGGAAGGAGGGCAGAGAACGTCTCGATGAGAAGACGGTTCTGGTCCTCGACGAAGCCGGCATGATTGCCTCAAGGCAGATGGCGAATGTGGTGGAAGCGGTCACCAGGGCCGGCGCCAAGCTGGTCCTGATTGGCGATCCGGAACAGCTTCAGCCGATCGAAGCGGGGGCCGCGTTCCGCGCCATAGTCGAGCGCATAGGTTATGCCGAGCTCGAGACGATTTATCGGCAGAGGGAAAGTTGGATGCGGGATGCGTCGCTCAATCTGGCGCGCGGACGGACCAAGGCGGCAATTGAAACCTACGCCGCCAACGGACGGGTAATCGGTATGCAAGGAAAGGGCGAGGCCGTCGACAAGCTGATTGCCGATTGGGACCGAGCTTACGATCCCGATAAGTCGACGCTGATCCTCGCTCATCTGCGCCGGGATGTCCGCGATCTCAACGAGCGGGCGCGCGAAGTGCTCATCAAACGCGGCGTTCTCGAAGCTGGCCACGCCTTCCGCACGGCGGATGGCGTCCGCCATTTCGCAGCCGGCGACCAGATCGTAATCCTCCAAAACGACAGCACGCTGGGGGTCAAGAACGGCTTGCTGGGCAAGGTCGTAAAAGCTTGGCCCGGGCGGATCGTCGCTGAGCTCGGCGAGGGCGATGCGCGGCGTCGGGTCGAGATCTGTCAATGCAGCTATCGCGATATCGATCATGGCTATGCCACCACTATCCACAAGTCACAGGGCGCCACTGTCGACCGCGTCAGCGTGCTCGCATCGCTCTCGCTTAACCGCCACCTGACCTATGTCGCCATGACGCGACACCGCGAGGAGGTGACGCTCTATTATGGCTCGCAATCTTTTGCCATGGCCAGTGGGCTGACCAACGTCCTTTCACGGCTCGATGCCAAGGAAACAACACTGGACTACAGCGGAGGTGGTTTTTACCGTCAAGCGCTCAACTTCGCCAACAGCCGTGGTCTTCATCTCCTCCGCGTGGCGCGCGTGCTGACGCAAGATCGGCTCGGCTCAGCGCTGCGCCAAAAGCATCGTCTCAGCGACCTTGGAGAAAAGCTACGGACCGTCGGTGCACGTCTTGGGCTCTTTGACCGCAAATCGGCCATCCATTCTCAATCGACTCGAAAGACCCAACCCATGGTCAAGGGGGGCACCAGCTTCGCGCTGTCCATTGCCGAAGCGGCCGAAGCGAAGCTGCAATCAGACACGGGGCTTGCGAGGCAGTGGGATCTGATCTCTGATCGCATTCGTCGCATCTTTGCCGAACCCGAAATCGCGTTCCGCGCAATGCATATCGAGGCGGCCTTTTCCGATCCTGCCGCCCGATCTGATCGCCTGCAGCAACTTGCACGGGCGCCGGAGCGGTACGGGCCGCTGCGCGGCCGCACCGGCCTTCTCGCCAGCAGCGCTCAAAGAAGCGATCGCAGCATCGCAAAGGCCAACCTGCCGGCGCTACGCCGCGATCTCGAGCGCTTCTTTATAATGCGCGAACGGGCGTTGAAACAGCTCATCGCCGCGGAAGCGAACATGCGTCGGCGGTCTTCGATCGATATCCCAACCCTGTCGCCTGCGGCGGTCTCAGTGCTCGCCAAGGTAGGCGATGCCATCGATCGCAGCGAGCTGCCAGAAACGCTCGGCTTGGCCGGCGCCGACCCCTTGGTCAAAGCCGAGATCGATGCTTTCAGCCGCGCAGTTTCCGAACGCTTCGGGGACCGGGCGCTGCTCGGTAAAGGCGCCATGAGCCCTAGCGGTCCTGCTTTCAAGGTGGCATCGGCCGGTCTCATCCCGACCGAGCAACAAAGGCTGGCCGCCGCCTGGCCCTTGATGCGAGCCGCCCAGCAGCTTGGTGCCCATAAGCGCACTGTCGCAGCGGCCAAACGCACCGAGGCCCTTCGCCAGACCCAGCGCCGGGGCCGGGCCTTGAAATGACCGGTCGCGCCGCCCCCATCATCGTTGTTGCCGCTGCGGCTATGCTGCTCTGCTCACTTGCCGTGGTCGGCTTTGTCTTCGGCTTGCGGATCAACTTAACGCCAAGCTATCCGATCGGGGTGTGGCGTATCGAGCCGCTCGCGCGCAATGTCGCAGTCGGCGATCGCGTATTCATTTGCCCGCCGGTAAGTCCGGAGTTCATCGCAGCGCGCGAGCGTGGCTATCTCGGCTTCGGCCTTTGCCCCGGATGGATGTCGCCGCTGATCAAAACAGTGGCCGCCCAGGTCGGGCAGCAGGTCGCCATCGGCCGATCAGTCGCCATCGATGGCGTCCATCTCCCGCATTCTGTTGTTCTCTCGGCCGATGGGGCGGGCAGGGCTCTTTCGGGGGCAAGAGGAGGCGTCGTGCCGCCTGGGCACCTCTTTGTCTTTTCTGAATTTTCAGGTTCCTATGATTCAAGGTATTTCGGCCCTATCCCGGCTACCGGCGTTCTTGGCCTGGCTCGACCGCTCTTGGTCCTTAATCCCTGAGCTCATGCGATCGACTCTGCTCGTCGCCGCCGCGATCTCCATCGGGATATTGGCATGGAGTGGCGAGCCACGGCTGCTTGCGGCCGCCATGCTGTTTCCAGCGCTCTGGTCCCTGGCTCCCAGCCGGTTGGTGGCGGCATTGGTGGCGGCAGGATATTTTCTGGCAGCGTCGCGCGGTCTGCCCCAGAGTGTCGTGAACTTTTTCGGCAGTGGCATGGGAGCGGGCGGAATGCTCTGGATCGCGGCGTCGATCCCTTTTGTTGCCACCCATGCCTTGCTCTGGACCCCGCGGTCGGGCAGCGGACGCACGATCAGTTACGCTGTCATCGCCGTTCTGCTCAGCGTACCGCCTCTGGGCATTGTCGGTTGGGCTCACCCAATTACGCTCGCGGGCATTCTGTTTCCCGGTTGGAGCTGGCTCGGCCTTGGGGCGGCAGCTGTCGGCCTTCTCGCTATGACGACAAGATTTCGGGCGATCCCGATTCTTGTTTTCGCAGGCTTCTGGATCTGGTCCGCTGCCAACTGGACCGCTCCCAATTTGCCGCGGGCGTGGGTTGGCCTCTCCACTGAGTTTGGCGGTAACAACGGCCAATACGCAGACTACGAGCAGCATCACGAGACCATTGTCAGGGTTCGGCAAGAGGCCATGGCCGGTGCTCAGGTGATCGTTCTTCCCGAAGGCGCTCTTGGCGTGTGGACCCCAACGGTCGAAAGGCTCTGGGTCAACGCGCTTGAAAGCCTCGGCGTCACCGTCATTGGCGGCGCGATCATTTTCGATAACACCGGATATTGGAATGTGATGCTCGAGCTCTCGCAAGAGGGTAGCGTGGTTCGCTATCGGCAGCGCATGCCGGTCCCGATTTCGATGTGGCAGCCCTGGCTGAGATTATCTGGAACGCAAGAGGGTGCTCGGGCCGATTTCTTCGCAAACCCGGTCATTTGGGTGGGTGGCCTCCCGACAACGACGCTAATTTGCTATGAACAGTTGCTTGTCTGGCCGGTGCTACAATCGGCCTTGGGCTCACCAACTGTGCTTGTCGCCCCCGCCAATGGCTGGTGGGCGACGGGAACAGACATCCTCCCCGTCCAAACTGCTGTGACGACGGCCTGGGCGCGGCTGTTCGATCTTCCCCTCGTTCTCGCTATTAATACCTGAGGGAATAACCTGCTCATCCAGGGACCGCCTGCGCACAACCCTCACGGCCTTCACCTAGGGGCTGCGCACCCCAGCATACATCTTTATTCAAGAGCCGGCAAAGTTCCGTAAAACAGAACACATGGATAACGCGAGCGTTCGGGGACGCGCCTCCACCCGGAAGCGGCAGCCGCATGACACCCAACCAATTGATCTGGCCAAAAACATCGAACATTTGCGTCTCCGGAGAAAGAGGCGGGTGCCAAAACCCGCCCTGGACCGAATATCACGCGGCAGGATAGACGACCTGCATGTCAAGGACCCAGGTGATGCCAAAAGCGTCCTTGGGCATGCCATAGAGCGGGGAGAAGCCGGCGGGGCCGATCGGCTGGATGATAGTGCCCCCTTTGGAGAGCTTGTCCCAATAGCACTTGATAGTGTCGGCATCGTCGCCGCGCACCGAGACAAAGACCGGGATTTCGCCCGGGTTCCAGGCGCGTGCCCCCGGCACGTCATAGGCCATGACATGGAAACCATCGGCAGAAACAACTTGACCCCACATGATCTGGTTGGCTTCAGAAGGGTCGGTGACGGCATGGGCATCGGCATAAGTCACCAGCATTTGGTCGCCGCCAAAGACCGATTTTAGAAGTCGAGCGCTGCCCGGGCGTCGCCTTGAAAGTTTAGGTGAACGGTGGTCTTGATGGTCACCCAAAGTCTCCTTGGTCCGGAATAATTCAGCTGATATAGCTGAGCCCAACTGACAATTTCCGGCAGTTTGATATGGCGCGAGCGGACCGCCTTTTTTGACTTCTTCAGGCGATGCGGGTCATGCCCGCGCCCATCACGGCGGCGCGCCTCGCCGAGGAAACTGGCATGTCGTTGCGCTCACTCTATCGCGACATCGACAGCCTGCGTGCGGCAGGGGCCCGCACTGAGGGAGAACGCGGCTATGGCTATCGATTGATCGAGGACTACTCGCTACCGCCCCAGACGTTCGATCGCATTGAAATCGAGGTGCTCGCCCTGGGGCTGGCCGAGGTCAAGCATATGGGCGACGCCGCATTGGCCAGGGCTGCCAAATCGGTCATCGCCAAAATCGCCGCGACGCTGCCGGATGAGGGCGAGCAGCACCTGTTCCACGCCATTTCCCAGGTCTACCGGCCCGATGCCCGCTTCTCGTCCGTAGTCGATCTGGACCTCATCCGGGAGGCTTGCTGGGAGGAAAATGCGCTCGCGATCCGCTATGCGGACAAAGACCATGCGGTGACCGAGCGCACCATTCTCCCGTTGGCCGTAATGTATACGGACAGGACCCTGACGGTGCTGGCCTGGTGCTGCCTGCGCGAAGCCTTTCGCATGTTCCGCATCGATCGGATGATCGAGGTCAGACTGGCCTGCATGAGTTTCCGGCCCAGACGGGCCTCGATGCTCCGGGCCTATTTGGCCGAGCTCAATTCGCGCGAAGCACAGCGCCAGCAGGTGAGCTGAAAGGCAATTCCGCGCGTAGACTGCAGATGGTGTATCTATGTGTGGCGAAGAGACAGGTGGGGTGTGCCAAAATTCGTCGATGTTTGGCCGGGGTGAAAACGTCAGCTGTCCAATACATGAACCAAGAGCCGCTATCCCGCTACCTACCGCGCTGCGGACGCAGCCGTCGAGGGACACAACAAACTCGGCGAACCCGCTAGAACGCCCATCTGCCTGTCTAAAGCGGCAAGACGAACTGTTCCTCATTGCTGGTCGTGTCTTTATGATCCGGGAAGCCTGAAATGCTGATGCCGAGAAGGCGGACGCCCTTGTCGGCCGGAAAGATCGGCTCGAGCAGCGAGTGTGCAACCGCTTCAACTTCGCTCCGCATTTTTAACACCTGAGGCGCGGTACGGCTGCGGGTGATTGTTCCGAAATCGGAATATTTTATCTTAAGCGTTAGTGTGCGGCCGTAGAGTTCTTTCGCTTCGACATGGCGCCAAACCTTATCGATGATCGGTCCGAGTTTTTTCTTTGCGACCATCAAATCGTGAACATCGTCAGAAAAGGTATTTTCCCCACTGACGGACTTTCGGATACGATCGGGTTTGACGCACCGATGGTCCACGCCCCTCGCGATCCAAAAGTAGTATTCTCCGGCCGAACGGAATTTCTCCTTTAAAAAGGGCAGGGGCTTTTTCTTGAGGTCGGCGCCGGTCTTGATGCCGAGCGCATTCATCCGTGCCGCTGTCGCCGGACCGATGCCGTGGAATTTGCCGATCGGCAAAGTCTCAACGTATGCAGCACCCGCGGCGGGCGTGATGACGAACTGGCCGTTGGGTTTGTTGCGACCCGACGCCATCTTGGCCAAGAACTTGTTGTAGCTGATACCGGCGGAGGCGGTCAGTCCCGTGACGGCAAGGATTCTGGCCCTGATGTCTCTGGCGATTTCATTGGCCAGTGTCATGCCCTTGAGGTTTTCGGTGACGTCGAGGTAGGCTTCGTCGAGGGATAGCGGTTCGATCAAGGCCGTATATTGGGCGAAGATCTCGTGGATCTGTGAGGAGACTGCCTTATAGACCTCGAACCGCGGCTTAACGAAGATCAGCTCTGGACATTTTCTGGCTGCGGTAACCGAGGGCATGGCCGATCGAACGCCGAACTGTCGTGCTTCGTAGCTCGCCGCGGCAACCACGCCGCGCTTGGCTGCGCCGCCAACGGCCACGGGTTTGCCGCGCAACTCGGGATTGTCCCGCTGCTCGACGGAAGCGAAAAACGCATCCATGTCAATGTGAATGATCTTACGGGTAGTCTCGATGCCGGCCCCCGTGCCGTCGGTATGTTCTAATTGCATTGCGACAATCCACAGCTTGTTCACAGGACCGAAACAACCATTAACGCGGTTGTGACCACACCGATCACAAGGGCGATAAGGCACAGGCCAGAAGCAATTTTGCCAATAGAGACATCGCAGTAAATTCCGCCAACACCTGGGGTTCGGAAATGCTCCACTTTTTCGCGCTTACGGCAACATGAGGATGACCGTTGACTCTCCTTCCCGCAAGGAACAAATAGAGAACATATATTCACCAGACAGTCCAGCAACCAAATGGCCCACCATGCCGATAGCGTCGCCATTGCCGAGCTTCGGGAGCGCATCGCGCACCTGGAAGGTGCTGCGGTACGCCCGCGGGAAACGTTGCCATTTGCCTTGGCCGCCATAGACCAGCGGCTGCCGGGTGGTGGCCTGGCGCTGGGAGCCTTACATGAGGTCGCCGGGGGCGGCAACGGTGCTGTCGACGGAGCCGCTGCCGCCCACTTTACAGCAGGGATCGGGGCCAGGACCAAAGGGCGGGTGCTTTGGTGCGTTACGCGGCAGGATCTCTTCGCACCCGCCCTCGAGCAGGCCGGGCTCGCCCCCGACCGGGTGATCTATGTCGAGACGGGCGACGAAAAAACCCTTCTCGCCTGCATGGAAGAGGGCCTACGTCATGGCGGTATGGGCGCGGTCGTGGGCGAAGTTTCGCGGTTGTCGATGACAGCCTCGCGGCGCCTACAATTGGCTGCCGAAGGTACGGGAACGATCGGCATTGCGCTCCGACGCTGGCGTCGGCAGACCGATGCCTCCGATTTCGGGCAGCCGACTGCGGCTGTGACCCGCTGGCGAGTATCAGCTTTGCCGTCGCGACCATTGCCCGTCCCGGGCGTCGGGCGCCCGCGCTGGCTGGTAGAGCTGATCCGCGCCCGGGCGGGCGAAAGTCTCGATATTGAAGTGGAGGCGTGTGATGGCTCGGGTCATCTCGGTCTACCTTCCCACCTGGCCGACAGACCGGCTGCGGCGGACGGGTGGCGACGCAGCGCCGCCGGCTGACGCACCCTTGGTGGTCGCCGCCAGGGAAAAGAACCGTCATGTACTTGTGGCGGCGGACGCTGCCGCGCGCGCGGCCGGTCTTGGGGTCGGTATGGTTTTGACCAAGGCCAAGATCCTGGTGCCTGATTTACACGTGGAATACGCCGATCCGCAGGCCGACGTCGAAAGCCTTGAGCGGCTGGCGCTTTGGGCATTGCAGCGTGTGAGCCCGTTCGTCGCCGTTGATGCCCCTGATGGCCTCATCATCGATTCCACAGGGGCCGATCACCTCCATGGCGGGGAAGCGGCGCTGCTCGACACGTTGCTCGGGCGCCTGATCATGTCGGGCATTTCGGCCCGTGCCGCGATTGCCGATACGCGCGGGGCGGCGCATGCACTGGCACGCTTTTCTGCCAACCCCTCATTTGTCGCGCCAGAAGGGCACGGGACAGAGGTCTTGCTGCCATTGCCGCTTGAAGCGCTTCGTCTGCCGACCAACTTGTCCCAGGACTTACGCAAGCTTGGATTTGCCACCGTCGGAGATGTGCTTTCTCAGCCCCGGGCGCCGCTTGTTCTAAGGTTTGGCCCGGAGTTGGGGCGTCGGATTGCTCAGGCGCTGGGAGAACGGGGCGAACCCATTGAACCCCTGCGTCCGGCCGACCTTATCGAGGTGCGCCGTTCCTTCGCCGAACCGATCGGGGCGGCCGAAACCATTTCTCGATATATCAGCAAGCTGGTGGTGTCGCTATGCACAGAACTCGAACTTCGTGGACTGGGCGCTCGCCGTCTCGACCTTTTGTGTCACTGCGTTGACAACCGGATCGAAGCGGTGCGCGTAGGGACCGCGACGCCAGCCCGCGACATCAGGCGTCTGACACGGCTGCTCTGCGACAAAATCGAGACCATCGCCCCGGGCTTTGGCATCGAGGTGATGTCCTTGACCGCAACGATTGCCGAACCGATGGGTGAGCGGCAGTCGTCCTCCTTGCTGATCGAAGAGGCCGAGCCCGACATTTCCGACCTGATCGATACCCTATCGAACCGGGTGGGTGAACGCGCCATTTACCGGTTTGCACCAGTGGCCAGCGATGTTCCGGAACGCTCGGTTGCGCGTGTCGCGGCGCTGTCTCCCGATCTCGGTGAGGGCTGGCCGGGCCATTGGCCACGTCCCTCGCGCCTGCTGCCGCGGCCTGAACCCATCGAGACAATCGCCCTTCTGCCCGATCATCCACCGGTTTCGATCACATGGCGCGGGGTGCGTCGTCGCGTGCGCCGGGCTGATGGACCTGAGCGGGTGTTCGGTGAGTGGTGGCGAGCCGACGCCGAGCTTGTTGCCGTGCGGGACTACTTCCGGATTGAGGACGACGCCGGTGAGCGTTTTTGGGTTTATCGCGCCGGTGACGGGGAGAATCCCGAAACCGGCTCGCACAAATGGTTCATGCACGGAATCTTCGGATGAGCGGACCACGATACGCCGAACTTCAGGTGACCACCCATTTTTCGTTTCTGCGGGGGGCATCCTCGGCCGAAGAGCTATTTGCCACGGCCGCGCTCCTGGGCATCGAAACGTTGGGGGTCGTGGACCGCAATTCCCTTTCCGGGATCGTGCGCGCCTATGAAGCTGCAAAGGCCACAGGCGTGCGGCTGGTCGTCGGCTGCCGGCTCGATCTGGTCTGCGGCATGTCGGTCTTGGTCTATCCCACCGACCGGCCTGCCTATTCACGCCTGTGCCGCCTGCTGTCCCTGGGCAAGCGCCGGGCAGGCAAGGGCAAGTGCCAGCTGCAGTGGGAGGACCTGGCCGACTATGGTGAGGGCCTCATCGCCATTTTGGCGCCCGACCTCGCCGATGAAGAATGCGGGTTTCGGCTGCGGCGCCTGCGCGATGCTTTCGGGGACCGTGCTTATCTCGGACTGGCCCTCAGGCGCCGGCCCAATGATCAGTTGCGGCTTCACGAGCTCTCTGAGCTTGCCCGATATATGGGCGTGCCGACTGTGGTCACCAATGACGTGCTCTATCACGAGCCGGGTCGGCGCATCCTTCAGGATGTGGTGACCGCAATCCGTCACAACGTTACCATTGACGCGTTAGGTTTGCGGCGGGAACGCCACGCCGACCGCTACCTCAAGCCGCCCGAAGAAATGCACCGGCTGTTTAGCCGCTACCCTGAAGCATTGGACCGAACGCTGGAGATCACCGAGCGCTGCCGCTTCGATCTGGGCGAGCTTGCATACCAATATCCCGAAGAACGGGACGATCCATCACTCACCCCGCAGCAAACGCTAGAAAGGCTGACTTGGGAAGGCGCGGCCAACCGCTATCCGGAAGGGGTGCCCGACGAGGTGGTGGCAACACTCCGCCATGAGTTGACCCTTATCGCCAAGCTCAACTACGCGCCGTATTTCCTGACGGTCAACAACATCGTCCGCTATGCGCGATCCCAAAATATCTTGTGTCAGGGGCGGGGCTCGGCGGCGAATTCAGCAGTGTGTTTCGTGCTCGGTATCACCTCGATCGATCCGGGCCGCAACGATCTGTTGTTCGAGCGGTTCGTCTCCGAAGAGCGCCATGAGCCGCCCGATATCGATGTCGATTTCGAGCATGAGCGGCGCGAGATGGTGATTCAGTGGGTCTACGAGGCCTATGGGCGGGATCGCGCAGCGCTGTGCTCAACCGTGACACGATATCGAACCAAGGGGGCACTGCGCGATGTTGGCAAGGCGCTGGGGCTGACCGAAGATCTTATCAAGACTATCTCGGGTCAGATCTGGTCGTGGTCGGAGGAGGGCGTAGAGACGACCCATGTTAAAGACCTCAATCTCAACCTCGCTGACCGGCGGTTGCGACTAACGCTCGATCTCGCCCGTCAACTTATGGGTGCACCGCGGCATCTGTCCCAGCATCCCGGCGGCTTCGTTCTGACCCATGACCGGCTCGATGATCTCGTGCCCATTGAGCCGGCGGCCATGGATGATCGGCAGGTGATCGAGTGGGACAAGGACGATATTGATTCGCTCAAGTTCATGAAGGTCGACGTCCTGGCATTGGGCATGCTCACCTGCATGAAGAAGGGCCTCGATCTCTTGGCCGATCACAAAGGGGTTGCGCTCGACCTCGCGACCATCCCGGCCGAGGATCCGCGGACCTACGCCATGATCCGCAAGGCCGATACGCTGGGCACCTTCCAGATCGAGTCCCGTGCCCAGATGAGCATGTTGCCCCGCTTAAAGCCGCGCACCTATTACGATCTTGTCGTCCAGGTGGCGATTGTCCGACCCGGCCCGATCCAGGGCGATATGGTCCATCCTTACCTGCGCCGCCGCGAGGGGCTCGAGCCTGTGCATTACCCGAGGCCTGATCTGGAAAAGGTCTTGGGCAAGACGTTGGGCGTACCGCTGTTCCAGGAGCAGGCCATGCGGGTCGCCATTGAATGCGCGGGCTTCACCCCGGGGGAAGCGGATATGCTGCGCAAATCGATGGCCACGTTCAAGTTCACCGGCGGGGTCAGCAAATTCCGCGACAAGCTGATCGATGGCATGATCGCCAATGGATACGAGCGAGAATTTGCCGAACAAACCTTCAAGCAGCTCGAGGGGTTTGGATCGTATGGCTTTCCCGAAAGCCATGCTGCTTCCTTTGCCCTCATCGCCTATGCCAGTGCCTGGCTCAAATGCTGGCACCCGGACGTGTTCTGTGCCGCGTTGCTCAACTCACAACCGATGGGGTTCTATGCTCCCGCCCAGATTGTGCGCGATGCCCAAGAGCACGGCATCAGGGTTCTGCCGATCTGCGTGAACACTTCGAGATGGGATTGCACGCTGGAAGCGCCGGATGAGGAGGAGCGGTTTGCCGTGCGCCTAGGACTACGCATGGTCAAGGGGCTATCCAACATCCACGCTGCTGCCATTGTCGCCGCGCGGGCCGATCAACCCTTCGCTTCCGTCGACGATCTTTGGCGAAGGGCAGGGGTGCCGATCGCCGCTCTCACCCAGATCGCCGAGGCGGACGCGTTCCGGGAGGGCTTCGGTCTGGCACGCCGTGAAGCCATTTGGGCCATAAAGGGTTTACGCGATGAAGAGCTTCCCTTGTTTGCTGCGGCATCAGCAAGCGAGGGGCAGACGGTTTCCGAGGTGTCCGAACCTGCGGTTACCTTGCGGCCCATGCGCGACGGCAGCGAGGTCGTCGCGGACTATCGCCATGTCGGTCTTTCACTCCGCAGCCATCCGGCAAGCTTTCTGCGCCAGGATTTGTCCCGACGTAGCGTGGTTACCTGCGCCAGCGCCATGGCGGCGCAGGATGGCCGTTGGCTCGAGGCTGCCGGCATTGTTCTCGTGCGCCAGCGACCCGGCAGCGCCAAAGGCGTTATGTTCATCACCCTTGAGGACGAAACCGGTATCGCCAATCTCGTCATCTGGAAGAAGGTCTTCGAACAGCACCGGCGCATCATCCTCACTTCGGGGATGATTTCGGTGAAGGGTCGGATTCAGCGCGAGGGCGAGGTGGTCCATTTGATCGCCCATCAGATTTTCGACCTCTCGGACGAACTGGCCAGTGTGGGCGAACGCAACGGTCTGTTCCCGACCCCGCATGGGCGAGGCGATGAATTCCATCATGGGGCGCCGACGCCAGATCCACGCGGTCTGCCGCCCAAGGAATTGCGCGCTCGCGATATCTACATTCCCGATCTGCATATCGATTCGCTTAAGGTCAAGGCGCGGGATTTTCGGTGAAGTCAATTTTTGAGACCTGAATAAGTATTTGAGAATGCGGCCCTTCGGTAAACGGCTCCCTTTGCGGTTGTTCATCTTGACGCCGCCGATCCCAAAGCAGCCGGTTTCTGCCCAATAACCGGGACACATTGCGCGGGGTCCCGCGAGGAGCCGACAATCTTTTGAAGCTCAGGCCGACCACTCACAAAAGGATGGTCCAGCCGGTCACCACCACAAGAGACAGCGTGACGAGTGCACCAGAAACATAGAGGATGGTTCTGAGATTCCCTCCCTTGGCCGCTTTGCCGCCGCGCAGGTAGACGGTTAGGTGAAGCAGCCGTATTGCGATTTGCCCCCACACCAGCGCGGCCAGCATCATCGGCTCAACCCCTACCAATATCGCCAAGATGGCGGGTACCACGAACGGTACCAGCGCCTCCACCGAGTTCATGTGGACGCGATCAATGCGATAGAGAAGATTGTCGTCGTTGGCCGGAATAACTGGCCCAGACAGCACGCCGGCCCGCCCTTTTGAGGCTCCGGAGTAAATAGCCAAACAAACGGACAAGAGACTGAGTACAAGCAGTCCAATTAGGCTAAGAGTGTAAGCTTCCATGGTGGCTCAACTTTGCTGATCAGGAAATCAAATAGCGAAGGGGAAGGGCGGTCGAGGCGTCCCGTTATTCCAACAGCATTCAGACGGTTAGGCGGCAAGTCCGGGAAGCCGCTGCACACTAACCGATGGTTTCTCAAAAGCGGCTCGTGTCCTCCACAAAATCCATCATCGCTTCCTGGAGACGGGCGAAGCCGATGCCCGTGCCGGCCTCCCGTATGTCTCCGTCCTTCACGCTTGCGAAGACAGCTTGTTCGGTGAAGGTCATCGTGGTTTTTTCATCCTGGCCTTCGAACTCGACGGTCACGAGCGAGGATGAAATCGGATTGCCATTGGTCCGCATCGTGTAGGCATAGACGATGCGTTGGCGGGGGTGAACTTCGAGGAAGTGAGCCAGCATCGCCTGTTCGGTTCCATCCGGCATGCGCCAGATCATGCTCTCATGCCCATCGATGCGGAAGTCGAACCGATCCTCGATGACGATCCAATCCGGATGGCAGCTGTTCCAGCGCCGCTTGAGCTGATGGTCGGACCAGAAGCGAAAAGCATGGGCCGGGCTACCTGGCAGCTCACGTTCAATGACGAAGCTGCGATGGTCGACATTGATACCCATCAGTGATCCTTCTCCTCGGGCACTTCGACCATTGCGGTCGCCAATCTGTCGAAAGCAGCATTCATGTCGCGCTGGCGCTGCTCTATCCAGTTGGTCGTTACATCAAAGGCATCGGGCCGCATGCGATAGGTGCGCACGCGCCCGACTTTCTCGCTGACGACAATGCCCCCGTCTTCGAGCACCCGAAGGTGCTTGAGTACCGCCGGCAATTGAACGTTGGCAGGGGCTGCCAACTCCTTCACCGAAGCCGGCCCCTTGGAGAGGCGCTCGACAAACCCGCGCCGGTAGGGGTCAGCCATGGCCTGGAAATAGCGGTCGATGCTTTCTGTTTCAGTCATGCCACAGGTTCCAAAAAGCGGGACGGCATTGCGTCTCGATAAGGAAAGAACTTGAAGTAGGGCTGTGCTTCAGCAAGCACGCGTTGCACCGATGGCCGCGCCAGCAGGCGCTCGAAATAATCTCGCGATTGTGGTCTGCCATCGCCAAGCGGATGCACGATGGACCCAAAGAACAAGGCTGGTAGCGCTGAACAATCCGCCATGGTGAACGTCTCCCCTACAATCCAGCTGCGGCCCGCCATTCTTGCCTCGATCATGTCGTAGGCCGTCTCTAGCGTCGCGTGCGCTTCCGCAACGCCGTGGGGATCGGCGGCGCCTTCGGGCCGAATACGATCGCCGACGATCTTTTGCATGGGCACGCTGACATAGAGATCGAAGAAGCGATCCCAAAGGCGAACATCGAGCTCTTGTTCCGTCTCGGTCGGTATCAGTTGAACCGGACCGGCATAGTGCAGCTGGAGATATTCGATGATGATGCTGGTTTCGGCGACAACGCGGTTGTCGATGCTGTCATGCAATACGGGGATCTTGCCCACCGGCCAGCGTTCGATATGCGCGGCAGCGGATCCGGGGTTGGAGAAGTCGACGAGGCTGGGCTCGAAAACGGTGCCGTTCTCATAAAGGCTGATCAGAACCTTATGGCAGAAGGAAGCGAGCGGGTGGAGGTAGAGCGTGAGGGCCATTGTTGCATCCATTAGTTTCCAGACAAGGAAACGGTTAAACCATAACGCATGCGAGTTCAATGAAAGTTTCCATTCCAGGAAACCTTGCGACTAACGCGACGAGGTTATCACTTTGCTCTTGAGCGAAGTATCAGCTCGTGATAGTTGGCCTGAAGGAAAACTATTATGCGTGGAGGCTAAAGTGCGCGTTGTCGTTCTGAACTTTTTATCTCTCGACGGTGTCTATCAGGGTCCGGGGTCTCCGGATGAGGATCGGTCCGGCGGCTTTGAGCGCGGCGGTTGGTTTGTGCCCTTTGTTGATGCGGCTCTGGAGGAAACGGTGGAGGCATGGGCAGCGACTGCGACCGGATTTCTGTTCGGACGACGGACCTATGAGGAATTTGCCGCTGTCTGGCCCACCATAACCGATCCAGCCGATCGCAACGCCGCTCGGCTCAACACGCTTCCCAAGTATGTGGCGGCCTCCTCTCCTGTCGATACAAGCTGGGGTCCAGCAACGGTCTTGAACCATGACGTTGAAGCCGCAGTCGCCGCACTCAAACAGGATGGAAGCGGCGAACTGCAGGTGCACGGCAGCGGCCGATTGGGCCGGTCCCTCCTAGCTGCAAATCTCGTTGACGAACTGCGTATCGCGATCGCTCCGGTGATTGTGGGCCAGGGACGAAAACTGTTTGGCGACACGCAAGCACCATCAGGTTTCAACCTGCTTTCCGAGGAGAGGACGCCTTCGGGTCTCATTATGTGTCGTCTTGAGAACACCGGCGATGGAGCGGCTGGAACATATGTCCGTGGGCAGACCAATCTGTCAGTTTCCAGCGCTGCAGAGGTTTGAAGAACACGATGATAGTATCAGCCTCCCCGCAAATGCCCGACGATCTCAGCGTGATCTTTCTGGCGCTCGCCGATCCGACCCGCCGTGCCGTCATTGCCCGGCTCGGGCAAGGGCCGGCCAGTGTCAGCGAACTCGCAAGACCCTTCGACATGGGACTTCCATCGTTCATGAAGCACATCCGGCTTCTTGAAAACAGCGGGATGATCCGGACGAGAAAGGCCGGGCGGACCCGCACCTGCTTGATCGACGGGCCAGGTCTCTCCAATGCCGAGCGATGGCTTGTGGAGCAGCGGAGAATTTGGGAAGCGCAGGCCGATCGGCTGGAGGCGTTTGTAATGCTGGAACAGAAAGAGGAGGGCAACGATCCGTGACCGCTGAACTGGATCTCGAAGTATCGCGAATTATCAAGGCGCCGCGAGACCGCGTCTGGAATGCATGGGTGGACCCCGAACGACTGGCTCAATGGTGGATACCACATCCCATCACCTGCCGCGTCGTCAGCCTGGAGGTCCAACCAGGTGGAGCGTTCGTCACCGAGATGCGTGAGGATAATGGGCCATTCGTGCCGCACCTGTCTGCCTGCTTTCTCGACGTCCTTCCCAAGGAACGCATCGTCTACACAAATGCGCTGACCGGTGGCTGGCGACCCGCCGCAAATGGCTTTGTGACGGCAATTATCACCCTTGCTGACCACCCAGATGGCACGCACTACCGCGCACAGGCTCTGCACAAAAGTCGTGCGGATCGCGAAAAACATGAAGAACTCGGCTTTCACGATGGCTGGGGCACCGTCGTGGATCAACTGGCGAAACTCGCCGAAACTAAAACTTAATCGCAACCAAGGTATTGGAACCCTCGCTCTCCGCTGTTGTTCATCTTGAACATGAAAAGGAGAAACGATATGCGCTTACCGATAGCGTTGGGCGTTACCATGCTCCTGGTCGCCCCGGCGATCGCGCAAGAAGCTGGCACTACTACAGCTCTGGAAATCAATCCGCAGTCCTACACTGGGGTTTGGTACGAGATCGCCCGCACACCCACGCCATATCAGCAAGACTGCGAGGGCGGCGTAACTGCTGCTTACAATCTAATCGACGACGCCACCATGGAGGTCATCAACAGGTGCGACCGTGCTTCTGTCGATGAACAAGGGATCATTGGCGAGGCCGAGGTTGTTGATGGCAACTTCAATACCTTCTCGGTTGAGTTCGGCGATGACACCAAAACACCGGGCATAAATTACGTCGTGGCAGCGGTTGGTGATGAGGAAGGCGGACAATATCCGTGGGCTGCCGTCTATTCTCCAGACGGGGATACCGGATGGATCTTGGCCCGGGAACCTGAATTGGCCGAGGAGGACCGCCAGAAAGCCGAAGCGTCTTTGAGTGAGGCCGGAGTGGATCTGAGCGAGCTATCCAATACTGCGCAGCCGCCTCAAACCTACGACCCACTGGCGGAGTAGTTGGCCACAAGAAAGGATAGGATTCTCTGAACTGTCGCAACGCTTCTAAAGCTAGCAGGCTTTGCGCTTCATGGAACTAACTGTAGTGCGAGCGTCCCGGACAAGGATGCGTATTGATTCAGCCGCCTGCTTCGAGCACCTTGTCCGTTTGCTCCACCGCCCATTGCTCATCGGTTGCTATCAGGCCAAAACGCACAGCTACGTCAGGAGCGTATTTGATCAGATCGAGGCGTAGTCGGATCAGCGCAAGATCCTTTGCCTTGGCCTCGAGCATGACGTCGAACTCAAGGCCCTCGGTCATGCGCATGAAAGAGATGAACTCGAACGGATGGCAGAAATCCGCGTGGCCGGTCCAGACGGGTGCAATATTGGCGGTAGTGACTTTACGTGTCTTCGGATCCTTGCGCCGAACCTCCCGCAATTCGGTTCGCGGCGAGGAAAAATGTACTTTCGGCCGCATGCCAGATGGCCATGTTGCAAGCATACGAGTTAGTGTCTCCCGCATGTCTAAATTATCCGGATTAAGGCACCAAAAATGCTGGTGATCGAAGACGAGAGGAACACCTGTATTCTCGTTGATCCAGAGTGTATCGCTCGCGCTAAAGCGCATATCGTCGTGTTCGAGAACAAGGCGCCGCTTCACCGGTTCGGGGAGCTTTCTCTCCCAAGTCTCGATCCAGCGCCTGCAACTTGTCGTCCGATCCTCATACGTTCCGCCCACGTGGATGACCAGGACGCATTCCGGACCCATCTCCATCAAATCGAGGATTTCAGCCTGTGACACCAGGTCGCAAATGCTCTTGTCTACGAGATTGGCATCGCCGCTGTTTAGAATGATGTATTGCGATGGGTGGAAGGAGAGGCGGATATCGAGGCTCCGCGCCTTCGCGCCAATTAGGGCCAGTTCGGGTTTGCTTTCCTGAACCATTCCGTGAAATTGCGGCATATCGGGATGGGTCGCATAGGGCGCCAGGTCCGATGACATCCGGTACATTCGGATGCGGTGCTTCGCGAGAAAGTCGAAGATCACGTCAAGATATTCAAGGGAGACTTTCAGATGCGGGCTATTGGCCCATCGTCTCGTGTCGTTGGATTTTACACCCGGCTGCGATAGGACCTTTACCGGAAATCCGAGTCTCATGGCGCCTTCGCTCATGACACAACCCTCACTTCCGGGCCGAAACCTAGCTTTCCGACGAACTCGTTCCATGCATCCGGGCGCAATGCGCCCCCAGTCGCCTGTTCATGCCCACTTCCGTAATTTTCGTCGGCTCCCTCTGGCGCTCTCTCGCGCAGGAAATCCACAAGGTTTGTCCCCGTCGCGCTGCGGGCGCTAAAATGCACCCAACCTTGACGATATCCGCTGTTGGCGGCGATCACAATGTTGCCCTTGAGGCGTACGCGCCACGTCTGGGCGATAAGAGGGTGAACCTGGCACGGTGAATCGAACAAGATCAGCGCTACCCCGTTCCTGATCTTCGGCGCAACTCGCTTCGCTGTCTGCAGCGCCGCATTCACCTCCAGTTGGGCGCTACGGAGGATCGCTGTTTCCGGGTGATTGCCTGAGATGACGTCGCGCGGAGAGCCAGCTTTTGTGAGTAGATCGAAAGCCGGGCGCGCATCGCCGGCGCTCGCCCGCCGCGACGCGTTGATCAGCGCTGTGGCCTGCTGCAAAGCCGTTGCACTATAGCGCCGCTTCGCTGTCGCCAGTTCGTCGAAGCTCGCCTTGCTGCCCAGGTCGCCGATGATACCCAACGCCGCGAGCCACAAAAGGTCATCGACATCGGCCAGCGCGCCAGCACATTGCCAAGCCAGCAGACTCGATGTCGGAGTGGGCTGTTCGCCGTAGCCGGAAATAACAGTCGCGCCCGTTGGGACACCTTGCGGGACGTGATGATCGATGAACACTGTGCACGTCTCCGCGTTGATCGGTTCAGCGCGGACGCCAAGATCGGTCACCAAAAGACCAGCATTGGCCGATTGCATGACTTCTTCCCGCACCGCATTGCTCCAGGGGTTTTCGCCTCTCCGCAGAATGCGGACCCGTGTCACTTTGCCGGCGCGCCGGAAAGCCCGTTTAAGCAACGCTGCGGCGGAAAGGCCGTCGGCGTCGTTGTGGGTAAGAACGAAGATTGGCAAACCGCGCCTGAAGCCTTCTACAGCGCAGCGGAAAGCCTCGCTTCTTTCTTTCCCGTTCAGGGCTTCTTCCTCAGTTCGCCCGGTTTGTGCGCTGCTTTCTTGCCCGATTTGTCGCTTTGCACGATGTATTGCGGGTCATCCTTGGACGCAGCAACTCTGTGAGATTTAATTTGGGTTTCGGAGGTCTGCTTCCTGACCACGTTACCGTGTGTCTCGCCCTGGCTGGTGTCCCATACGACCTTGTCGCCCTTCTCGAAGCTTTTGGCCATGATCGGCTCCCGTTGTAATTCAATGGAGATCAACCTCGGCTATCCCCTCTCGTTCCGGTGGTTAACCTGAGACCATCCCATCAAATGGCCAGAAGCGCTTCGCTCCTGCCGCACCTCCGCCCCAAATAATGCTAGCACGGACCGTGCTGTCAGCCCTGGCCTCATTCTTAACGAGCTCGTCATCAACGTCAGAAGTATGCCTATGGCGAGAGCCGGACCGGTGCAGGTGTTGGTCGAGCAACATCGCAACGCCATCAACTGGTCGTAGCGGATCGTGGCAACGGCCACTCGGGCAAGACCGAGGGAACAGGCTTCAGCACTCGGATGCTGACCGCGCTGATCCAGCGCCTCAACGGCACGATCGACTACAACGAGAACTAGCCCGGCATGCAGGTTGTCGTCACCGCGCCGACTCACGAACCTGCTCAGCCGGCCGCGTAAGAACTTTGATCCGTTAGGCAAGGTGGGCGCGTTGCAAACTGGGGGAATCCCACCCGATGCCTGCAAGCGACTGAGAGCGACCCCATGTGAGATGTTCGCCGCACGTTAGCCGGCCATCCAAAGACGACCACTTCTAGCTGGTGAAGCGGTTATGAGCCGGTCGGGAGGACGCCGGCTCCATGTCGAGAATCTGCTATCCGTCGGCAGCACAGTTGTCTCTGTCATGAGGCTTAAGTCATCCCATGAAAAGGACACCCCGCGCCAGGTCGTCATCGCGTTCGCCGTCGCCACGCAACCATCATCGCGCTATAGCGTGACCACTCAAGGAGTGTTTGCTTCTGCTCCGGATCAGCACCAGTTTCGAATGGTCCACTATGGGCAGGCACCAACGAGCCGGTAAAACACCATCTGCGGCCCGAGTGGTAGAGCCGTGATGCCGCGTGCGATCCCATGAGCTAAAGAAGATGAAGCGGTACACTGGCCCGCCTGTTGACCTGTTGGGATCGCCAGTTCCTTTTTTCAATCGTGGTACTCAAAGACCCGCTACCGTCCAGGATACATGCGTTGCGGCCACTGGCCTTGGCCCGATAAAGAGCCCGATCTGCGACCTTAAAAAGCTCCATTGGGTCGCCACCAGCTTGGGGCATGTGAGCGATGCCAAGGCTGGCGGTCACTCGGATCGTGTGCGGCCCGAAAGGCACTGCCTCCGCCTCAATTGCCTGCCTTAGACGCTCGGCAATGATCAATGTTTCATGATTTCGAACTGCTGCCAGGACTACGGCGAATTCCTCACCGCCAACTCGCGCAATATGACCGTGTGTTCCCACGACGTGCGAAAACACCACTGATACCTTTCTGAGCACTGCGTCGCCCGCAGCATGACCATAACGATCGTTGATGGCTTTGAATCGGTCGATATCCACAAGGATAATCGAGACCGCATCTTGCGACACGCACTTGCGCAACTGGGCTTCGAATGCGCGGCGGTTGAACAGGCCCGTCAACGGATCGCGATTAGCGGCTGCCTCTAGGCTTTGAGCTGAACGTTCCGATGCCAGGGAAAGCACCAGCATGCTGCCGGCAGTGACATGGATCAGAGCGATCAGCAAATGAAACTCCAGCACAGGATCATAAGGAATATAGGTAATAATCTGTTCGGGGAGGAAAAGCCCTTGACCAGCGCGGGTGGCGAAGGACGTTGCCATTAGAATGTAGGCCGCAACCAATCCGTAACGCGAACTCAATCGATCATGCCGATCGCGCCAGAATTCATAGGCAATGAGCAGTGATTGAACGGTCAGAGTGATATTCACCAGCGTAAAGCCGACGCTGTATGTGCTCGCAGCAGCGACGATGGTGCCAATGGCTAGAAGCGTCGCAAGGGATGAGACTATACGGGTCCGACGACCGCCAAACGACCGCACAGCCGCCAGGCGTAGGGCGAATCCCATTATCAGAAGCGCGTCCCCAATCATCGCTAGATGCGGTGGGACGTCCGGCCAGAAAACGTAAACGACCAAGCCAGATGCAAGAACCAGGTTGGCACCAATCCAGAGGAGCCAATAGTGGTCATCGCGGTGCCGCAAGAAAATGCCCGTATAAGCGATTGCCGAGATAACGAGCACGCAAATGTCGGCGACGAAAAGCGTGACAATATCGAGCTCCATGGCCAACAGGTTCCTTCATTCCCCAGCTCATCTAGGCATCTAACCCTATACATGGCCTTTAGAAACGTGACTTCCACAAGCTTAATTCGACTGAATCTCCATGCTGAACGTGGTCAGATGCTGCGCAAAGCCAGCTGGGGTATCTTCTCAGAAGAATCACGATGGCGCCGAGCAAATCCCGATTGTTGCTGCTCGCAGCATTTCTGTCTCAAACCGCTCCTATTTATGCTGGCGATCGACAACGGCAACCCGATCGCGCCGCGCTGCGATCAAAGTCCTGTAACTGGTCAGTGACTGGTCCAAGAGCATGCTATTCGCCAGCCGCGACATGGATTGCGATGTTTGGCTCGACCCCAATGTTGCCCACGTTGCTCTCAAGGACGTGCAGATCGCGGTAATGCAACGTCGCTTACACACTTGTTCGAGCGATCGACTGCTCTACTAGGCGGTCGACCGCTGGATTGGCGTCGCGTTGAACATCGCGATCTTCCCGATTTTCACCCTCTCGGTGTAGCGTCCATGTTAAGCGGTCAGAAATCACATGCGCTGCATAGTTCCAGCAAACGGAGGGTGACGGTGTATTTGATCACAGACGATTACGAAAGGACCGCTGAGCTTCTCCGATCACTCGGGCCGCGCTGCGTGTTGGACGTTGTCATGCTCGATGATATTCGAGCCGGCACGCTTGGAGGGTGCGTGGTGGTGTGGGATCTCGACCTGTCTAGATCGAGATCCTGCGAAACGGCGCGCATGAAGATGGACGCCGTAGAGCACGAACTGCAGTCGATTTTTCTCGTCAGTGGTCGGTCCGCACTGGAAAACGTGCAAGCCTGGGCCTTTGGTGCACGCGTTCTCATCACCCGCCATCGCGCGCCTGCTGAACTACCGGCGCAACTTGGTCAACTAGTAGCCGCTGCCGTCACAGCCGCCCTAAAGTTGACTGTGGCGACTTTAGACAATGCCTTCAGCGCTCTCGCTCTCAATAAGCCAATCTCTCATCCGCAAATCCTGCGGAGTGCTTCGTTTCTAGTCGACGCCGTCAATGACGTAGGAATATCAGGTTGGCTCGACCAAGCTTGGGAGATAGATGAGCTGACATCCCAACATTGTGTCATGGTGGCGGGCGTTGTTGCTGGCTATGCGTTGCATCTTGGACTTCCGTCGCGCGATGTACTCGATTTGACTTGTGCGGCCATATTGCATGACATCGGGAAGGCTAAAGTCCCTCTTTCAATTCTCAACAAGCCTGGCAAGTTGAATGATGAGGAGAGGGCTATCATCGAATCTCACCCCCGCACCGGATGGAACTGCCTTCGGCGACAGGGCTTTGGCGACAGCCGGGTGCTGGACGCGATTTTGCATCATCATGAGTATCTTGATGGGTCAGGATATCCCGATGGGCTATGTGGTGACGAGGTGACCGATTTTGCTCGCATTATCACCTTGTGCGACATCTTCAGCGCGCTTCTCGAACGACGTCCATACAAGCCGCCACGCGATCCGGACGTGGCTCTGGAAATTATGCGCGCCATGCATGGCAAAATCGATCAAGATCTTTTTCGCGAGTTCTCACGGTTCGTGAGCTTGACCTTTCCGCGCCAATCCAGGGAAATTGCTGCTGTCTAGCGTTCGCTTTGGGCGACCAGCCGCTGTTTGAGGTCAATGAGCGAGTACAAATCACCAAAGCGTATCCCCACCCCTCCATCAAAGCAGCGGACAACGTGTCCAGATATCCCGTTGACCGCGACAAGCGTGCCGATAGGCAGACGAGATGGAACGCGGACTCCGGCTCCCGAGCATGACAAATCTATCAGTGTCGCAGGCACTAAACTGCCATCCTCCCTCCTCAACTCGACTGCAAGTGGCGGCAACGCGAAGCGCTGATGAATGCGCCGATTCCTTGTTTCGCGGTTCTGGAGGCGTTTCAACCAGCTTAGCCTAAGCCCCAGTTTGACTATTTCTGTGGGCGTGCCTTCAACGTCCGCGGCAAACCCGGTTCTCAGGTTCTCGCTGACGCGCGCAGAAAAGGCGCCGAGCGTAGCAATAGTGAGATGAATGTTAGTTCCAACTACAGGCGCGTCGAGGTCTTCCAGCACAACTCTGGTGGTTGAAATTGATCTTGTCAGACAACTACGGATGACTGGAGAGTGGCCGTAGGTTGCGGAGTTTATAACCGTGTAGCGTGCATGAAAATTGATGAAGACACGGGGGGTCGGCTTCGGTGCGTCCCGAGATGAAAATCGAACGGTAGACATCAAGAACCCCCCCAGCATACGTAAAATGCATGAGTATTTGATGGCAGGATCTTCTAATTACCAGTTAATAAGCCATCTTCGAAACTGCTCGAACACCTTGCACGGACCGCCGGAGCATCAGACGGGCGAGTTGCCGCGGACATATTGCTGTGGCCGATGCTTGCTTCTTCATGCGCCGTTATCCGGCATGAGGTGGAGGTGTGCGTCGACTTCGGGATGATCGACATCGTGGCAGGCCGGTACAGGCGGGCATCCGGCTAGCGAGCGGTTGGAGAACGATATGATCGCGCCGCCGATCGGGCCCCGCCTCGCTTCGCGTCGCGGCGGTGGCCGCTGCGAGCTATCTGCGCGACCATCCCGCGCCGACGATGCCCGCCGACCTCTCGGAGCATCGTAGTGTCTCTTAACGAGACGCACATGGCGACCTCTCACCTTGGGCGTTCGAGCGCACGGCGATGCGGTGACGCTCATGCCAGGCCGCGGCCCGGTGTTCAACAACGGCGACCTGCTGGTGGCGGCCGCCCTTGAGGGGGGCGGCATTGGCCGTTTCACTCGCCTGCTGGCTCCGTGGTGCGAGCCGTTCGCCGGCTGCCACGTCTATTCTTGGATCGGCGGGGCACGACGGACGTTTGAAGTCGGCGTTGATCTTCGAAACGACGGTTTCGGGAGGGCACGTCTTGCCGCTGGTCTTTCGGCGTTGGTACTCCAAACCTGCCAGTCCGCAGTCCACTCCAACTTAGTCTCAGTTATGGGCACTCTCCTCAAGGGGAACGTTGGTGGTCCTGAAATGTTGGCTATCGAGGAATCGGAGGCGAAGCGATGACCGACCCGCCAATGACTACCAAAGAAGGCCGCTTCTCAGGCCGATTTGAGGGGGCCGGCTTCGCGCTCGGCGTGGGCATGGGGGGCTTTTTTGATGGCATCCTCCTCCACCAGATATTGCAGTGGCATCATCTGTTGAGCGGCGTAGAGCAGGCGCGGCAGGATATTCGCGTCCTCATTCTCTGGGACGGTATCTTCCACCTCCTGATGTACATCATCGCGGGCATAGGCCTTTGGCTGCTCTGGCGGGCGCGAAAAGAGTTTCCGGCATCTGGCGCCGATTGGCGCCTATTCGCTAATGCACTGCTCGGCTTTGGGGTCTGGCACATCCTCGACAGCGTTCTATCTCACTGGATCTTGGGCATTCACCGCATCCGCATGGACGTCGATAACCCGCTGTTTTGGGATTTGCTCTGGTTCGCCGTGTTCGGAATCGTCCCCGTAGCGATTGGCTGGATGATGCGCCGAGGCGGACCAAGCGGCAGAAGTCGTGTGATGAGTTCGCCACTGACCCTCCTCCTAGCTACCGCGATCGCCGGGCCGCTTGCCGCTCTCCCGCCTTCTGATCAAACGCAAGTGGTGGTGCTTTTCCGGCCCGATATCAGCGAGCAACAGGCTTTCGCTGCCATTACGGCGGTAGACGGTAGAATGATCGGCTCGGATGCGTCGGGGCAGATATGGGCTATCGATATGACCTCTGGGGGGAATCCGTCAGAACTTTATCGCTATGGTGCGATGCTGGTGAGCAATTCCCTGTTGCCGCTTGGATGCTTTAGCTGGACGAGAGCGTAGCGCAACATCTTGTCTGTTTCAGTTCCCTTAGGAACGTGAGGCACCCGGTCCACCAGACCTGGGCTATGGCCCTGCAAAAATCATTAAATCAGCTTTGATGGCTCTACTGACGCATGGCTACTGCCAAGCGCTCCTCTACATGCTAGGAATTTATTTGCAAGGAGGGGCAGATGAAGCACGATTTCTTCTTTCTGCAAGGCGGTGGACGTTCAGCAGAGATTATAGCCGCGACCGATTGGGTTCGCACCGAACTCGGACCCATAGAGGCGTGGACGCCGGCGCTTAGGATTGCCGTTGGACTTATGCTTAGTTCCAGTTTTCCCAAAGCAATCGCGTGGGGGAATGAACTGGTAACGCTACACAATGATGCCTTCAAGCCGATCTTGGGTTCAAAGCCGGAGGCGATCGGTCGCTCCTTTGCTGAAGTCTGGTCTGAGGCTTGGCCTGAAATCGGACCAATAGCCGAAAAGGCATTCGCCGGACACCCCACGTTCATCGAGAACTTTCCGCTGCGGATCAACCGAAACGGCTTTGATGAACAAGCCTTCTTTACCTTCTGCTACAGTCCTATCCGAAATGAGACGGGACGGGTCGTCGGCATAATGGATACCGTCATCGAAACGACCGGAACCGTTTTTGCCCAACGCCAATTGGAGGTTACCAATTCTGAACTCGCTCATCGGATGCGGAACCTTGTGGCTTTGGTGAGGGCGTTAGCACGGCAATCATTAGCAGGCACAACTGAAATTGAGGCGCAAAGAGATACGTTTTTGGACCGCCTTCAGGCCCTCGGCAATGCCCACACCCTTCTTGCCTCGGATCGACACCCCGAGGCGACGATATCGCAGTTGATTGATGCCGTTCTCGCGCCGCGCGTAACTGATCAAGCACGGATATCCATCTCAGGCCCAGAAGTCCTCCTGGCGAGCCGTCCGGCACTAACACTCTCTCTTGCGCTCAACGAGCTTTTCACCAACGCCATAAAATACGGCTGCCTGTCAAATGACCGAGGGCGCGTCGAAATACGCTGGAAAATTGATAAAGAGAGATTTGAACTTCTTTGGCAGGAACAGGAAGGGCCGCCCGTAAAGCCGCCGTCTCAAAAAGGCTTCGGATCACAACTGATCGAGGATTATGTTGCCTGGAACCTGCGCGGTGAAGCGATCCTGCACCACTTACCCGAAGGTGTGAGATACGAGTTGCGGACCCCCTTGATCACCTTGACGGATTAACGAACGCATTGGCTCTGGCGAACGTCCGCGAACAATTCAACCAACGATCGTCCATACTGTGAAGCGGTACCGTCGCAACGGAAGAGGAGGATTATGATGACGGACCGAGAGCAGAGGGTTCGCAAGCGCGCAACGGATTTGGGAGGAGAAGGGACAGCCGGAAGGACCATTGGGATCCTGCCGCGCGTGAGATCACGATCGAGGGCGGTTGGCCTAAAGATGAGCAACTGGATAATGAGCATGGGGTCGGGGAGTGTCGGAGCTTCATCGGGGTTGCAATAGGCGGCACGGCTCCTGGAGGTGGCGAGAACGCATCCGGTCACCAGCGGTGCAGGCCGATCGGCTCGATGTTCATCGCTGAACGGCGTCTGGCTCACGCTAGCCGTCTTGCTCTTGTAGGAGCCAGGCTCACGAGCCCGAGGAACGCCAACGCCAATCCGACCCAGAGCGGAGCTGTGAGCCCATATCCGGCATCGATGCCCCACCCTCCTGCCCAGGTGCCGACTGCGAGCCCGGTCGTGATGACCGAGGAATGGATCGCATTGACCATCGGGTCGGGGTGAGCAGCACGCATCACACGCGCCGCCATGGCCGGGTTCATCGTCACACCGAAGAGGCCGATCGTAATAAAGGCGGTGATCGCGATCGCGGGAATGGTGGCGAAAAGGGCGAAGATGGCTAGGGCGAAAGCAAGGATCGTCAACCCGCCGATCAAGATGGGAATCGTGAAGCGGTCGGCGAAGCGGCCAACAACGAGGTTGCCCGCAACGTTGGCGACCCCATAGATCGCGAGCAATATCGGAATGGCGCCTTCGGACAAACCCGCAACTTGAATGAAAATGGGCGAGAAATAGCTGAAGGCGGCAAACGTCGCACCGATGATAAGGGCACTGGTCAGATAGGCTGCCCAAAGCCGCCCGTTTCTGAGAGCTTTGAGACTGGTTCGAAGGTCGGCGGATACATCCTGCTTGGACGCAGGAACTCCGATAGCAACAACTGCAATCGAGAGCGCCGCCAGGACAACGATACTCCAAAAGCTCGCTCGCCATCCGAAGGTTTGGTCAATCATCGCTGTGGCGGGTACGCCGACGACCGGTGAGAGCATCAGTCCGGCAAGCACGACAGAGACCGCTCGCCCACGAAGGTTGGGCGCCACAAGGCTGGCGCAGATTGTTAGCGCGATCCCGAAGCATCCACCGCTGCATATGCCTTGAATGATGCGCCCAAGCGCCATGACGCCATAGCTGGGCGCGATAGCGGTTATGATGCTGCCGATGACGAAAAGACCAAGCAGCCAGAGAAACGCTGCCTTGTTCGGGACGCTGAGAGCCATGAGGAGGGCGGTCGCCAATGGGCCCCCGATCGTCATGGCGAGCGCAAAGTACGAAATCAGATAGCCGATCTCGCCCACGGAGACGCCCAAAGCCGACGAAAGCGACGGCATGATACCGGCGACCATGAACTCCGACGTCGTGACGGCGAAAACAGCCGCACCGAGGAGATAGATGGCCAGGGGCATCCGTGAGGAGCGGGTATCACTATCGCCCCTGGGTGAAGGGGAACCTTCGAGCGGTTCGGCGCTGGCCATGGCACATTCCATTTCTATAATTGTGACTACAGAAGAGCTAGCGGCCTTGTCTGGGCGGGTCAAGCGAATTATATAACGTTGACTATAGAAAGGATGCTCATGAGCACCAGAGGTCGACCCCGCAGCTTTGATCGCGATGACGCGCTCGCCCGCGTGATGGAGGTCTTCTGGGCAAAAGGATATGAAGGCGCGCAGCTCAATGATCTGGTGAGCGCGATCGGCATCACACCGCCCAGTTTCTATGCGGCCTTCGGCTCCAAGGAAGCGGCTTTCCATGAAGCAGTCGATCTGTACCTGGCGACGGTGGCCGCGGGACCCAGACGCGTGCTGCAAGAAGCCGCAACGGCGAGACAAGGAATTCGTGACGCACTGGAAGAAAGTATCAATGTCGCGCTTTCATCAAAATCCGGCGGTTGCTTTCTTATCCTTGGTCTCATCAACTGCCTGTCGGAAAACGAGGGTGCACGGGCTCATCTTCGTGCGGCCCGCCAAAAGACAGTGGCGATGTTGCGCGAACGTCTTGAACGCGGAGTGCATGAGGGGGATCTTTCGCGTGATACGGACGTTGATCACCTGGCTGACTTCTACAACGGGATCATGCAGGCGATATCGTTCCAGGCACGCGATGGAGCCACTCGCAAGCAGTTGATGGCGCTGCTCGAACCGGCAATGAATGCCCTCGGCCCCGTTGATACAGGCGAATGATTTATCACCAGTGTGCCAGATGGGCCGCATACGTCAGGAACAGCGTGAAATGTCTCGCAGGCTGCCGACCGATTTCAGAGGCCCTATAGCAGGCAGACTGAAAGCCATGTTGGCTATCGTCGAAAGGTTCTGCAGGACGGGACCAGACAAGCAACAGCTGGTGCAATCAGGCAGATTGCCCCGGAAATTAACAGAACGGCGCTGTTTCCGAATGCAATGGTGGCAGGGGCAATCAAAGCAAGCCCGGCGGGAGCTAGTCCATACGAGACAAGGAAGTCCAGAGACGAGACCCGCGCAAGCTTGTCGGGCACAATTTCACGATGTATCGCGGTAAACCAAGGTACGTTGAAAAGCTCGATCCCTATGCCCGCCAAGATAAATGCCAGCATCGGGACCGCAATGTGCATTTGGGTGAGTAGGCTCAAAGGCACGAGAGAATATAGTCCGAGTGCCGCCAGCGCACACCATCCTTGGTTCGTCGGCCTCCAGCGCGCGACAATGATCGCGCCAAAAAGCGCTCCCAACGTATAGGCTGTAGCCGATCCCGCCAGCAAAGCGGCGCCGCCATAGGCGTCACGACTGATGATCGGCAAAAGTACGCCGGTCACCGAGTAACCAGCTGCGATAACAGCGGCCAGCGCACCCAGGCCTGCCAAAAACCAGGGGTGGCGCCGAGCCTCCTCAATGCCCTCCGCCAGCTCGGAGAGAAACGCCGCGAGAGATAGTTCGGGCATGCCCTTCGAAGATTCGAAATAGCCTTCATTCGGCCAAGGCGGAAGGATTGCGCTCATCAGCCAAAGCGCCACTATCGCGCAAAGTGCCACAGGAATGCCGGCAGCTAGAGCCAAAGCCGTCGCGGCGGCCGGGCCCGCCAGATTGGTGACGCGAACGGAAATACTCATCGCGGCGTTGGCTGCCTGCAAGTCTTTGCCAACAACGATGAGCGGCACCAGAGCCTGATAGGCAGGACGACAGGCGCCTTGTCCGATTCCCGCGATCATCGCCCCCAAACTGACCGTTAGCAGGGCACTTGTGCTGTCCAAAGCGATGCCGACAATGATGATCGGGATGCCGATACCAGCCGCCAGGCTCGCATAGAGCACCACGCGCCGGCGTCCGGATCGATCGGCGAACACGCCACTGACTGGCACAGCCAGCAGGAAGCCGATCGTCCTGGCGGCCAGGGCGATGCCCAGATCAACTGGCGAGAGCGTGCCATCCAGCACCGCCAGCCCCAAGACGAAGGGCAAGGCCCAGGTGGCGAGTCCTGATGCGGTACTCCCGATCCACAATCTTAGGAACGTCGGCGATCGGGCGCTCGATGACACAGAGGCGGAGCGGATGGGAATCTCCAGTAAAAAAGCGGGCGCCGTATCGAAGCGATACGGCACCGCAATGTTGCGATCAGAGATCGAGTTCGCGCAGGTACGCGGCGAATTTCTCCAGCCCGTCAATAGTGCGCGGGCCGCTGATCCCCTCGTTATAATTGAGGACGAAGAAGCGATCATTGATTACGGCAGGAACTGTTTCCATCACTGGATTAGCTTTAAGAAAGGCGATCTTTTCCTCTGCTGGGGTATCCCCATAATCGAGGATCATGATCACTTCAGGCTCGGCCTCCACGACAGCCTCCCAACTGACCTGTGCCCAACGCGCATCGAGATTGTTGAAGATGTTGATCGCACCCGCGTGGCGAATGATATCGTTGGGTGGTACCTGGCTGGCGGCGGTAAAAGGCTGATCCTCACCGAAATCATAGAGGAAGACCGGGACCGGCTCACCGTCGGGCACCTGCGCGTAGACGGCCTCAATCCGGTCACGCATGCTGGCGACGATCTCATCGGCCCTTTCCTCAACATCAAAGATCTGTCCCAGCCGCTCGAGATCACTGAACAAAGCCTCAAAGGGCGTCACCCGCTGTGGGAAATCGGGATAGTTAAAGCAGGACTCGGTATGCATAAAACTCATGATGTCCAGTGTGTCGAGAATCTCGGGCGTGATGCCGCGAGCATCTGAAAAGCCGGAATTCCAGCCGGCGACCACGAAATCTGCATTTGCGTCGACGACTAGTTCGCGATTGAGAAGGTCATCGCTTAGAAATTCCACCTTCTCATACTCCGATGCCCAGGGTGACTGGGAAACAGGTGGATTTGCAGGGGGCATGACATAGCCGTGAACATGCTCGGTCAGCCCCAAAACGAAGAGTTTGTCGGCGCTACCGCCTTCGTAGACCACAGCGCGCTGGGGAACCGTGTACTCGACGTCTTCCGCACATCGCTGGACTGTGGCGATGCGGGCTTCCGCGTCGTCGGCTTCGATCTGAGCCCCGCATCCGGCCAGGACGAGCGAGAGCATTGACGTGGGCAGCACAAGACGCTCCAGAGGAAAGCCGGCCATGATCGAATGATCCTTTTATGTTCAGGAAGAGGTCAGGGTGTAGAATAGCTGCGGATAGCCAGTCAGCGGGTGGTCAACGATGATGACGTCGACGCCGAATACCTCCTGGACCACCATGGGAGTCATGATCTCGCGAGGCGTGCCGGCGTCAAACAATCGGCCATCGCAAATCACGCCAAGATAATCGCAACAGGCCGCCGCCAAATTGAGGTCGTGCAGGACGACCAATACGGCCAGTCCCGATCCTTTCAAAAGCGAGAGCAACTCGATCTGGTGGCGCATGTCGAGGTGATTGGTCGGCTCGTCAAGCACCAGGATTTTCGGCTCCTGGACGAGCGCTCGGGCGATCATGACGCGTTGGCGTTCTCCACCGGATAGGTCAAGCATGCCGCGATGTGCCAAGTGAGCGACGTCAAGCTGAGCCATCGCTCTGGCGCAAAGATCCTGTTCCCGTGCGTCAAGACGCCGATTTCCCTTTAGATGGGGGGCACGGCCGAGCGCCACCATCTCCTCGACCGTGAAGTCCAGATCCGAGCTTGCTTCCTGCGTCAGGGCTGCGATCGATTGTGCGGTTGCACGCAGGCTTAATGCCGAGAGATCATCGTTGCCGAGCCGGATCACTCCGCCCGATGGGCGTAAGGCACGATAGACGCAGCGCAATGCGGTTGATTTCCCCGATCCATTCGGACCGATCAACCCAACCACCTGCCCTTGCGGGACGTCCAGGGTCAAAGCACTGACAAGTGCTTTGCCGTTGATAGCGACCGAGAGATTATCGAGGCGAAGATCCACCGTCAGCGCCCTCCGAAGATATAGCCGCGACGTCGCATCAAGATGATGAAGACGGGCACACCGACAAGTGCGGTAATAACCCCAAGCGGCAGCTCTCGCGGCGCAACGAGCGTACGGGAGATGAGATCGACCCAAATCATCAAGGTGGCGCCGACCAGAGGGGCGATCAGCAGAACGCGAGCGTGGCTGGCGCCGAAGAGGATGCGTACGATATGGGGAGTGACCAGACCAATGAAGCCGATCGCACCACTCACGGCGACCATGGCACCAGTCATCACCGCAGTGAGGACGAACAGGACTCGACGCAGCTCATTTGCGTCAAAGCCCACGCTGGCCGCCGTTTCGTCGCCGAAGGACATGATGTCGAGCGGTCGACTGAAGCGATGAAGGATGACGATGCCGATTATTATAGCGGCGGCTACGATGGGCAGACTGCCCCAACGTGCTGCACCAAAGCTACCCATGGTCCAGAACAGAACTGCGCTTGTCGCCTCACCGGTGGGCGCATAATAGATAATCAGACTCATAATCGCCTGAAAGCCGAAAGATAACGCGACGCCTGTCAGGACCAGTCGGAGTGGTGTGGTTCCCATGCGGCCATAGGCAATGGCATAGACCAGAACTGCGGCGATCAACGCACCCGCAAATGCGCCACCAGTGACAGCGTAAATCCCCAAAAACCCTAGGGCGCCAAACGTATTGATCAGGACGGCGCCGACGGAAGCTCCCGAAGATACGCCTAAGATATAGGGGTCCGCCAATGCGTTGCGGACAAGCGTCTGTATCGCAACGCCAACGGCACTTAGACCTGCTCCGACAACGGCCGCCAACAACACACGCGGTGTTCTGATCTGCCAGATGATTTGGTAGCGCGTGACTTCGTCGGCAGTAATGGTGCCGCTGGTCACCGCTGCCCATAGGTAGCGAGCTGTGTCCACGGGATGAATGACAGCCGGCCCTAAGCCTATCGCAACCAGAATAGATACCGGCAGCAGGACGGAGAATATGGCCAGTGCGGCCGTCGTTCCCGCATGCGTGGCCAGCCAACGTGTCCCTTTGTTGGGTTCCGATGTGGCGCTTGGGCAGGCAGTGACAGAGACGGGAGACACCATACGGCTCGACGACGGGCTGAGGATAAACACGTCCAGCACATAGCAATGATATAACATTACGGCAAGTCGTTTGATGTTACCCCAAGGGTGGACCTGAGCAGGTTGACGCACGATCGCTCAGCCCGCTGAGATGGACGAAAGCGTTTCCAGAGAAAGTCGATCATTCTTCCTTATGCAAAGCTACTGATAAAGATTGCAATATGAATCTGCTGGTTTCATATTCAATCCGAATTAGCCGGAGCTCAGAGGGGAGGGGAGATGGAATTGCGCCAGCTTTCCTTTTTTGTCACGCTGGCGGAAGAGTTGCACTTTGGCCGTGCCGCTGCCCGGCTTAACATCGCCCAACCAGCTCTTACCGTTCAGATCCAGAACCTGGAACGCGAACTCGGTGTGCAGTTGCTGATCCGTTCGACACGGCGGGTTCAGATGACCAAGGCAGGTTCGGTTTTTTATGAGCGATGCCGACGCATCCTCAACGACCTGGATAATTCGTGTTCGATCGCCCGTGCGATCGCTGGCAAGGATCTCAAAAAGCTCACCATCGGTACCATCTATCCGGCGACCTTTGGTATCCTACCCAGCTTCCTCGCTAAAATCGGCCGTCGATTTCCAGACATCAAGATTCACGTTCGTACCGGCACGAGCGAGGCCATTATCCGCGAGATCGAGTCGGGAACCGTCAATATCGGTTTCATCCGTCCTCTTGAAAATCTCGGCTCTCTTCGATGTTTGGGTATCGGCCATGAACGATACCTTTTGGCCATACCGGCCGACAATCCTCTCGCTCACAGCGACAAAGTCAATCTAACTGACTTACGCAGTCAGAAAATCATCGCCTTTGCGCGGTCCAATCTCTCCTACACCGAAGGGTATTTCTACCAGCAGTTCCGTGAACACGACTTGCTGGGCAGCGTCGTTTATACCTGCGATGATACCCTCTCGCTGATGTCGTTGGTTTCCTCGGGCCTTGGCGTCGGTTTCATCCCAGAATGGACTCATGAATTGCCAAATCGTGACGTTGTTCTAAGGCATGTGGAGGGGATTGATTTCAAGGTCGGCCTATCGATCGCTTGGAACAAGGAGGACCCCACGGCCAATCGAGACGAGATCGTCGAAATGGCGTGGTCGCTCCGATAGACGCACATCAGCAGAGGTCGCGGCCCCGCGACCACGGATATGAGACTTTGCGACCGGTTTGAGCTTCTGCGCCCGAGCCGGCGGCTCATCGATCTGACCCGTCGTGCAATCCGCTAATGCTAGCGAATAGATGAGCCGACTCTCATAAGCCGATAACGACACCTCCGCGACACCCGAGTTGAGCTTGGTACCGACTCACGATTGAGCACAACAGGACTCACAAAAGACGACAACGCGTCGCGAGCTGACTCACGAAAGGCGACAACGGGAGTTTCGGTGACCGCAGGTGAAACTCGCCCACCGTTTGGCGTGTCCATTGCAATTCAGGACGATTTGAGAAGCACACGCCCGACACCACCTGCAAGTTTTTAGAATGTCTCGTAGGATGACGACATTCAGGAGCTGTTTTTCACATGCGAATGGCCAAAACGGTCGGCTCTTGCCGGATCAGCTTCGCACGGCGTCCGGCGCGTTTTGGCTGCTCGGGGGTGGTTTTCTGTCGGTCAGCTTTTGGAGGGGCAACACCAAGGAGCGGCCATTCGCCGGATTGCCAAATTCGGCCGATAGTCCGGGCTCACTTAAGTCCGTGCGGGCCGACGTACGGTTCTAACTTTTCCGCTGCTCCCACCTCCACAGAAAAGGCGGTCGCCGCCATCGGATTCAAGCCCCGAAACGCCGGTTCCTGGCGGCATGTCCAGTCGCTCGAGCACCTCTCCCGTTTCCGGGTCGATGCGGCGTAGATCGCTCCCGCCGTCTTCCCACGTGCCGTGCCAAAGCTCGCCGTCTACCCAAGTGACGCCGGTGACGAATCGATCGGATTCGATCGTGCGCAGCACTTCTCCGGTCTCGGGATCCACCTGATGAATCTTGCGCCCGCGATGCTGCCCTACCCAGAGCGAGCCTTCCACCCAGGCCAGCCCTGAGTCACCGCCAACCCCGGGCGCGGGTATTGTGGCGACGACATCGCCGGTCTTGGGATTGATTTTTTGGATCGCGGCATCGGCAATCTGGAACAGGTGCTCGCCGTCGAAGGCGGTCCCGGCATGGGCGGCGACATCGAGCGATCTCAAGATTTCTCCGCTTTCGGGATCGAGAGCATTCAGCCTGTCGCCGGTTGCGAACCAGATCTGACTGCCGTCGAAGCTGACCCCGGCCACGTCGTCCACATCGGGAAAGGGACCATATTCACGGATGATTTCGGCAGCTGAATGTTTCATGATCGTCTCCTAGCTGGAAATTCCTGCGACGGGGAGCAACAAGCTTGTCGGGAATCCCGGCACGCTCGTCGCGATCCAGCGACAGGCCCGCCCGCGCCCGAAGGCTTCAACCTGGCCCTTATGGGCAAGCTCTTCAAGTGCCCGCTGCACTGTACGCGGGCTTACACTCAACCCCAACGCCAATGCCGAACTCGACCAGGCTTCGCCGTCGCCGAGCAGAGCGAGCACTTCGGCATGATCGCCCTCGACGGGCGGCGCCAGCACGGCGACACTGCCCGCACCGTGAGGCCGCAAAACAAAACCCCGCTTGGTCGCATTCAGCGCCGCCAGCGGTTTGATCGCCTCACGCAGCCGGGCCATTTCGACACGCAGTCGCGCGCGGTGCGACTCGTCGGCATGCCGTGCCCGGAAAGCGCGTTTGAGAAGCGTTTCGCGCGGTACGTCCTCCGGCCATGCCTCCGCAAGGGCACGGATAAGTGCGAGCAGCACCGGACGGGCCGCGAGCGGAACAATCTTTGTCCCTGCACGTACGATGTTGCGGCAGGCGTCCACAATGAGCGTATCGGAGGCCAATAGTCTTTCGACGTCTTCGAGGTGGAGCAGCCGCTCGACGTCGCGCGTAACGAAGCGCGCCGCCGGCGCCCCGAACGCCCGCACTGCCTGGTCGACCTCGGCCACAAGCGCTGGAATGCGCGCGTTTTCCGCTGCCCGTCTTGCCCGCTCCAGAGCGGCTTTCGCTGGCTCCGTCATGATGCGACGGATGGCTATCCCCGCCACCACCAATTCGCGCCCGACCAGCGAAGCGGGTGGCAGAACGCCGGCGTCGAACGCATCGAGCACCTCTTCGGCTTCAACGAGACGACCGATCAGGAGAAGATGCCGGGCTTGGAGATAGCCAGCGTGCGCCGCGTTCCATCGGTCGCCTGACGCTTCGAGTACCGTCCGCGCTGCGTTGAGCGTTTGCAAGGACCGGCCAAGATCGCGCGTGACAAGGGCGATTTCGGCTTCGGCGACGGCACAACGCGCACGGGCCATAGGCTCTCTCGAGCCGAAGGTACGTGCCGCGCTTCTCAGAAGCTCCCTGGCGCGCGTGAGGTCGCCGAGCTGAGCCATCGCGATGCCACGCAACGCCAGCGCCGGTGGGTCATCGCGCAATGCGACCCTCTTCAGCGCAGCGAGGGGGTCGCCAGCCGAGAGAGCGCGTGCAGCGGCAGTGATCAGCGAGTCCATTGAAATCCCGTCACACTTGTAACTCTCACCCGACCCTCTGCCCGAGCTAGCGTCTTGGTATCGCAACCGCTGGAAACGGCGAATACAATGAGAGGACCGGAAATGACAATGCGCACCGCAACAGAAATGGTCGCTTCGTCGCGCAGGCCGGCGGTCGATGTGGCAGGCCGGCTAGGGCTTGCCGCTGCCCCGACCTTCGCGCTGATGGCCTGGATTTCTGCCGTCGGCTCGCCCGGCATGACGATGTGCTCTGCCACGTCGGCTTTCGTGCCGATTAACGACATGGCCCTCATGTACGTGCTGATGAGCCTCTTTCACCTATCGCCGTGGATGAAGCTCCTTTCCGCCCGTTCGCAGCGCCCCAACACTCAAACCGAAGGAGACTGACAATGCAACACGCCGTTGTTTCACACGATGAATGGCTGATCGCCCGCCGCAACTTCCTGAAAGCGGAGAAGGAACTCACTCGTCTTCGCGACAAGGTTGCCCGTGAGCGGCTTGCCCTGCCTTGGGTGCGCATCGAGAAGGAATACGTGTTCGACACGCCAGAGGGCCCGCGTGCGTTGGCCGATCTCTTCGACGGTCGCTCGCAACTTCTAGTGCAGCATTTCATGTTCGCGCCGGGATGGAAGGAAGGCTGCCCGAGCTGTTCCTACATGGCCGATCACACCGATGGCATGAACAAGCATCTGGCGCATCACGACGTCACCATGATCGCCGTCTCGCGCGCGCCGCTTGCCGAGATCGAGCGCTACCGCAAACGCATGGGCTGGCAGTTCAAATGGGTGTCGTCCTTCGGCAACGACTTCAACTACGACTTCTGCGTCAGCTTCACTCCCGAGGAGGTTGCCAGCGGGCACATCGACTACAATTTCGGCGAATGGCAGGAATCCGGCGAGGAATGGCCCGGCGTCAGCGCCTTCCATAAGGACGACGCGGGCGAGGTCTTCCGCACCTATTCCACCTACGGGCGCGGCGTCGAGGTGATGATGGGCACCTACAACATGCTCGATCTCGCTCCGAAGGGACGCAACGAGGCCGAGGGAATGGACTGGGTGCGCCGCCACGATCGCTACGAGTAGCTGCCCCAGAGAGCACGGGCACATTGACCTGCTATCAACTAGAAAATGAGGTGATCGCCGGATTCCGTCGGGATTCCGGCGATTGCCTTTCGTTCCATGAATCCGTGGTTCCGCCTCGTGTCCAATAGACGCAACGATGGGCAGACGGAGCATGATCCGACTCCTGCGGCACAATCAGGAATTGATGCCGGCACACCTGCCGGGCGGCAGGAAAACCGGACGCGGCGCAATCGCCACAGTTTGCTCAGTCGTCGCGTCCGTTTCCAGGAAACAGCAGTACCGATCTCGATGGCCGGAAGTGCGTCGTCAGCCGAACGACCGCTTTCGCAATCATCCCGAAGTTGAAATCAAATTGCGCACCCGGATGCAGAACTCTGTCCCCGCATGCATGGCTTCGTAGCCTCGCGACATCTGAAATCATTTGTATGGCTGTCGAGTGGCAATGCGAGTCGAAGGTACTCTCGATTGTGGATAAGCGTCCGAGCAGCACCAATTCCGAGTTGTGCTTGGTGGTGCGCCCGAAGACGAGACGGGCAGGGGTTGACATTGTTCCTGTTTTGTTCCTTATACCCCACCTCACGTAAGCAGCACGTGACCTTCCTGAAATCTCACCCGTTCGTCCCGCCGGCTCGTGGGCCGAAGAGGCATTCCAGAAGGACTACGTGCTACGTGATGTCGAAAATCAAAGAACCCGCGGCCGATGCCGCGGACCTGCTGGCCCGCGCCTACATCGATGCCCTGGCGCAGGCAGAAGGTGTAAAACACAAATCGATGCTGCATAGGCTATCGGAACAGGATCCTGTAGCAGAAATGCTTACCGACCTTGAGGGTGAGCCTTCTGAAGACGGCCCACAGCGGTTCCGTTGCAAACTTTCCGGTAAGGCGAGGATGGCATGAAAGCCTCTCCAATTGTAGAGCGTGTTTCATGTTCAAAGGCCGTCATTTCGATCGAACAGTCATCCTGCTATGCGTGCGATGGTATCTGGCCTACGGCCTGAACTTGCGCGATCTGAAGGAGATGATGGCCGAGCGAGGCATCAGCGTCGACCATTCGACAACACTGCTAGGTTGTTCATTTTCTACCTGTGTTGCTGCAGCGGTTCAATCGCCGGAAACGGCAGGTCGGCAGCAAGTGGCACATGGACGAGACCAACCGGGAAGCGATCATCTCTGCGATACCGAGAACCGCTTGCAGGATCGGTCGCGGCGAGCTTTGGCGTCAATCCGCATCCGCAGGAGCCAATACCTGAACAACAGGATTGAACAGGATCATCGTCGCATCAAGCGCCGGGTGCGCCCGATGCTCGGTTTCAAGGCGCTCTCCTCGGCCGCCGTCACATTGGCCGGCATCGAGATGGTTCAAATGATGCGCAAGTGCCAAGGCCGTTTTGCATTCAACCCGGCTCCCTCTCTCAAGCAGCAGTTCGAGACGATCGCCGCCTGAATTGTGCCTGCCGGAACGCCGCCTCTTGTCTTTCCGAAAATTTGCAACGGAACCGCCAAAATGCCCACCGTTCTCGCCGTATTGGGGCACGGTGAGGAAACAAATCCACCCGTTATTCATTATGTCGAGTCGTTGTCGTCTTATGTGAGTCGGGACAATAGAAGCGCAAAATCCAGTATCCACCACCGGGCAAAGTTCCATAACATATGTTACGCGAATCTAAATTGAAGCGGGGTGCGCGCTATTCCCAAGTGCGACTTCTGTTTGAATCCAATAGGTTATCACACAGGAGGATCTTGTCATGGGAAGCCACTACAGCCACCTCACCCTCGAAGAGCGCCGTAAGATTGAACGTTGGCGACAGGCCAATGTGCCGGCGTGCAAGATTGCACGGGCCCTTGGACGCCATCGGTCGACCATTTTTAGAGAACTCAGGCGCAATCATTTTCGCGACACCGACCTGCCCGATGTCGTGGGCTATTTTGCTGTGACAGCCCACAACGATTGCGCCAAACGTCGATCGCGGAAGCGCAAGCTCATCAAACATCCAGATCTTCGCCGTCTCATCGTGGCGCGCATCAAGGATGGCTGGACCCCTGAACAGATCGCTGGCCGGATGCGCTATGAAGATGCGTCACGCCGAGTTTGCCAGGAGACGATCTACCGCTACGTCTACTCAAAGGAAGGCATGGCCCAAGAGCTGTGGTGGTATCTTCCGACCCATCGCAAGTCGCGCAAACCGCGGCGCGCCAGGAAGCGCCTCCCACCCAAATTCCATCGCGACGTCAGTATATTATTCCGCACCGACGTGGTGGCGCATCGGCAGGAGTTCGGGCACTGGGAAGGCGACCTGATGCTGTTCAAGCAGCACTTTGGCGCCCGCAATGTCACCTCTTTGGTCGAGCGCGTCAGCCGGTTCACCGTGCTGCTCAAAAACGATAACAAACGCACCAGCCTGGTTCTGGGTAAGCTCGCTCGAGCCATACGCCACCTTCCCCTGCAGTCGCGCAAGTCGATCACCTTTGACCGCGGCACCGAGTTTGTTGGCTGGCCGCACCTTCAGGCCGATATTGGCACGCAGACTTGGTTCTGTGATCCCTCAGCCCCCTGGCAGAAAGGCACAGTTGAAAACACCAACCGGCGGGCTCGCAGATGGCTGCCACGCAACCTCGACATGCGCCGCGTGAGTGATCTTGAGCTCAAGGACATCTGTGATCGCCTCAACGCGACGCCCCGAAAATGCCTGGGATGGAAAACGCCAGCCGAAGTCTTCAGGGAAAAGATGCTGGCCGGCTAACGGGGACTCCCCTACCCTCGCAGCTCAGAAGTCGCACTTCGAGTATCGCTCACACGCCCCCCCCCCCGTTCACTACGATCTGGCAGTTCTAAGGAGGGTTCACCGATAGCGTCCGTAGCCCCTTTCCCCATAGCTACGCCGTTGGTCATTAGATGTTATCCTTTGCGCGGCACCTTTTGGACAGAACGAGGGAGCCGGTATGACAAAAGGTGCAAAGCTTCTCAAATGGGCCGCCATTACCGCAGCCGTGCTGCTCGTCGGGTATGTCGTGATCGGTAGCTGGCAAGCTGCCAATCTGCTTGACGCTACGCTTCGTGTTGGCGCTCCGACCGCACAGAGCAGCGGCTGGCCGGCGCCCCAAAGCCCTGCGGATATCGGATATGAAGGCGATCCACAGCAGGCGTATGGCTACGCCTTCCAAGATGTCGAGTTAAGTGGTGAGCTAGGCGATCTCGCCGCCTGGCTGATCCCTGCCTCACAGGAAAACGCAAATGCTCCATGGGCGATCTTTGTCCATGGCATTGGTGGCCGGCGCGAGAACGGTTATCGCTTCCTGCCCACGCTCCATGAGGCTGGCCTGCCGGTTTTGATGGTCAGCTATCGAAACGACAGCGATCAACCGGCTGATCCCAGCGGCCTATACGCCTTTGGCCTCACCGAATGGCGAGACCTCGAAACCGCTGTGCAGTATGCGACAGAGAATGGCGCTCCTTCCGTCATCGTTGTGGCGGAATCGATGGGCGGCGGTATCGTCGGCCAGTTCTTGCGCCAATCTGATGCTGCCACCTCCCTTTCGGCCATCGTGCTAGACGCGCCGGCAATCGACTTTCACGCTATCCTCACCGATCAGATCGAGCGCATGAACCTGCCTCTCGCACCCATTCTGGCACGTGGCGCGCTTTGGTTCAGCGGACTATCCGAGCCGGTGCATTTGTCGGAGGCAGTAACGACCAATGAGTTCGCCGCGTTCGGAGAACCGATATTTCTTTCCCACGGTTTCACCGACAGCGTCGTTCCGATCGGCAGCAGCGACGCCCTGGTTGCAAGGCGTCAGAACGTCACCGAGTACCTGCGAACTGGATCTGACCACATACAATCGTGGAAAAGTGACCCAGCCCGGTATGAGGCTGCACTGAGCGGATTTCTCGCGACGCTCTAGCGCGCAACTAGAGACGACTGACATTGGATCTTGAAACTGGCGCCGCTAACATAAATCCATTGCCGAGATCCTCCATCTCACCGCTTCTAAGCAATTACTATCAATGAGGAAGTGATGAGCGATAGACCCTTTGGCAAAGCTCTAAGCCTGCGTCTTCCCAGCGGCGGCGTCATTGTCGCCGACAGCGTATGAGAACTCGAAGGTCTCGATTTGTTTTGGCCTAGGAATGATGAGGAATTTCCGCGCTTGATGCGCCTTTGCAATGACGCGCTTGATGGTTGGATTTCGCCGAGAAGGTAAGATCTGCCGTCGAGGCAGCAGCGCAAGCGCGGTCTCGCGCCATGCCATAAATCCCATAGAATGTTGAAATTTCGAGCGCTCGATCCGAACCCGGGCAACGCTCAAACTTCCTCATCGCCGACAGCGAGCGACCAAACAGCAGCCTAGCTTATTCGAACTGGCTTCTCATCTCGTCGCATCGCTGGCTCGCACTTCCGGCGCATGGCGACCCCGACTACAATTGGGCTATGGAATTGCTCCCGGACATCTGCGGTCCGCGAAACGCTGCCGGATTCCTGGCGTTCCGCGCGGCCACGAACTCCACCAATGAGCTGTGCAGATGCGCGGAAGTATGCTTGTTGGTACGGCAGTCGGGTGATCTGGGGAATACGAACCAATTTGAATGCCAGCCCACGAGCGGGGCACTCTGCCGAAATTGCGCAAGACGTGCGATGCAGGAGCTCATCGAGGGTCCCATGAACGCAGCCATGGGCTGCATCGACGAGGAACAAGCGGCCGGTAGTGCCGATTTTTCGGGGCACTGGACCATCCCATGATTGGCTGCCCTCATCCAAAAGCTCCTGATGCGTCCCGGTGCTGGACACGCAGGTTGTTCTGGACGTGGTCCACTCCCGAACATCGGCGGCCACATCTTGCGCGGCGTTTGTCGGCCCGCGCATCCACGCTGCCGTCCAAACGCACCTCTCCTGCATTGTCTATTCCGGAGGCATCGAGATAGGGGTCGTCCATCAGTCGGTCGGACACGTCTTCAAGTATGCGGTTTTCGGCGCGCTGATAACCTTTAGGGCCGTGACCGGAAAAGCCGCGACGATGGCGCTCGTGGGCGGCATTAGCGAGACCAAATCCGCGGGGCACGGGCTGATCGGGTCCGTATCCGACGTCAACGTGGGTGGGGTTTTTTATTCCCTGGTTGGTCCGAGGGCGGCCTTCCCGTCCCTCGCGCGGGCGGTCGAAATCGTAGGGATCATATACATCCTCCTCGTTCGAGCCGTAATAGCCGCCCGAAATGCCGCGTGGATCTGGATGGCCAAGACGGTCGAGTCCGGGGGTATCACCCCAGAACCGGTCGGAAATGATGTTACGGCCGTCGCGGTTTTGATGTCGTGCCATCGGATCGGTCTCCGATGGGTGAAGCAGATAACGGGGCAATACGCGGAGACGCCTACCGATCCGGGCTCCCAACCTAGATTGAAAGCTGCGCTCGAGCTTCCCTCCCGGTCTGTCGAGACCATTTTTCGAGTTTCCATTCGCTCTCGGACTCGCGCCTGAACTTGGAAGCGCCCTTGAACTCACTCTTTTGGCGTCACCGGGCTTTTCGGTTCACCGCGCCGGCGGCGAGCTTTCGATTTGGCCATGATGCTTCGACTCCGGAGCCGAAGAAGCCCTGAGGGAAAGCACCGGCTTTCTCCCAGGTTCTCTATAAGCGGAGATCCCGCCTGGAACTTCCGCGGCGATCTGGGGCTTGAGACGACATATGCGGGCAGCTCGCGTCGGACACGAAAGCGAACGGAAGATCATTATGGCCGAACCAGTCTTGGAAACTCCTCGGCTCGAGGGCTTCGACCACACGCTCGCCTTCCTGCGCGAGGGGTATCAGTTCATCAGCCGCCACTGCGATAGGCTGGCGAGCGATCGGTTTTCCGCCCGGCTCATGCTCAAGCCCGTAATCTGCATGCGCGGAGAGGCGGCGGCCGAAATGTTTTACAATGGAGATCGTTTCACCCGCCGGCGCGGTGCCATGCCGCCGACGGTGCTACGCCTGTTGCAGGACCAAGGAAGTGTGCAGCAGCTCGATGGTCAGGCGCATCGCCATCGTAAGGCGATGTTCATCAGCCTTTTGATGGATGACGAGGCCGAGGAGCGCTTTATCGACATCTTTCGCGGCCAATGGCTCTCTGCGCTTGGGGAGTGGTCGCAGCGTAATTCAATTGTCTTGCTCGATGAAGCGAATTTGGTCCTCACCCGTGCCATCTGCCTCTGGACGGGCGTGCCGCTTGAGCGAAAGTCAGACGTGGAACTCGCCGGCGAACTCAGCACGATGATCGAAGATGCAGGCAGCGTCAGCCCTGCCGTACTTGTCGCGCTCATGCGGCGCAGGAGGACCGAACGGTTCGTGGCCGGCTTGGTTGAAGCGGCGAGACAGGGCGACGCTAACGACACTCCGCTGTCAATAGTGGCTGGCTATCGCGATGCGGACGGCCGGTCGCTCTCCAAGGAAGAGGCGACTGTCGAGATACTCAATATCTTGCGGCCTACGCTGGCGATCGGGCGTTACATCATGTTCGCCGCTTTGGCCCTTCATAACCATCCGCACTGGAGGGTCGCTCTCCCCGGAGGCGACGACGCGCTTTACGAGCGCTTCGCCGAAGAGGTGCGACGCCTATATCCCTTTTTTCCCGTGATCGGCGGTATTGCCCGGCACGCATTCGGCTGGCGGGGGCACCAGTTCGGCGAGGGCGACTGGGTGATGCTCGATCTTTACGGCACCACCCATGATCCACGCAGCTTTCCGAACCCGGACGTGTTCGATCCCGACCGTAATCTCTCCTGGCGCCGGCAGGGGTTCGACTTCATCCCGCAGGGTGGCGGGGACGCGCGATCGACACACCGTTGTCCGGGCGAACAATTCACCGTCGCTGTCATTCGCGAGGCGACTAGACTGCTGGTAGAAGAGATGGAATATGACGTGCCCAGCCAAAATTTGATGATGCCGCTCAATCGCATGCCGGCCAGACCGAGCAGTGGTATGATCCTCTCCAACGTGCGGCGAAAGCCGATTTAGCGCGTGCTCGCATGGGGTCCAGTACCAATGGCGTGGCAGCAAACATGCAACTTGTCGGGGGCGTTCGCGATCTCGACGTGGCTGCCCAAAACTCCGAGCGGTCTGGGATTTCATTTTCGGTCTGTCCGGCTGGTCACAATCCTATGGAACTGCAGCCAGCGTTTCTCTTTATGCCTTCGAGGGAACCTGTTTGAATAGGCAGTAGCAGCGACGGACATCCCGACCACCGGCGCTCCTAGCCTTTCGATGGAATGAACGTCCAGACCCGAAGGGGAAACTGTCGAGAGACTTGGAGGCGCGGGGGCAGAGCACTTGCCTTTTTGCTCCTGGCCCTGGCGTCCGCCTTCGGCGTGGCTACCGCGCAGGTCACTGACGGCCGACAGGCCCTCGTCCTGCAACTGGACGGTCCCGTAACTCCTGCGACGGCCGACTACATAATCCGGGGTCTGCAGCAGGCTACCGAACGGGACGTGGCATTGGTGATCCTGCAGATGGACACTCCGGGCGGGCTCGATACCTCGATGCGCGACATCATCCGTGCGATACTCGCCTCCCCTGTCCCCGTCGCCAGTTTTGTGGCGCCGAGCGGCGCGCGTGCGGCCAGCGCCGGCACCTATATCCTTTACGCGAGCCATATTGCGGCCATGGCGCCGGGGACCAACCTGGGGGCGGCAACGCCGGTCGCCATCGGCGGTGGATCGCCCTTCGGCGGTGAGACAGACGCTGAGGCGGACGGTCAAACCGCTCCACAGGAGGAAGGCCAACCGGGAGCACGACCACCGGCGTCTTTTAACGCAGCCGAGGCCAAGGCGATCAATGATGCCGTGGCCTATATCCGAGGACTGGCCGAGTTGCGCGACCGAAACGCCGATTGGGCCGAGCGGGCCGTGCGCGAAGCGGCAAGCCTGTCGTCCGCTGCGGCCGCACAGCAGGACGTGATCGATTTCACGGCTACGGACTTCAACGAGCTTCTGGGAAAGGCGGATGGCCTTGCGGTGCAAGTCGGCCAACAGGAGGTCCGTCTCGAAACCTCAAAGCTGGCTATAGAGGTTCTCGAGCCGGACTGGCGCACACGCCTGCTCTCCGTGATCACCAATCCGAACGTCGCGCTCATCCTGATGATGGTCGGCATCTACGGCCTGATCTTCGAATTCATCAATCCGGGCGCGCTTGTGCCCGGCACGATCGGAGCTATCAGCCTTGTCACCGGTCTCTATGCGCTGGCCATCCTGCCAGTGAATTTCGCTGGAATCGGCCTATTACTGCTTGGTACGGGGCTGATCGTGGCGGAGGCACTAGCGCCCTCGTTCGGCATTCTCGGCATCGGCGGAGCGCTCGCCCTGATGCTCGGCGCCACGATCCTGTTCGATGGAGATGTTCCGGGTCTGGAAATTTCTTTGCCGGTACTGGGCGGCATCGCCTTGGCCAGTCTCGCGCTGAGCCTCCTCATCGCACGCCTTGCCGTCACCTCGCATCGACGCAAGATCGTCACCGGCACCGAGCAGATGATCGGTATTTCGGCCATGGTCGAAAGTTGGTCGGAGGGGGCGGGTTACGTGATCGCGCATGGGGAGCGCTGGAAGGCCGTTTCGCCCGAGCCTCTCGTTCCGGGCGAAAATGTATGCGTGACCGGTCTATCGGGGCTGACGCTTCAGGTCGCCCGCAGGGGCGAGAAGGTCCTTCACCCCTCCGATAATTAGGAGAAAGTCCATGGCTATAATCACCGATATCGCCTTTTATCTCGTGCCGCTTGTCATCCTGTTGGTCATTCTCGCTGCGGCGATCAAAATCCTGCGGGAATACGAACGTGGCGTGGTCTTCACCCTAGGCAGGTTCACCGGCGTCAAAGGACCGGGGCTCATTTTTCTTATTCCCTTTGTGCAACAGATGGTCCGGATGGACCTTCGCACCCTGGTGCTGGACGTTCCCAGCCAGGACGTTATCTCGCGCGACAACGTCTCCGTCCGCGTCAATGCAGTGCTCTATTTCAGGGTCATGGATGCCGAAAAGGCGACAATCCAGGTCGAGGATTTCATGATGGCCACCAGCCAGCTCGCGCAAACAACTTTGCGATCGGTGCTCGGCAAACACGATCTCGACGAGATGCTGGCCGAACGCGACAAGCTCAATAAGGATATTCAAGAGATCCTTGACGTCCAGACGGACGCTTGGGGCATCAAGGTGGCCAACGTCGAGATCAAGCACGTCGACATCGATGAATCGATGATCCGCGCCATTGCCCGCCAGGCGGAAGCCGAGCGCGAGCGTCGCGCCAAGATCATCAATGCCGAGGGCGAGCAGCAGGCCGCCCAGAAACTGCTGGAAGCGGCAGAGATACTGGCCAGACAACCGCAGGCCATGCAGCTGCGCTATCTCGGAACGCTCAACGTGATCGCCAGCGAGAAAAACTCTACAATCATCTTCCCCTTCCCCACCGAGCTCGCCAGCCTCGTATCGCAGCTGGTGGAGAAGAAGACATAGAAATCACGGTCGGTTCTCGATGCGTCGCCGTCGATCCGTCCCCTGACCACGTCGCCTCACCGATATCCGGGGCTCATGATGGTGCTGCCGTTCTCGGTATGGAAGCACCGAGGCTGTCGTGCAGCGTCTACAACCGCGACTTGTCGACGTGTTGCGGGCCGACCGGAACTTGCTCGACGGTGATCACCTCGAGACGATGTAGGCCGCCGCTGCGATCGGTCCAGGAAATTGATTGTCCTTCGGTCAGCCCGATCAGCGCAGCTCCGATCGGCGTCAGAATCGAAATTCTGGCCTTTTCGATATCGGCCACGTCAGGATAGACCAGCGTCAAGGTTCTGGACCGGTCCTGATCATCCTTGAATTCCACGGTCGAATTCATTGCTACGACGGTCGCTGGCAGTTGGTCGGCTCGCACGACCTCGGCCTGGTTCATTTCGGCCGGAGCTGTTCGCTGACCTCCGGCTCCTTTTCGAAAATTGCATCCGCCGAGACGGAAAGGCGCACATGAGCGATGTTGGAAACCGTGATCTTCGGCGGCCCTCCGCCTTCGGCAACGCGCTTCATTTGTAGTCATCCTCGCTCCGCTTCACCCATGGATCATCAACTCTTCCCACGACGGGTACAATCCCTGCAGGCAGCGCATTTCCTCACAAGAAAAATCAAGAAGCTTCGCCGAGGCGTACAAGAGTTTCGGCGATCGTTATGGGATCTATCGGTTTCCTGAAGATCTCGACGTCATTGAAGCGATCGGGGATTACATCCCTATCGTACCCCGTGGTGAATACTATAGGTATGCCTTTCTCCCTGAGAGCATCGGCGACGGGGAAAGACCATTCACCGCCAAGATTGATATCGAGTAGAGCTCCTTGGAGGCGCGGCTCATGTTCTATCTCGAACAAGGCATCCTGGAGGTTGGCAACGGGGCCAATGGTGTGGAAACCGGTGCGCTCCAACCACTGCACAAGGTCGGAAACAATCAAGTAGTCATCCTCGGCAACGAGAATTTTCCGGCCCCGGCCGCGGTTGCTATCGGTTGTCCTGGTCAGCATTGAGGCCTCGATCGAGCAACGGTTCCTGTGCCCGGAACGGCCATCAATCCGCTCAAGTTCCGCGCCTGCGACCAGGCTCCTCCTTCGGCGGCCCTATCTCCAGCGAGATCCCTGTGCGGCCGACTATCCCGACCCTGCCCGTGCCAGTCTTTACAGTCACTCCGGGGCCGTCCGCATGATCTCCGAGACGTTCGCGAGTCGGTGCTTGGCTGCGACCTCGGGCGCTTGCCAACCCCAATCGGAACACACAACTGATCTTCGATCAACGGAGATGCTCCGGGACCGCAATTCGAAGAAATTCTCGGCCAATTGCTTCAGCGTTTCCCGCATCTCTGCACCTGGAACGGCGCGCCCGTGACCGCTCACCGCCAGCCGCGGTTCCAATGCGGCGAGTTTGGCGACTGAGGAGGCGGCCGTTTTCCAGTCGGGCGTGAAATAACGTGGAGGACCGTGCATCTCGAGCTCCTGTACGGCGACTTCGTAGGCAGACTCCGCTTGCGGTGAAGAATCGACCCCAAAATGGTGCCCCAGAAAAATCCTGCCCCGGCGTTCGTGGCAGCGCCGATCCCGGTGTGAGCGACATTTGGCTCCGCATGATTTCCAGCGGCCTCTCCCCAGAGCCAGTGGCTCGATGAGTTGATTGGTTGCAAGGCCGGCTTGCCTTCCATCCTTGCTAGCGCTGCCGTCGCACCAAACGACGCGAGCGCGGCACCGGCGCCGCAAAGATCATGTACCTGGTCATGGTCATCGTCATGCTGACCTCCTGCCACGGGAGGGCTCCTTTTGAGCCTCTCGCTGCTCACCGACGTTATGGCGGAGCGGTCTATTTCGTCCCCCTGCCCGTCACCAGATCTGCGGCGGGCGTTCAATCATAAGCCAGAAGATCAGGAGAACCGCGGCAAAGGCCGGAAATCCTAAGGCAAACCAGATTCGAAACAGCTTATGATAGCGGGAGGACAAGGCCGCACCCAATCGATGCGCTGCTTCGGCTTCGCGCCGCATCTGGCTCTGAATCCACACGACAGGGAGCCAGAACGCTCCCGTGATAAGGTAGAGCAAAATCGAAAGGACGATCCAGTGCTCCCACAAACTGTAACCCACATGCCAGGCGAGCGCGACGCCTGTGATCGGCTGCACCACGACCGCTGTGGCGGTAAAAAGATAGTCGGCGATGACAACAATGCGGGCTACACCAGCAACCGTATGTGGATCGCCGGTGCGGTGCGCGAGAAGCATGAAGAAGGCGATACCAGCCCCTGTCCCCAAGAGCACCGACGCACCTATGATATGGAGATATTTGAGCGCGAAATAGACCATCAGCGTTCCTCCAGGATCGCCAATGCCACCCCATGTGCGGCAAGTATGGGCCAGATCTTGAGGAGCGGACCAAGCGGCTCATTCCACAATTCAGGGAGCAGAATCGTTCCAGCGACGATGTAAAAACACGACAGGGCGATCGCAGCCCAGAGGCCGTAGAATGTGGTCGGCCGGTACGCGATGGCAAGGCCGACCGAAATGTCGGCGATCGCACCGGCAATCACGCCTGGCGCGGCCAACAATCCCGTTCGCGCCTGCACCATGAGATCGACGCCAATCGGAAAGCCCGTCGTGAGCGAGATGATGCCTGTCAGCATCCAGAACGCAGCAAGAATAACGAACAGGAGCGGCTTGAGGAAGTAGAGCCTAGCAAACCATCTTTCCTGTACGCTGACCGGCCTCTGCGCAAGGGTTTGGCTCAGCCTCACGGGTTCAATGCCAGTGACATCGATCAATGGCCGGGGGTCGCCGATGGCACCATGCCTGATTTCCAGCATGGCCGTTGTACGGACGGGCGGACGCCAGCCCAAGGCTGAGGCCATGTCACCGAGACGATACATCGATTTGGAGGCCCAATCAGGCACCTGAACGGCTATTGCCGGCCGCCATCCCAGCCACTGCCGATAAACTACGACAACGTCTGACATGGAGAGGCGCTCTGGACCGGCCAATTCGACCGTCATATGCGCAGGAGCGTCCGATCGCATGAAGAATGCGACCGCCTCGGTGACATCTTCCAGTGCAATAACTTGCAAAGAACCAGCGTTGCGCACTGCGGGCAGAATTGGAAGCGCCGCGAGGCCCCTGAAAAGTGCGCTCGCACCGAATGCTGCCGGTCCCAGAACCACCGATGGCCGCAGAATAACCCATTCGAGGGGCAGTGCCATCAGCGCTTCGTCGCCCTCCAACTTGGTCGCCGAGAAGGCAGAAGCCTGATGCCGATCAACGCCGATGGCGGAAAAGTGGATGACGCGGCGCACACCTGCATCGGCGCACGCCGCAAAGAGAACTCCTGGCCCTTTCACATGAGCAGCGCGTGTACTCTCCCGAGGACTATCCTGCAGCACACCTACGCAATTCACGACGACCTCGACGTTATCGAGAACTGAAAGCCAGTCTTGCATCTGTGTAGTGCTAAGATCCGCACAAACCCACTCGTCTACCGACAGGGGTTGGACCTGCGGCTTTCTGCGCCCGGCGCCGACGACGATGTGACCCTCCTGGGCTAGACGCGCACAGACAGCTGTTCCGATGAACCCGGTCGCGCCCAGGACAAGCACCCTCATTGGCAGGTCCTTCTGTAGCTCAGCGAACTGCTTTCAGCCGTAGATCCGTGCCGCATTGAGCGCTCCTGCCAAAAACCCTGCCGGAGCGACCCGGTAGTAAGTTGCAAACGCAGCTAGCGGCAGTGCTAATCACCATTCGGATGGCCGTCTATGGTTGCTCCGCGAGCATGATCGCCTGCACCGCTCTTAAGGCCGTAGTGAATGGACTGGAAAACGATCTTTCCGTTCTCGATCACGAAGCTGTCCGCTCCTTCCACTGCGTCCATCCCGGACGATCGCGCCGACCATATCAGGAGCGCGAATGGTCCGTTGGTCTGCATTTCAATTATCTCGAAGCTAGCCTGCGGCAGTTGCTCTTCCAATCTCGTCGCCGAGGTTCTAATGGCATCGTGACCCTGCGCATTGGAATTCACCGTCAATAGAACGACGTGTTCTGAATAATTGCGCTCAAGATCATCCTCCAGCTTTCCCTCAAGGCGAAGTCTTACATGATCTTTGAACACCACCTCTGTGGAGCGTTCATCCTTTATGCTCATTTCGTGGTCCACTCGCGATGCCATTGGGTGTTGAGAGCGGGTGATCGAGCTCCGTTCCCAATATTGATGGGTGGGATAAATGCGAAACAAGCGGGTCAATTGGCTTTGCCACTGTTCGACTCGGTCAGCCGTTTTGAAAGTCGTTCGCTAACCTCATCCAATGTTAGCTGCCACACCTTCAACCGCTCCTGGGCTTCACTCAGCCGCTTAGCATCCGTTGCTTCTTGCTGAACCGGATTCCTGAAAGCTGCAATCTCCTTCTCTGCGGCTGCCACACCCTCACCGGCCCTTTTGTAGCTCTCGACGAGCAGGCGGACCTGCTCGTCTTCAGCGGGTGCTTCATCGATATCGTCCACGAGAGACTTCCCAGAGCATCACGACGAGGTTGGAGGCATCGGCTTTTTGGGGGTGCCGTGGAGTCGCGGATCGGCAGGAGCAAGTTCATCGACCCTTTCCCCAAGCGGCTGAGGGTCGGACAGAAACTCGATTTCCCCTTTTCCGTCGACGGAAGGCCCGGATGCCCATTGGCCATCCTGGCTCGCATTACCGTCAGAGCACTTCCAGTACTGGTAGGCGACTTCCGATTTTTCCTGTTCCTGAGGGAAGCTCATTGGCACCGGCGTCTGTTCGAGCCCATCCGCTTCAAGCTCTTTAATGGCAGCTAGCCACTGGTTCTGGTGCATGGTGTCGCGCGCGATCAGGAAGGCAAGCATATCGCGGACCCCAGGATCATCTGTCATTTCGTAGAGCCGCGTAACCTGTAGACGTCCCTGCGACTCCGCTGTGACGTTGAAGCGGAAGTCCGCCAGAAGATTGCCTGAGGCGATCGTATAGCGCGAGGTCCAAGGATAGCCGACGCTGTCGGTCGGAGTGGCACCACCTCCTGAAACGATCGCGTGCTGAGGATTCATGCCAGCGACAATCACGTCCTCGACTCGCGCGCCACCCATGACCGCCCCAACGACAGAATTCTTCGCAGCATCTTCCCGTGCCTCGACAGGTGAGCTTTCGAGCAGGCGCGCAATCATCGTCGCCAGCATTTCGACATGGGCAATTTCTTCCGTCCCGATGTCGAGAATCATGTCTCGGTACTTTGCCGGCGCACGGCAATTCCACCCCTGAAAGAGGTAGGTCATCATCACGCTGATCTCGCCCCATTGCCCGCCAAGAACTTCCTGAAGTTTGTTGGCATAAACCGGGTCTGGTCTTTCTGGCCGAGCGTCGTACTGGAACTGGCTGGTCCTGAAGAACATAATCGTTTTCCCTTCTGACGGCTTCAATCATCGTCTAACGAGCGGGGCTTCGAGGTGTTCCGGAGTTGCTCTGAAGTTGTGCTTGCCTCCGATGAATGCCGTTTTTGCATCCCAGCTATCGGCGGGTCTTCTTTGCTGCTCAGCCCGAGCCTTCTCCTCCAGTGTTCGCGCCAACCGCCTCTTTCCACATGAGGAGGCTTGCTGACACGTAAATTTCCATCGGACGGTGGCTGGGGCTCCTCAGTGAACTGAAGACCGGGGCCGAACCGTCCAATGCTCAGTTCGACGATGCTCGGCGCGAGCCGGCAAGCCAGATCGAGCGCAAACGCGAATCCGCCTACTCTCACCTCCCGCCGCGGGCGCTTTGCAACCCTCAGTATTGCTTTTGCAGCGCGTTCGGTTCGATAAACAGGGAGGATCGAGCGGGCGCGTTTGCCGCACAAATTGCCCGCCTTTTGGTAGATTGGCGTATCAATCGCTGCCGGCAAGATGGTGCACACTCGGATCGAGGGGGAGTTAGCCATCTCCTGACGAATTGAGGCAGTCAGTCCGCGGATGGCAAACTTGCTCGCCACATAGGCACTTACGTTTGGTTCCGAGACCACACCGAGCATGGAAGCCACATTGATAAGTGTCCCGCGGTCTCCTTGACGGCGGAACTGCACGATGGCCGCTTTCGCGCCATGGACGTAACCCATCAAATTGTTGTCGATTATGTGCTTGAACGTATTCGCCGGAACGTCTTCGAACCGTCCGAAGAAAAGCACGGCAGCGCAGTTAACCCAGACGTCTATGCGGCCAAAAGCGCGGTCGGCATCTGTACGCAGCTGCTCGACATCCTGCTCATCGGCCATATCTATCCGAAAGGCCAAAGTTTCCGCACCCGCCGTCCGGCATTTTGCTGCAACGGGTTCAAGAGCAGTTAAGTTTCGAGATGCGAGGACGAGGCGTGTGCCCTCTCGTGCAAAAAGTATCGCCGAGGCGCGGCCTATGCCGCTCGATGCTCCCGTAATCACGACGACCGCGTCATTCAGGGGGCGCGAGGATAGCATAATCAGCGCCGGTTTGATCGTTTGGGATCAGCTCCGACAGGCTCTTCGGGGTGCATGCCAATCCTATGATGGTAAACCAGTGAGCCGCCTTTCCAGCCCGTAAACAGTAGGATCAGCACGATTAGTGCTGACAGAACAATGCCCCAAGGAAGCACTCCCTGGCTCGACTCCATGTTCCAGCGGAGAATGAAATTCGCCAGAGCCAGTACGACAGCGACAACATTTCCGATCATGTGCTGCCACGCGTCGCTCATTGAACGGATTCTGGAATTGCCGAGAAAATCTGCAAATCCGGCAATAGCGGCCGCGGCGCTCATCACCAGAGCCGCTGCAAGCAGCCAAAACGATGCTCGAGCCCAAAAAACATCGGCAGTTCCCCAAAAAGCCAGGTCGCTGGCGAAAGTTGCCACAAGAAGCGCGATCGGAAACGGTATCAACATCGGGTGAATTGGATGTCCTGCCAGCTTGGCCCTGGTGGCCACACCCCGAAACTCGTTTTTTGCCATGGTTCCCTCCTGTTGCTAGTACAACTGGATCCGCTTCATCGTGTTCCATGTGTCATCGGGAACACGCCCAGAAGAGGAGCAGGATGTTGAAATCGTATCGAGCCAGTTGGCGCTGGAGATGAGCCAGACTCCCGAGGTTCAGGAGCTCGCCCAGCAGATGATCGACGACCACACGATGGCTGGTAGAAAATGATGGCGGCGGCCGAAGAGGATGGCGTCACTGCGCCGACGGCAATGAATGAACAGCACCAGTCGCAATATGACGAACTTTGCGGCGGTTATATCCAAGCGCAGGTCATGGCACACGAAGAGGCTGTTGCGCTGTCCGAAGGCTTCTCAACCGAAGGTGAAGAGAGCGCCTTGCGCAACTTTGCGACTGAAACGCTGCCGATGCTGCAGATGCACCGCATGTTCAGCAAATGAGCGGCATATAAACCGGCGACTGCGTGGGCGCGGCTGTAGCCGTGCCCAACGCGCTCATAACGTTGACTCAGTGACCGGCTTTCTTTGGAGATCCAGTAGGTTCTCCACCAGTGGAGCCGCCTCCGGTCCCGATGCTTCCAGCCCCGGCGCCGGGTCCACCTCCAGGAGTTGTGCCGCCTGGCTGCAACCCCGATGAAGCTCCGACGTTCCCGGATCCTTGCTCATTATCAAGTTGTCCATCGTCACGAGGCTGGCCCTCCTCGCTGTCGATCTCACGCGCGGCACGCTCCCAATGGTCTTGTTCGAGCCCTTCCGGGCGCCCCTCCTCCTCCCAGATCTGGTGCGCACGCTCGCGAATTCTCTGCTCTAGATCCGTCATCATAGTCCTCCTCTTCGACCGCGGCTGTACCGCGCTACACTACGAAACGATTGTTCGGCCGAATTGATCCCGAACATTCGCCAGAGCGAACAGATTCGAGACTTGGGAGAAACCGGTACGTCCGTAAACCGGTTAAGATGCTCATGGGAGCCCGAACCTCGTATCTCACGCTCCTTGGGCAAGTGGGTCACGATGCTTCACCGCGCAGATTCTAGGCAACGTAATCCTCGACCAGGCGGTGATTCCAAGTGGAAGGTTCTCCGGTTCCTGCCAAAGAAGCCCAATTTCTCGTTTCCACCGGATTTCAACACGCCTCGGTTTTTGGAAAGGCAGCCGTATTTTATGGCGTCGGCGAAAAGCTCGTTGAGCGCGAGCGAGAGCGTTAGTGCCGGACGGCTCGCCAAGAGGATTTCCGGACCTTCGGCCGATATCCGTTCTCGTTCACTTATGTGGCCGCAAGTACGGCATCAATCAACTGCGAATCGCCGCCCCAGGGTGTCCGTCGAGGCAAGAAGTGTATGGCGCCGCCAGCGCCTGAAGCAGGTCCAGAAACGCATCTCTTTGCGCCTCGATTTCAGGTGCCTTCTAAAGATTGCCGCGCCAGCGCCATCACCAGAGCCACGAGATTGCGCATCCGGAGAGCGAGTTCTGAGTTCGTGATCTCCAATTGACTTAGCGTAACGATGGGCCGGTTGTCTCAACGACACCGCCCCGTCTCATCTCGAATCCTTCCATCAGTGGCATACAATGATGGAGCGCTTCGCAGATTCTGTGCAACTGCACGGGCCGCGCCGGGCATCCGCTACCAGGAAACCCGCAATCCGACATGCCCCCCGAAGCCGCCGTTGCCTTGCCCGCTGAGGCCCATGGTATAGTTTACAGCCCCGTAGAGGCTAACGTCCGGCGATATCTCAGCGGCCAAACCAGCGCCGAGTTCCAATGAGGTTCCACCGACATTCGTGGTTACAGGACGATCATTGAAGGTAGCGGTATAGCTAGACCCGAAATTGTGCCAGAAATTGACGTCGGCAAAGGGCTGAACCGGGACATCCCCGGCTTCGAGGTCTCCTTCAAGCCGAAAGCCGAGCCGTCCCGTCAATCCGTTCAGCGCGCCGTATTCGATACTCGAGAACTGATCTTCGGTATCATCGAGATGTACGTTCTGCCAGATAAGCTGCGCCTGTGGCTCGATGGTCCAATTTTCGTTGAGGGCGAAGGGATAGCCAGCCTCCAGAGAGGCCAGCAACGCGTGTCCCCAGATGTCGGCTCCGATCCCACGGTCGGATACGGCCTCCCCATGCAGCCAGCTCACCATGGCCACCGCATCGAGATACCAGCCTTCCGGATCGACATAGGTCCAATATCCGCCCAGACTCTCAGAGTTCAGTGTAAGCGATCCAGACTCCCGATCAATTTGGGCGAGCGTAGTGCCGGACGTATGGCCGTGGGCGGCTGTATGGGTGAAGAAAATACCGACCCGGTTCTGCGCACCGAGTGTGTCCTCTTCAGCCAGGATGTCGAGCCCCGCTTGCAGACCCCAGATTTCGCCATCGAATCTGGGATCGAGGTCGAAATCCAAGCCACCGATCTCTGCGGCCCAACTCTGGTCAACCGAGCGGCCGAACAAGCGACCCCACCCTGCGGAGGCCGTGCCCAGCTCATTGAGCAGGGACTGATCGCCTTCCCGCGCGTGGAACCGGTCGAGCGCAGCAATGCCCATACGTTGGGCTATGGCAGGCGCCACCACATAGCCAGGAATCTCCGGCCGGATCAGCGGCGTTTCCACCAAGGGTGGCTGCTCTGGCGTCGGCGCTGGCGGCGCCGGTGGCAGGGGCTCTGGAGGAAGCGGCGCGGGTGGCAAAGGTGGCGTTGGCGGAGGCGGCTCCGTAGGCTCGGGCGGTGTTGGCTCTTCGCCCGGGTCCGTCGGTATTGGTTCCGGCAACGGCGTAGGGTCAGGCGGGTTGGGCACCTCTGGCAAAGGTGGCTCGGGATCGGGTGGCGACGGCAAAGGAGGAACTGGTGCCGGCAATGTGGTCGGTGGCTCTGTGGACGGCGGCTCTGGCACGCTCGAGCGCAGGTACCAATCATTATCGTTAGCATCCGCGCCGACGCCGCCATAATAGAGCAGATACTCGAAAACGCCCGCACCGACCGGCCCGCCAAGCCTGAAGGCGCTCTCATCGGTTCGCGCTCCCGTTCCGAATTCGGCATCCACCACCCTGATGCCGTTGCCCGTGGTCATAGCACCGGGGCCGTCGATATTGGTGATGTTGATTACCGTGTTTCCTGCAGCGCGCGCGCCGTTTCCTCGCAGAACCAGTTGATCAGATGGAGACGTGTCGTCTCCCAGATAGGTCTGGAGATTTAGGTTGCCCGATAAACCCAGATAGTTGCCCGCGATGACGAACCGATCTCTGGTTGAAGTGCCGGCATTGGTCAGATCGATCAGTCCGGCGTTTTCCACCTGCACCAGTTCCGAATCTGCAAAGGCGCAACGGTATGGGTTCCCCCGCCAGCCAGCACCCTGCTCGCAGAATCTATGGTCAGTCGCCCTGTTCCGGTTCCGCTGTCGCCCAGGGTCAGCGTGGCCCAATCGGCGAACCTCATCTCCGAATTCCGGGTCAGCGCGATAAGCTCCCAGTTATCGTAGCGATAGACGTCCCCGCCCACTGTGTTCTGCCAGACCAGATTATCATTACCCAGCCCACCATCGATGATCTCGCCGGTCAACAGATTGGCCGGTGTGAGGTCATAGAAAATAGCGGTGTCGTCCCCATCTTCCATAAAGATTCCGGCCTGGATGATGCCACCGGCCCAGTTCAGGCGGTCATTGCCTGTTCCGGCGTGAAAATCAGAGGACAGCCTTCCCTCCAGCATCGCGGCCCAGTCGTCCCCGGGGCCTAGATCCACACGGCTGGTGACCAGACCGTCCTGGATATAAAAGGTGTCGTTCCCTGCCCCAAGATCGATGGTGTTGGCCGATCCCGCTTCCCCAGTGGTTCCCAAATTGACGTACCAGTCGTTTCCATCTCCGAGTGAAACCAATCCGTTGATACCGCCAAGATTGTGCACATGATCGGCCGAGTTTCCGGTGGCAGTGATGCCGTTCAGGATTCCGGTGGCCCGGTTCTGGATATTATTGGCACCATCGAGAGTGAACAGGATTGGGCTATTGAACACCCCGGAATTGTCGATCGTGGTGTTGGGAGCCTGGAGATTTAACTGATTGAGCGCCGCATCTTGCCGGTTGATGATGGCGATCTGATCCGACACCGATACATCGAGTGTGGTGTTGATCGAACCGGCCCGGTTCTCAAAGGAGAACGTCGAGCCGTTCAGGACGCTAAAAGTATTGTTGATGAAGCCGCTATTGACGACAAAGGAATCAGCGACACCGGTAATCGAGAGACCATTGAGTGTGCCCGAATTGTCGACCGTCACTTCAGGTCCAAAGGGAGGATCGCTTAACGCCAAGAAGGAGCTGGAGTCTGTGCACGTCACCGTTTGAGCATTGGGGACACAGTCGGCATGCGCTGGTGATACACCAAGAGCCAGATACGCAAAGACCGTAGTTGACTGAAAGGGCAAGGCGTTTAGCGAAATTTTTCCAAGCGCCGTCAATCTGGTCTTGGTTGGGATGGCGGACACGCCAAGCGCATCTGCCAAATGGCAGAACGACAATGTCCGCTCAAGTCTAGCGTGCTTCCTTTGGGATCTTGACCACTTTGTCACGGCCGAACCTCAAGGTGATCGCCTCAAGACTCTGAAGGATCCAGATAAATTGTCAACCAGGTCTTGCAGGCTACCACATCATCATTGTTGGCTCCAGGCGGGTGAAATGCCCATGTGCTCGGCATGACCGAACCACTCTCGGATTGCTCATTATCGCGACGCGGTTCGCTGGGTTTTCATGTAGGCTTTTAGTTCAATGCCGCCGCTTCTAGGCGGCACGTTTGGTCATGACACCGATGAGCTAACGCTGTGCAATCTGTGGATCTCCTAGGCCGCGTCCTTATCGAACAACTGCGTCGAGGGCCGGCCCCTGCGGCGGCTCTTTCAACCATTACGGCAGCCGTAGTAAGGGGCTCCATCTTGCCTTGTGGTTCGGATCGCATCATGTTGCTGACGTTTCCATATGAGGGCTATTGACGCTCGCTCGATGTCCCCGTCTGGCTCGGGCATCGATCCCATAGCTCGAACCCGGGATCATCGAACAGGAACGATGATGAGCGCAGGATCCAGCAGCTGCACGATCGGCTACTTTAGAAATTTGTCACCGGGCCTTTGAGTATCAAAAATCGGATCCTGCCGCCGGTGGTGGCGGGGTGGGAAACGGGCAAATTGCTTTGTCAAGATATGATGCTAAAGCTGCCGCAGGGCTCACCCCTGATGTTTGCCATCGAATGATCGGGACGCGGCGCCAATGTGCTCCGTCGAGCCCTCGTCGTACCGCTTCAAAGCGGCCCGGACCGATGCGAGTTGTCGAATTCGGCTACCATGCGACCTGGCTTCACGTTCCAAGTGCATCATCGAGGCTTAGCGGACCTGGCACAAAAGCCGAGCCCTTTGTTGCAATTAAAAACCGCCGACAGCGCTCTCACCTTCGGGCCAACGCCGCCGTACGACCAGAAACCGGCTCGAATGCTCGTATGAATCACTGGTCTAAGGATCGATACCATTTCATTCCCACAGCAAATCGGCTTCACGCATGGCGCGGTAGGCGGACTACTGAGAGCCAGAAAAATCCAGACTGTCCAGCCATTCCTCCAACAGTGGAATGCTGGCTTTAACGACTACGTCAGCTGTCCATCCGGCGGCAACAGTATCATCGAGAAGCTTGCCGATTTCAGGCGGTGTAGCAGTAGTGGCTTGCTGAAAAAAGCTGCGCATCGTTGCGGTGCATTCTGCGATATGCTGTGGGTCGGCTGGGTTAGTGGTGGGGCCAGCGACACTGTATCTCACGCTTCTGGACCCCGCTGGTGGTGCTGTTGGCATTTCCTTCGACAATCAACGCGCGGGTGACGGGTTCCTTTCGCTAAGCGAACATGTTCGCGTGGCGCGTAATGCATGTCCATTAGACCGAAGGGACTAGGTTATTTGGCGGCTGCGGTGCTAAATCCTGCAACCGCCCGAGTTTTGTCATCCGTCCCACAAGGCAGTTTTCTCTTGCCCGGATAACGGGATTGGACCATGACCGCCCCATTGAGTCCCTTGCTCTACCCATTCCGGTGCCAAAGGCGGGAACTCATGAGAAATGTGGATGCCTGGAATAGATTTGCCTCATCGGCAGGTGAACCAAGTCTGCATCCTCTGTACGTGCGTCCTTGTCCCGCTAGTGAGCGGTCTGCTCCTTACCTAAGGCAGTGAAAACATCATAACCCTCTACCTCCTCCCATGTATGGGGTCGCTTCGCTTAGTTCTGACACGGCGAATGAAGCGATTTTGATGCTTCAGCGACAGGTAGCAGCGGACCAGCAACTGGGGTGACCAGCGCGGCCGGTCTTTCGGGGGCAAAGGCCAATTTCACCGGCGTTGCCGCGTAAGCCCGCGGGGCGGAGTCTCATCGGCTTCTGGAGCTTCTTTCACTGCTAACGAAGTTCCGAGGCCAGAGCCGTTAAGACCTGCTTAAGCTTGACCACAGCGCACTCTGGCCGAGGTCGCGGTTACCGTTAGGTTAACGGCTGCGCATGCGCCGGAGCCTCGGGCGAGATATCGGCAAAGGCACAGGAGGTACATTACCCTTAGGAACTACTCGCAGGTTTTCACATGAGGATGCGACGCGCGCTACGGCCGCTGACATTCTGACGTCGCTAGAAGTGCGTAAACGGCAGGTGCGAGGACTGCCGCAAATGAATTGGAACATCGATCGTGTATTCTGACGACAATGGCATGCCGCCTTCTCGGCGGAAGTCACCCGACCTACTTCAAGCAATTCCGCCACATCTTGGTCCCCGTCTGCTGGCTCGCAAGGGCGGCGTGGCGCATTCGATCCGCCATCCGGGCGAGATGACATTTCACTCACACGGCGACTTCATCGCCATTCTTTTCAAACCAGTGCCGGGAATTCAGTCGCGCCTGGGCAGCGACCGGTTCGAGACCTATGACGCACCTGCGGGTATGCTCGTTCTCAACCCCGCTAACGTAGACAGTGGCAGTCGGTGGTCGTCGGTGCGCGACAGTCTCGCAGTTGGCTTCGAGCCGGGTCAACTGGCCTTACTGGCAGGCGAGGAGTTCGGCATCGTGGATCTGACATTGCAGCCACCCGCTTTCGGCCATGTCGACCAGCGCGCATTGCAGATAGCGCACCTCGTGAAAAACGAGTTGGCTGAGGGCACGGCAAGCGAAGTGTATATCGACTCGCTTATGACCATCCTTGGCATTCATATCGTCAGGCATTACTCAGGTGAAGCTAAGGTACGATCGGGTGCTCAAGCGAGTGGCGGTCTCTCGTACAAGAACGCACGGCTGGTTCAGGAGTATCTGAGGGAGAGGTTTACCAGCAGGGTCTCGATAGGTGAACTTGCCACGATATGCGAAATGTCCCCCGGACGGTTTATACGCGCGTTCGCCAGAACATTTGGTGTGTCGCCCCATCGCTACCTGGTCAAACTCCGCCTGTCACGTGCATCAGAACTACTCGCGGGCACCGAGCTATCCATAGCCGAAGTGGCGCATGCGAGCGGCTTCTCAAGCCAAAGCCACCTTACATCAACGATGCGCAAGCATCTCGGACGCACCCCAGCGCAGATCCGCTTTCACCGATAGGCGTAAAGCAACCCTAAGTGGCGGGTCTGCCACGTTGTTTCCAATCTTTTGCCGGTCTCGGAGCATTTTCCTGACATCTTGAAAAATCCTGAAATACCTGCGGAAAAATCTGTGGCCTCCTGAAGCCATCGGAGCAGATCCGTTACGGGGGCAGCTTCGCCGAACATGTATCTGCGCTGCGCCGGATTGGTCGGCGCCATGTTCAGGCGGTGCAACGGTCGTTGCTGAAGGTATGGCCCCGCCACGCGCAATATGAAGGGGCCGATATGCAAAAGCGAAAGTTGTTGCGCGATTCTAACCGCCGTTCGAGCGAAGATTTTGCGGGCTGGCGCTCAGCCGCCTCCGCCGTTGCACTTGGCTTCGCGCTCGCGATGTCCTCAAGCACAGGCATCCACGCGCAGCAGTCGCCAACCGCGACCGACATCACGCCGCCCGATCTGGCCGCATCGCACCCTCCCTTGCCAGGGGGAGGCCAAGATCTATGGGCAGGAAATCTTCTCATTTATCCGGCAGATCCAGATGCCTCTGCCGGAGACCAAAGCCAAGTATACCGCGGTGTCGCGGCCGCCTTGCAGGCGCCGCGTCCCGCCTGCGATAGCGGAACCGCCACGGTCAACATCTCCTCCCGGGTTGTCAATACAGGCCCGACCGCTGGATTGGGGTACACCGGCCGCCTGTCTCTTTACGGAGCGAACGGCAGCGCTCTTATTACTGAGACATATCCCCAAACGGGAACGCCGGTAGACGTGGACCAGTTTCTCAGTATCAGCGGGTCCGTCTCCGCTGAAGAGCTCGCCGCAGGCGAGGTGGTCGTTGGCCTATGGCTTGAGACACATCACGGTGGAGGCAGAACGTGGGAAGCCGATCAGTTTCAGGCAACCTATGAATATGACACCACGGGCTGCGAAGCCGACCTCGCGATCACGAAGGACGACGGTGCGACCACGTTCACACGGGGATCGGATGTCACCTACGAGATCGTGGTGAGCAATGCGGGGCCGGGCGACGCGATGGGAGCCGCCGTCAGCGATCCGCTGCCTGCTGGCATCAGCACGGCAAACTGGGCCTGTGGTGGCGCCACAGGTGGGGCTGTCTGCGGCGCGGCGAGCGGCACGGGGGGCATCAACACCACGGTTGACCTGCCGGCCAGTTCCTCGGTGACCTACAACCTAACGCTGACGGTGCCGTCAACTTATCCCGGCGTCACCCTGACCAATACCGCCACGGTGTCGCCGCCGGATGGCCTCACCGATTCCGACACAAGCAACAACACAGCAAGAGATACTAACGCGGTCTCGCCGCCACAGCCCTCCTTCGGCACGTGCACCTCGGACATGTATATGTCGGTCAATGCGGGCGGTGCGACACAACTCTACCGGACCGATATCAGCGATAATCCAATTGACTACGTGCCGGTTGGGACCGCCTACAGCGATGCCTATAACGCCGTCGGCTACAACCTGAACGACAATTTTATCTACGGGATGACCTGGAACAGCGATCTGCAGCGGCACCAGCTGATGCGGGTCGGTGGCGACGGCTCCGTTGTGAATTTGGGGACCATCACAGGAGGCGGGATTAACGTTACACACGCCAGCCCCTTCGGCTCGGGTGTGGTCGGTCCGGATGGTTTTTTTTACGTCAAGCATAACAGCCAAAATAGCAATCTTTACCGCATCGATCTGACCACATTGACAGCTACCCTGATCCCGATGACAGAGGCGATCGCCTCGGCGGATCTGGCTTGGCATAACGACCTGCTTTATGCGCACGACCAAGGTGCTGGCTACTTCTATTCGATTGATCCTTCGACGGGTGTAGTGACCCCGATCGGGCCTTCGGTAGCCGGTGCTTTTGGCTCGCTGATCAGCGCTTCGAACGGCGTTTTCGGCCGTGAAAACGACACCGGGGGCTTCTACCGCTTCGACGTTGCGACCGGGGCGGCGACGCTAATTTCCGATGGGCCAATCGGCGGGGGTGATGGTGCCAAATGCCCCACGACTGCGGTTGAGTTCCCTGTCGATCTCGAGATCGAGAAAAACAATGGCGTCACCACTTATACGCCGGGCCTGGACACCACCTACAGCATTGTTGTGAGCAACAACGGGCCGTTTGGCGTTTCAGGCGCGCGGGTGCAGGATCCACTGCCTGCGGGCGTCACCACGGCCAACTGGACCTGCGGCAGCGAGACCGGTGGTGCGATTTGTGGTGCGCCGAGCGGCACGGGCGGGATCGACACGACGGCCAGCCTGCCCGCTGGTAGCTCGGTCACTTATGAACTCAGCTTGGTGGTCCCCGCCAGCCAAACCGGCAATTTCACCAACACCGCGACGGTGACCCCGCCGGCTGGTTCGCCGGACGCCGACATGAGCAACAACACGGCGAGCGATACCGATAGTGAAATGCCCCCGCCCACTTCGGGCATGTGTTCGCCGGTGCGTGTAACAGGCAACACGACTTTCCCGTTCAACCCCTTCGGAGCCAACGTCAGCCTGACGAGGACCGGAAATTGGCAGCCTAACACCTACTGGACGACGTTCGGCGGCAATTTCACGATCACCTGGAGCTTCTCGCAGCCGGTTCCTGCGAACGCGATCCGCTTTGCAGTTCAGGATATCGGCGGGACTGAGTATCAGACGCAGCCTCCTGCTTCGGTCAGGATCACACTGGGGGCGGGAAGCACGGCGAGCCCTGCCGATTTCATCCGGGACGAAGGCGAACTCGCTTATGCGCCCGCAACGGGCACGTTGACCTATGACCGCGCGGGGCCGCTACGACAGGCCGCCTACATGCAGGGCAATTCCGCGGGGATGGTAACCTCGCTCACCTTGACCACGAGCAATGTTCTATCTGGCGACTACATTATTACCCCGCTCTGGTCGCGCCCGGCCTGCCTGACCGTCTCGAAAACCAGCGAGGATGGCACGGGCAGCTTCCAGATCGACATGACCAATGTCGTTGAGGCAGATGGTGCTGTGGTGCCGAGTACGACGCTGACCACGACGACGGCGGGGACTTCGGTTTCCTCACCGGCCTATAATGCAGTTCCGGGCCGTGAGCTTATCCTGAGCGAGGTTGTTCCGGCAGGATGGGACGCCGAGTCTGCGATCTGTACTGATCAGAACGCGGGTGTGACGGGCAATCCGACGGTTATCGGGGCGTTTTCATCGCCAGCGATTTCCATTCCTGCGGCCAATGTGCGGCCGCAATCTGACATCCAGTGCCGGTTCACCAATGTGCCTGGTGAGCCGGTTGTGAGTGTTGCCAAGGAGCTGGTTGGCGAGAGCATCACTGTCAACGATGTTGCCGAGCCCGGGGAGGTCCTGACCTATGAGGTGACGATCACCCATGAGAGCGGGGCCGCGTTCAGCGATTTCGAGTTCATCGAGAACATTCCCAACGGCGCGACGATGACGCGTGTTGTGGGGGCTGATGGGTTCACCGACCCGGTGGCCGGGGCTTCGACTGTGCTTTTGACGGTGCCCGAGGTGCCGGTGGGCGGGGAGGTTGTGGTTACGATCGACCTGACGGTTGCCGCCCCCATTCCGCTTGGGATTACCGAGATCACCAACCGCATCAGCGGCGGTGATGTGCCGGAGGATTGTACGGATTGCTCGGTGAGGACACCGACCCCGCCCTATGAGCCGCAATCTCCAGAGACGATGTCGTGTTCGACGTCGGGCTCATACTTTAACACCGCGTTTGACGGCGCTGGCGGGATGAAGACGAGCGGCTTTGACAATTACTGGCAGGTTGCTCTGACGCCGACCCCGGTGAGCGGTCCGCCGCCGTCGGGCCTGACCTGGGGCGGTGCGTCGGTGGTGAGCAATCCGCCCGCGGTGTACATGACCTCGCCGTTTGGCAATGCGAACTGGATATCGAACAGCTCGACCGCGACACATCCAACTGCAGTCAACTACGACATTTTCTATCGCTACCAGTTCAACCTGGACTCGGCCGTCGATCCGACGAGCCTTGATCTGGATATGACATTTTACTCGGACAACGCTGTTTACGAGGTCTGGGTGAACGGGGTGGCCCAGGGGGTCCGCTCGAACTACGGAGCTTCAGATCCCTATTTTTATGCTGGCTTCAATGCGGCGGGCGGAGCCGATGGCTCGCTGAGTGGCGCCTGGCGGACAGGTCTCAATGAGATCATTGTGCACATCAAGTCCGGCCCCGGGGCCCAGGCCTTTATGGCGCAGATCAACACCGAGGCGATTTGCCAGCCCAAGCTGACGCTGCGCAAGCAGGTTATCAACGATGATGGCGGTGCGGCCAGCGTTGCGGACTTTGTGCTCCGGGCCAGTGGTCAGGCGCCACTGACCGAGGTGATCGAAGGCCCGATGGGCGCTTCGGCGGTGACCAATGCCTCGGTTCCGGCGGGCACCTATGCGCTTAGCGAGGATAATCTGTCCGGCTATGCACCCAGCCTTTACAGCTGCGCGGTTGATGGCGGTACAGCCACGCCGCTTGCCGACAATGAGTTGACGCTGGCCAATGGTCAGAACGCCATCTGCACGATCACCAATGACGACTTTGTGCCCGAAAAGGCTTTGACGGGCGAAAGCGGGGTGATTGCGGATGTGGCCGAGCCTGGCGAAACGCTGACCTATACGCTGACGCTGACCAATGATGGCGAGAGCCCGGCGGTCTATGACCTTGTCGACAACATCGATGACAACACCAGCTATGTGGCGGGATCGACGCGGGGAACGGCCGGTGCTGCTGAACCCAGCGGGACCGATCCGTTGAGCTGGAGCGGGACCATCGTGCCGGCGGGCAGCTCGGTCACTGTGGTCTACGACGTCCTTGTCGACGATCCGCTCGATCCGGCCGTGACCGAGATCCGCAATGCGGCCACCGAGGATTGTGCGGTCAATCCGGGGGCGTGTGTGACGACCCCGGCATCGGGGACGGCAATCCCGTCCAAGGCTTTGACCGGGGAAAGCGGAACCATCGACGGCCTTGCCGAGCCGGGCGAGACGCTGACCTTTACGGTGACGCTGACCAACAGCGATGCCACCCAGGCCGTCTATGACCTGGTGGACAACATTGATGACAACACGACCTATGTTGCTGGCTCGGCCACGGTTGATGGCATTGCCCGCGAGCCTGTGGGCAGCGATCCCATCACCTGGGACGACATCATTGTTCCGGCCAACGGCACTATTGAGGTCATCTATGATGTGCTCGTTGCTGACCCGCTCGACTCATCTGTTACCGAGATCAGGAACGCGGCGACCGAGGATTGCGGGGCCAATCCGGGGGCGTGCGTGACGGTGCCGACGGCCGAGCAGGCCGATCTGGCGATCACCAAGACCAATGGCAGCGACACCTATGTGCCGGGCGCTAACCTCGACTACACGATCGTGGTCAGCAATAACGGCCCGGCCGATGTTGTGGGCGCGCTGGTCAACGACCCGCTGCCGAGCGGCTATTCGAGCGCGACCTGGTCATGCAGCGCCGCCACTGGCGGGGCGTCGTGCAGTACTCCGAGCGGTTCGGGTGCGATTGTCGATGTTCCGGTGGATCTGCCGTCGGGCTCGTCAGTGACCTTCACGCTGTCCCTGCCGATCGCTGCCGATACGACCGGCGAGATCATCAATCCCGCGACAGTGACAGCCCCGCCGGCTACATTCGACACCGATCTTTCCAACAACACCGCCCGAGACCGCGACGTCTATCCGCTGGTCGACATCAACAAGACGCTGTTTGCTGAGGATGGGGATATCGAGGATGTGGCCGAGCCCGGTGAGACGCTCACCTATAGGCTGGCCATCGAAAATCGTGAGCCCTTCGAGGTCACCTACGATCCGTTCGACAACCTCGACGACAACACCAGCTATGTGGCGAACTCGTCGACGATCAATGGCGCGCCGCGCGAACCTGACGTGGTGGGTGATCCGCTCATCTGGCAGGGTGTCACCATCGGCATCGGCGCCACGGTTATCATCGAGTATGAGGTGACTGTCGCCGACCCGCTTGACCCTTCGGTTACCCAGATCCGCAATGCGGCGACCGAGGATTGCGCGGCCTATCCGCAGGCCTGTGTGACGACCCCGACGCCGGGCGCTATTACGCCCACCAAGGATCTGACGGCCGAGAGCGGAGCGATCGATGGGGTGGCCGAGCCCGGTGAGACGCTGACCTATACGGTGACGCTGACCAATGGCGGGGCCGGTGCAAACCTTTATGACCTTGTCGACGATATCGACGACAACACCAGCTATGTGACGGGGACGGCGAGGGTCGATGGGGTGGCAAACGAGCCCTCTGGCACCGATCCGCTGACCTGGGACGCGATCCTGGTGCCTGCGGGCGGCAGCATCGATGTTGTTTACCAGGTGGCGGTTGCTGACCCGATCCCCGATGGAGTGACCGAAATCCGCAACGCGGCGACCGATAATTGCGCGGCCAATCCCGATGCGTGCGTGACGACCCCTACCCCTGGCCCCATCACCCCTTCCAAGGATCTGACGGCCGAGAGCGGGGCGATCGATGGGGTGGCCGAACCCGGTGAGACGCTGACCTATACGGTGACGCTGAGCAATGGCGGGGCTGGAGCGACGCTCTATGAGCTTGTCGATAACATCGACGACAACACCAGCTATGTGGCGGGATCGGCGAGCGTCGATGGGGTGGCGACCGAGCCCTCTGGCGCTGACCCGCTGATCTGGGATGCGATCCTGGTGCCTGCGGGTGGCGCTATCGATGTTGTCTACGAGGTGACGGTCGCTGACCCGATCCCCGATGGGGTGACCGCAATCCGCAACGCGGCGACCGACGATTGCGCGACCTATCCCGATGCGTGCGTGACGACCCCTACCCCTGGGGCTGCGGTGCCTTCCAAGGCCCTGACGGATGAGAGCGGGCTTGTCGATGACGTGGCTGAGCCGGGCGAGACGCTGACCTATACGGTGACCCTGACCAATGCCAGTGGGTCGGCAGCGCTTTACGACCTTGTCGATAACATCGACGACAACACCAGCTATGTGGCGGGGTCGGCGCAGGTTGGCGGGGTGGCGCGCGAACCGGTTGGGACTGATCCGCTCAATTGGGACGACATCGTCGTGCCGGCTGGCGGAACTGTTGCGGTTGTCTATCAGGTGATTGTTGCCGATCCGATCCCCGATGGGGTGACCGAGATCCACAATGCGGCCACCGATGACTGTGCGACCTATCCTGATGCGTGCGTGACGACCCCGACGCCGGGGGCTGCGGTGCCCTCCAAGGCCCTGACGGGTGAGGACGGGTTGGTGGCGGACGTGGCCGAGCCGGGCGAGACGCTGACCTACACGGTGACCTTGACCAATGCCAGTGGGACGGCAGCGCTTTACGACCTTGTCGACAACATCGACGACAACACCGCCTATGTGGCGGGGTCGGCCCGGGTTGACGGGGTGGCGCGCGAACCGGTTGGCACCGATCCGCTGAACTGGGACGACCTTGTCGTGCCGGCGGGCGGCACAGTGGAGGTTGTTTACCAGGTCGTGGTCGCCGATCCGATCCCCGATGGGGTGAGCGAAATCCGCAATGCGGCCACCGATGACTGTTCGGTTTATCCCGATGCGTGCGTGACGACCCCGGCCTTGGGATCGGCGGTGCCTTCCAAGGCGCTGACGGCTGAGAGCGGGATTGTCACGGAGGTGGCCGAGCCCGGTGAGACGCTCACTTACACGGTGACCCTGACCAACAGCGGATCGGCTGCGGCGCTTTATGACCTTGTCGACGATATCGACGCCAACACGTCCTATGTGGCGGGTTCGGCCAGCGTTGACGGGGTGGCGCGCGAGCCCGATGTGGCGGGCGATCCTCTCGAATGGGCCGACATTCTGGTTCCCGCTGGCGGCACGGCGGAAATTGTCTACCAGGTGACGGTGGTTGATCCGATCCCGGCGGGGGTGACCCAGATCGGCAATATTGCTTATCGCAGGGGCACGCCACCACCCGATTGTGAAACCACACCGACGCCAGGCGGATGCGTGATCGTGCCGGTTCCCGGCAGCGTGGTGCCCTTAAAGGCCCTCACTGACGAGAGCGGGATTGTCGATGATGTGGCCGAGCCGGGCGAGACGCTCACCTACCGGGTCACGCTCACCAATGAGGGCGCCGGGGCGGCCGCTTACGATCTGGCCGACAACATCGACGACCACACCACCTATGTGGCGGGATCGGCAACAGTTGATGGCAGTGATCGGGAGCCCGATACGATCGGCGATCCGCTGATCTGGAACGAGATCATCGTTCCTGCCGGCGGCAGTGTGGAGGTTCTCTATCAGGTGGTGGTGGACGACCCGCTCGATCCGGGCGTCACCGAGCTGCGCAACATCGCCTATGATGGCCGCAAGCCCGAGCCCAGTTGCGAGGACGTGCCCGACCAGTGCGTTGTCCTTGATGCTCCCGCGCCCGAGCTCGAGCTCGAAAAGGCTGGTGCCTTCGAGGACGCCAATGGCAACGGTGTCGCCGATCCGGGCGAAACCATTCGCTATACCTTTACCGTCACCAACACCGGCAACGTTCCGCTGGCCGATGTGGCGCCGGTGGATGGGGGCCCGACCTTCAACGACGAGCCGGCCCAAGAGGTCCTGTCGGCATTCGATCCGGTGGGTGCAACCATCGAGCCGGGCGAGGAGCAGGTCTTTACCGCGACCTATCCGCTGACCCAGATCGATATCGACAATGGTGCCGGGGTCGAGGACGGGGTTGAAAACACCGCGACGGCAACCGGCTATGCCTTTGGCACCCGGATCACCGGTCTGCCGGTGGAATCGGCAGAAAGCACGGTCGCCGTGGCGCTTCCGGCTGCCCCGAGCGAAATCACCGTGATCAAGATCGCCGATATCCGGGTGATCCGGCGTGGCGAGCAGGCGGCCTACACAATCCGGGTCACCAATGCTGCCAGTACCCCGGCTCGGGGCATGACCGTCACCGATACCTTGCCCTCGGGCTTCCGCTTTGTGGAGGGCTCGGCAATGATCGGAAACGTTGCGGTTACCCCAACGGTCCAAGGGCGCCAGGTCATCTTCGAAAATGTCGAGGTTCCGGCCAATGGGGAAATCGAGATCCGGTTGCGCACCCTGGCGCTCAGTTCGGCCGGACCGGGCGAACACGTCAATCGTGCCGGAGTGACTGACTCGACGGGCCGCCAGCTTGCCCCCGAGGCAACGGCCACTGTCGAGATTGTCGCTGAGCCGGTGTTCGATTGCAGCGAAATCATCGGGCGCGTGTTCGATGACCGCAACCGCAACGGCTATCAGGACGAGGGCGAGCCGGGCCTGCCGGGCGTGCGGCTGGCCACGGTCAATGGCGAATTGATCACCACCGACGCCCATGGCCGGTTCAGCGTGCCCTGTGCGGCGCTGCCCGACCAGCGGATCGGCTCGAACTTCATCCTCAAGCTCGACATCCGCACCCTGCCCACCGGCTATCGGCTGACGACGGAAAATCCGCGCGTTGTGCGGCTGACCGCCGGCAAGATGACCGAGCTCAACTTCGGCGCATCGATCGGCCGGGTCGTGCGTCTCGACCTCCAGGATGGGGCTTTCGAGCCTGGCCTCGTCGACCTGCGGCCGGAATGGGAGGGAGGCATCGACGATTTGATCGGCTTCCTGGCCCAGGAGCAGTCGGTGCTTCGCCTCACCTATATCGAGGCGGGCGCAGATCCCGATCTTGCCCAGGATCGCCTCGAGAGCCTGCAAGCGCTTATTGCCGAGAGGTGGCGAGCGACATCGGGTCAATACCGGCTTGAAATCGAAATGCGTGTGGAGACGGGCCAATGACCTCCAGTCGTGCAAAGATCCCCAGTCGGCTCGGTTTGCCCTCATGGGGGTTGCTATCGGGCAGTGCGCTGACCACTGGCGTGCTGCTGGCCGTCCCTGCGCTGGCGCAAACCAATCCCTGCCCTACCGGCGACTGCCCTGCCCAGGTGATTGGCCAGGCCCAGTACGCCAGTCAGGTGGGGACCCTGCCGATCGGGGAGAACACCGAGGCCGAATCTTTGGCCGATGCGGGTTCCATTCCCTTCATGATCAGCGTCGATGGCGATACGGTCGAGGAAAGCACCGTGCTCGATCGCCCGGTCGATGCGCAGCGGCGGACCGATCTGGGCCTGAGCGCTGTCGATATCGGGGTCAAGTTCGACGGGCTCGATGCCGAGCCGGTGCTCAATGTGGTGACCGAACCGCGCCAGGGCGGCGGCCAGGAAGGCGATACGATCAGTTTTGCCACCTATGCCAACTATCCGGGCTTTATCGCCCGTGCCGAAATCCGCATCCATGACCGTGAGGCCGGGCCCAGCGCGGCACCGGTCGCCATCGTTCCGGTTGCCATCAATGGGCGTGCGCAATGGACGGTTCCTGCCGAGGCGGAACGTTTTGGCTATGTGCTCCGTGTCTATGATGGCCGGGGCGCCTACGATGAAACCTTGCCCGCCCCGCTTGTTGAGCGACGCGCTGGGCTCGACGCCTCGGGCCGGCTGGAGACCTCCGAGCTTGATGAGGATCGCACAGGGGTCCGCAATATCTCGGTTTATGGCGGAGCGGTCACTGTCTATGGCCACAGCGTTCCGGCGGGATATGCCGTCCAGGCTCTGGGCGAAACCATTGCCGTTGATGCGGAGCGGGCTTTTGTGACCCAACGCATCCTGCCCCCGGGCGATCACTCGGTGGACGTTGCCCTTGTTGGCGAGGGGGGCAAAAGCGCCCTCCAGTTCACCCGCGAGATCAACATCCCTTATGACGATTGGTTCTATGTGGCGCTCGCCGATCTTACGGTGGGGGCGCGCACGGGCGACGATATGATCGAAGCGGTGCGTCCGGGCGAATATGATGAGGTCTGGTCCACCGGTCGGCTGGCGTTCTATCTCAAGGGCAAGATCCGGGGAGAATATCTCCTGACCGCTGCCGCCGACACCGGCGAGGAAGGTCTGGGGCACCTTTTTGATCGCATGGGTGAACGCAATGCGCGCGACCTGCTGCGTGGCCTTGATCCGAGCGAATACTACCCGGTCTATGGCGACGACTCCACCATTGTCGAGGATGCCCCCACCGACGGGCGGTTCTATCTGCGTCTCGAGCGCGGTGACAGTCATGTGATGTGGGGCAATTATCAGACGGCCATCGAGGGCACCGAGTTCTTGCGCTCGGACCGCACGCTCTATGGGGCCAACGCCGTCTATCGCTCCGAGGAGACGACAAGCTTTGGAGAACGGCGCACCCAGGCCACGGTCTATGCTGCGCTTCCCGATACGCTGCCCCAGCGCGAGGAGTTCCAGGGTACGGGCGGATCGGCCTATTTTCTGCGCCGCCAGGACGTCTCGGTTGGTTCAGAAACGCTCACCGTCGAGGTGCGCGATGCGGTCTCGGGGCGCGTGGTGCAGCGCCGGGTGCTTCAGTATGGGGTCGATTACAGCATCGACTATCTTCAGGGCGTGGTCATTCTCAAAAGCCCGCTGGCGTGGATGACCGGGACCAGTGGACCGGTGCGCGATGGGGCGATCGGTGGCAACAAGGTCTTTCTTGTCGCCCAATACGAGTTCGTGCCTGCGGCCGATGACCTTGATGGCTATGCCTATGGGGGACGGCTCCAGCACTGGTTTGGCGATCATCTTCGGATCGGGGCGACGGGGATGAGCGAAACCACCGGGCCGGCCGATCAGACAGGAATTGGCGCCGATATTGCGCTGCGCTATTCGCAAACCTCGTTCCTTGAGGCTGAAATCGCCCGCTCGGAGGGACCCGGCTTTGGCCTCTCGCACTCGGTGGACGGTGGTCTTTCCTGGGGCGAGGATGGGACTGCAGGGATCGCCAGCAGATCCGCGATTGCCTGGCGGCTGGCCGGCCAGATCGATCTGGCCGATCTTGGGGTGACCGGTACCCAGGGGACGGTTGGAGCTTACTACGAGAACAAGCAAGAAGGGTTTTCCACCCTCACCCAGCAGATCCACACCGATCAGTGGCTGTGGGGTCTTGATGCCGACATCGCCTTTGAAAACGGCGTCGAACTGGTGGCAGGCTATGACGACTACGAGGATGGTGAAGGCCAGATCAAGCGCAATGGCGATTTAAGCCTTGCCTTCCAGCTTGACCCTTATTGGAACGTCTCGGCTGGGCTGAGCTACACCGAACTCATGTCCCCCCGGGCCATTGCATCGGGCCGGTCGGGCTATGACGGGTCCCGGCTCGATGCTGGTGTGCGCATCGAACATCACTTGTCCGAAGACACCATCCTTCATGCCTTTGGTCAGACCACGCTTGCCACCTCGGGCGATATCGATCGCAACGACCGGGCCGGTGTGGGCGCCCAGGTGCAACTGACCGATACGGTCGGGCTTACCGGTGAAATATCGTACGGCACGCACGGGCTGGGCGCGCTTTTGGGCGCCACTTACGACCCCAATGCCGATGAGCATTATTATATGGGCTACCGGCTTGATCCGGCGCGGGCCTTCGACATTGGCGAAACCTTCGATCTGATCGGAGACGACGGGGGCACCGTGGTGTTCGGGCTCAAGCGCAGGCTCGATGAGATCGCCTCGACCTATGCCGAAAACAGCTACGATATGTACGGCAACAAGCGCTCGCTGACCCAGACCTATGGCGTGCTGCTGACCCCGGATTCGCTCTGGACCGTTGATCTGGGTCTTGTGGCCGGGCGGGTCGAGGACAGCACCACCGATCCGGTCACCGGTCTTGAGCGGGCCGACTTCAATCGGTACGCCCCTTCGCTGGCGATCAGCTATGTGGACGAGCCCGAGGGCATCGCCGCCCATGCGCGCGGGGAGGTTCGGATCGAAGAATCCTCGGACGGCACGCGCAACCAGAACACTTATCTTTTTGCCACGGGCCTTTCGTGGCAGACCAGTGACGATTGGCGGCTTCTGGCCGACTTCGATGGGGTCTTCTCGGATTCGACCTCGGACAACTCCGCGTTCACCGACACCGAATATGCCGAAGCCTCGATTGGCTATGCCTACCGTCCCGTCGAGCATGACCGGCTCAACGCGCTGTTCCGCTACACCTGGCTTTATGACCGGCCAGGCGGCAACCAGTTGATCAGCGGGGTGACGGGCGACAGCCTCGCTCCGGCCCAGCGCAGCCATATCCTGTCACTGGACGTCAACTACGACCTCATGCCCTGGCTCACGGTCGGGGGCAAATATGGCTTCCGCTACGGCGAAGTGCTCAACCGGGCCACCGATGACACCGGCTTTGTCGATGACTGGCACCAGTCGTCGGCCCATCTGGGTGTGCTGCGGGCCGACGTCCATGTGGTCAAGAACTGGGACCTTCTCCTCGAGGGGCGGGTGATGCACATGCCTGAGGCCGAAACCACCGATTATGGGGCCTTGGCCGCCGTCTACCACCATCTGGGAGACAACTTCAAAATCGGCCTTGGCTACAACTTCGGATCCTTCTCGGACGATCTGCGCGACCTTACCCTCAATGACCGCGGCGTCTTCCTAAACCTGGTTGGCAAATTCTAGACAACAGCAGCTTGGGGAGTGGCATCCCCCTACCCCCGTTCCGAAGAAGGCTTGGGTTGGTTGCGGGTCGGCCAGCAAAGAACAGGCCCAACAGCAGAGCTGCGAGTGCTTGTAAACGGTCCGCCTGTTCGGAAGCTGACACAGCGCTGTTTGGCTGCTGCATCCTGGTTTTGCAGACTGGCCGCTATCGGATCCTGGGAACAATCACTATCAGATCTGCCGATCTATCGTTGACCCGGCTGCAAAACCAAGCCGGGGCAATTCGTTTCCCGCGATAGCTGGTCTTGACACACCGAACAATGTTAGATCCGAATAGCGCCGCTTCTCAGTGCGAAACTTTGGTGGGGGCAAGCGCACCAGCACACCAAAAGTCGTGCGTTCGAGCGCTTGAGAGGGGCAACATGTCAATAATTGATCGAAACAACATTCACGTCGAAGGTTTGGGCTCCACTGCCATGATGTTTGCCCATGGTTGGTTGCGACCAGAACATGTGGCGCTTTGTCGAACCCGCATTCCGGGACGGTTTTCGCACGATATTGTTTGACCATGTCGGCGCTGGTCAGTCCGACCTGTCAGCTTACGACCCGGTCAAATATTCCAGCCTGGACGGATATGCTGCCGACGTGGTTGAGATCGGCCGCGAACTCGATGTCAAGAACGCCGTCTTTGTCGGTCATTCCGTCAGCGCCATGATCGGTGCTCTTGCATCAGTACGGGCGCCTGACATGTTTGCCAAACTGATAATGGTCGGCCCTTCGCCGCGCTATATCGACGATGGCGATTACGCCGGTGGGTTCAGTGCTGCGCAAATCGAGGAGTTGCTGACATCTTTGGATGACAACCACATGGGTTGGTCCGCCACTATGGCGCCAGCCATCATGGGCAATCCCGATCGACCTGAACTTGGGGAAGAGCTGACCAACAGCTTCTGCCGGACAGATCCTGAAATTGCTAAGCAATTTGCCCGCGTGACCTTCATGTCGGACAATAGGGCGGATCTTGGAATAATTGGTGCAGAGACGCTGATCTTGCAGTGCAGCAACGACATCATTGCCTCCGAGCAGGTGGGCGAATATGTGCATCGCGCCGTGCCGAGAAGCCAGCTGAGGTATCTCGCCGCCAGCGGCCACTGCCCGAACTTGAGCGCACCTGAAGAAGTTATATCGGCGATACGTAGTTTTGTGTGAAGTTGAGCAGATTGAAGAGCTACAGGATCTCTATGAGAACGCGCCCTGTGGCTATCTTTCGATATCGCCCGATGGCCGAATAGCCAAGGTGAACACTACGCTTTGCAATTGGATCGGCAAGTCATCCGCGGACATCGTCGGTAAGCGCCTGCGTGACCTGCTCAACGTCGCGGGCAGCATCTTTTATGAAACCCACTTTGCGCCATTGCTGCGTATGCAAGGCTTCTTCCATGAAGTTGCTCTCGACTTCGCGAAGGCTGATGGCGAAACTTTACCGGTGCTGGCCAACGCTGTAGAGCGTCGTGACTCCTCGGGAAATGTGATTTTCACGCGCCTCGCGATCTTCAAAGCGACTGAACGACGGCTATATGAGCGCGAGCTGGTCGAGGCGCGGGCAGCCGAGCGGGAAGCACGGCGACGTCTTGAGGAGGTGGTCTCATCCCTGCAAGCCGGCATGGCCGAGCAGGTCGCCATCTTGATGGAAGAGAAGCAGAACTCTGAGCTTAAGGAGCAGTTCGTTGCCGTGCTTGGCCACGACCTGCGCAATCCTCTAGCGGCGATTGACGCCGGCGTCAGCAAGATGCTGCGCGATGGTGCGTGGACAGACAGTACTCCCCTCATTCTACGCCTGATGAAGAATAGCGTTTCACGCATGAGCTCTTTGATCGACAACGTGCTGGACCTGGCGCGAAGCCGGCTTGGGGGCGGCATTGTCCTCAACCTCGAAGATCAGCGCCCGCTTCAACCAACACTGGAGTTGGTCGTAGATGAAATACGCACCGCCAACCCACAAAGGACCATCACAGTCAATCTCGACATTGCAAGACCGGTTAGGGTCGACCACGACCGCATCGCGCAAATGCTTTCCAACCTACTTGGGAATGCCGTGACACACGGCGCGTCGGATAAAGATGTTCGCGTTGAATGCGTCCTAGATAGTGAGGGGAACTTGGAACTCAGCGTTGCCAACGCCGGTGAGCCAATCCCTCCCGAGATGGTGCCGCTCCTGTTCCAACCCTTTCATCGAGGGCAAGTGCGAAATAATGCGCAGGGGCTGGGACTGGGGCTCTATATTGCGTCAGAGATTGCTCAAGCCCATGGTGGTCGGCTTGATGTCGTGTCCGATCGCCGTGAAACACGCTTCATCTTTCGTTTGGCTGCTCAAGAGGCGATAGCCAAGAACACAGAGCCAATGAACTAAGATTGGGCCGACCCTCAAGTACGCAAGCGAGCAAGTTGGCTCGCACGGCATCACAATCCAAGTAGCGTGATGACTCGACGTTAGGGAGTAGGCCTTGACGAGGGCAGTTTCTGGTCTTGCTTGAGGCTGTCGCCAAGGCAGCAAACAGCTTATTTTTCTCAGCGGAAAACCAGGCGATCATCGACCCGGGTCCAATCGTCACGAGCTGTCAACGGTCAATTGATGGATTGGTCGGTGATGTAAAGTTGTTGCAGAAACTTTACGCTTGTGTGACTCGTTCGACTAGTTCCTCGGATTGGGCGGCCTCTTTGTGGGTCGTGGCGGCGGGTTGAGGTGCGCCAGTGACACGTTCCAAGGACTAGAGGCGAAGTTTACCACGTTGTTCATAGAGGGGAGAAGACGCGGGTATACCGATCTCGACCCACCACGATCACATCGCGCTACTCGACCAGTTTGATATCTCGCTCGGTGATTTCCGCCGTTCCATCGTCGACTTGGCATGACACCGCAGAATGCCCGGTGAAAGTGATTTTCTGTGCTATGATTCGGGTGCAACCAGTTGCCGAGTTCCCGGAGTACTCGACATTAGATCCGGGAAAGTAGCTAGCTCCATCAAAAGTGGAGTTAAGAGTTCCTCTTATCGTGTTCGTTACGCCTGCCCTTTGGTCACCATAAAACAGCACACCCTTATAGGGTCCCGAGGTGGGCGCAGAAAGGGTGAGTTCGGAATTTCCTTCCAGGCTCAACCGCGCCGAGCCTGAAAGAATAAAGGTGACATTGCTGGCCGCAAGTGCCGGCGACTTGGCAGAGAGTTGCCCCCCCGTGATAATGTAGAGACTGTTGTCAAACAGCAGATCCTGGGTTAGCGAGAGTCCATCATGGCACCTCACCGTCTGCCCTTCCCAAACCGAGCCGCATAAGCTCTGGTTGGGTGGCGACAGATGGGCATAAGGGTCTGGCACCGCCGAAGCCAGAGTCCGCGACGTGGAGCAATCTTTGGACTCGGTCAGCAGGTGAGTGCCCTGCACCCCGCCGACCGCACTCGCACATCCAGCGTTCACGGCTACCGATCCATAGAGATCGATCGCGTTGGTCGCGCTGGAATTGGACGACAGATCGCAGCCGTTGAGATTAAGATCGGCTGATCCGCCGATGGTGACAGCACCGCCCGCATCAGGCGAGAGAGCAAGCACGCACGGTTCAGGCAACGGCGCGCTGACCTTGCTTACCGCCCTAGCTGTCAGCGAGCCGGGCACGATCGGCGCGAAGAGCCTGGGCACGGATCGCTCGAGAATGACCTCGACCTTTCCAGGGTCACCCTCGAATGGTGTCGTGACGAGCGGCCGTGGCGCATCTGCGGGTAATCCGTTCTCATGTGCGATGTTAATGGTCGTCGCTTCTATTTCCGCATAGCTGTCGCCAGCCCGGTTCCGTACGGCGCCGGCATAGGCCGATACGTCGGCAGCATTCTGGAGTTGGCGCTGCATCAGATACCAATACCCCGTTTCCGCACCCAGCCCCAATGCCATCACAATGACCGGAAACAAAATCGCCATGAGAATGGCCGCCGCACCGGACTGATCCCGGCCAAAGCGGCTGGGCAGCGCCAGAATTCTGGACCGAAGGCGATTGGAAGTATGGCGACGTGTCATGGCAGGTCCATCAACTGGATAGCCGCAGGCGTGATGATCACTGCAAACAGCACCGGCAGGAAAAACAGGATCATCGGCACCGTTAGCTTGGGGGGGAGCGCGGCGGCCTTTTTTTCGGCTTCACTCATGCGCGTGTCCCGGTTTTCGATAGCCAGAACGCGCAGGGACTGACCGATGGACGTGCCATATTTTTCCGACTGAATGAGTGCCGTAACCGTAGCCCGGACGCCGTCAAGGCCGGTGCGCTGGGCAAGATTTTCGTAAGCCATGCGCCGATCTTGCAAATACGACAGTTCGGCGGTGGTCAATGTTAGTTCCTCAGCCAGGGCGCGCGATTGAACACCTATCTCCTCGGAAACCTTGCGGAACGCTCCCTCGACGCTCATCCCGGCCTCCACACAGATGAGCAAGAGATCGAGCGCGTCCGGCCAGGCGCGCCGGATCGAGACTTGGCGCTTGGTGATGCGGTTTTTAAGAAAAATGGATGGCGCGAAGTACCCGAGCCCGCCGACTACAACCGGTATCATGGACTTGGTCAGGAGAGGCAGGTCGAGTTTCAGAACGAAAAAGACATATAGCGTCGAGAGAACGAACAAGCCAATGGCGGCGAGGAGGCGAGACGCGAGAAAGGTGAGCAAAGGCCCCTGCCCGCGATAGCCGGCCATGCGCAGTTGGCGGACGACCGCTCCGTCTTCGGTCTGCCTGGTGAGATTGAACCTGTCGACAATGAGCCTATAGATCCGCCGGGGTTCGGACCTGAGCGAAATCTCCTTGGGCGAGTTGAGACGGGCGCGTTCGCGCACGCGGATTTCCTCTTTCTCCTGACCCAACTTGCGTATGCGTGTCTCGAGGTCGTCACGCGCGAAATGGGGCCAGAACACAACCATCAGCGCCAGAAAACCCGACAATCCCGCCATGGCGGCGATTGCGGTTTCCATCGGGGGTAGGATCATCATCGAATGGCTCAGAAGTTGAAGTTTATCATCTTGCGCATCACCAACACGCCGATCAGCATCCAGAATGCGCATCCTGCGAGCACGATCTGCCCTGTCACGGTCGAGAACAGCAGCCCGATATAGTCGGGGCTCGTGAAAAACAGCATTGAGGCGACCACAACCGGTAGTCCGGCGATGATGGTGCCCGATGCAGTGGCCTCCGAGCTCATGGCCTTGATCTTTGCCTGCATTTTTTTCCGGTCGCGCAGAACGGCGGACAGGTTGGCCAGCACCTCCGAAAGACTCCCGCCCGTTCTGGACTGGATGGCAATGACAATGGCGAAGAAGTTGGTTTCAGTGAGCGGCATGCGCTCAGCCAAGCGTTGCGTCGCTTCGCTCACAGGAATGCCGAGCACCTGGTCATCCACGAGCGTCTTGAACTCGGACCGCACCGGCTCCGGCGCCTCAGTCGCGACGATCTTGACGCAGTCGACCAGGGGCAGACCCGATTTGACGCCTCGGACAATGATGTCCATCGCGCCCGCGAACTCGCTCGAGAACCGCTGGAAGCGCCGCTTGCGTACCCGCTCGACGTAGAGATGCGGAACAAGAAGCCCCCCAGCCACGGAAAATCCGAGCGAGGGCACGAGCCCAACGCCGAGCGCGACTGCCACCGCGAAGGTGATTAAACCAAAAATGAATGAAACGGCTGCATAACTCGGGCGAGACCATTTCAACCGAGCCTGCTGTAATCTCAGCGTCAGCGTCGGTCGCGAACTCTTCCTACGCTTGGAGCGCTGCTTTTCTTCCATCTGGCGCAAGGTCTTTTCGACTGATTGCTGACGGCGAAGCCCATCGGATGGTTTGGCCCCCGCAGCCGGCTCTGCCCGGCCCAATCCTGCAATGGCATTTAGCCGACGGTCGAAATCGGCCCGCCGACCCATGCGAGGATAAAATGCGGCTGCCATCAACCCGGCGACGCTGATCCCGGTGAATACGAAGACGACTGCTGAGAGAACGAGCGGAGAGAGTACCATATTATGCCGCGGCCGAATCCTCGGCTGTGTCGAGCGCAGCCGCAAGCCGCTTCTCTTCCCCAAAATAGACTGCGCGATCCCAAAAATGCGGTCGTCCAATTCCGGTCGAGCGGTGACGCCCGATGATATCTCCGTTCACGTCTTCACCCGTCATGTCGTAAACCAACAGATCCTGGGTGGTGATGACGTCGCCCTCCATACCCAGCACTTCGGTAATGTGAGTGATGCGGCGTGAACCGTCGCGCAGGCGCGAAGCCTGGATGATCACATCCACCGACCCGACGATCATCTCGCGCACAGTACGCGGTGGAAGCGTAAAACCACCCATGGCGATCATCGCCTCCATGCGCTTGAGGCACTCGCGGGGGGAGTTGGCGTGTATCGTTCCCATCGAGCCGTCATGGCCAGTGTTCATGGCCTGAAGGAGATCGAAAACCTCCGGTCCACGTACCTCGCCCACGATGATCCGCTCTGGGCGCATGCGCAGGCAGTTCCTGACGAGATCGCGCATGGTGATCTCACCCTGACCCTCAAGATTGGGAGGGCGTGTCTCGAGCCGTACCACGTGGCGCTGCTGCAACTGAAGTTCGGCCGAATCTTCGCACGTGATGATCCGCTCACGACCATCGATATATTTTGTCAGAGAATTGAGAAGGGTCGTCTTGCCCGAACCCGTGCCACCGGAAATAATGACATTGCAGCGTACCCGCCCGATGATCTTGAGAATCTCGGCGCCCTCGGGCGAAATCGAGCCATACCTGACCAACTGATCGAGGGTGAGCTTGTCCTTCTTGAATTTGCGGATTGTGAGGCTCGGCCCGTCGATGGCGAGCGGCGGCGCAATAACGTTTACGCGAGACCCATCGGGAAGACGCGCATCGCATATGGGGCTGGACTCATCAACCCGCCGACCAACCTGACTGACGATGCGCTGGCAGATATTGAGCAGTTGGGTGTTGTCACGAAAAGAGATGTCGGTTTCTTCGATCTGTCCCCCGACCTCGATGAAGATCCGGTTCTTGCCGTTGACCATGATGTCGGCGATGTCATCGCGCGCCAGCAGCGGCTCGAGTGGCCCGTAGCCGAGGATGTCATCGCAGATCTCGTTATGAAGGCGTTCGAGTTCGCCGATGGACAGCTGGAGCTTGCGTGCTTCGGCGATCTCGCTGAGCACGGCGCCGATTTCTTTTCGGGCCTTTTCCGGCGCGATCTTGGAGAGGCTCGCAACGTCGATGGTATCGACAAGCGCGCTGAAAAGCTGTGCTTTGATGGAGAAATGCGCACTGCCGTGCTTGGCCGATCGACTTTCATCGGCATTCGGCACCGTTTCAGTGGAGGATGATGTTAAAGGTTCAGGGATCGCCTGGACATCGACAGCAAAGCCTTCGCTGTCCACTTCTTTCTTGCCAAACACGGCACTTCACCCCGAAATTGCTTACCCATAGAAGGAGGGCGGAGTGGACTCCGCCCCTTGCACTTAGCTTGCAGTGGTGGTCGCAGCAGGGTTGAGCGTGGTCTGAATCGTATTGAAGGTCGTCTGTAGGTCGGTTCCGACGAGCTGGACCGCACCGATGATAACGACTGCAATAAGGCCGGCGATAAGACCGTATTCGATGGCAGTTGCACCGGACTCGTTCTTTAGGAAGCGGGCGAAGATGTTCATGATCTATCCTTGATTATCCTGGAATGATGGCAGACGCTCTCAGGCGTCAACACAGCCGTGGCAGGTTATTCGCCGACCCTCCGCTGCGATGCTCGTAATATGAACCACGGGCCGCAAACCGACTATTCAGCTTGATGGGTTAGTGCTTTTCACCAATGCCGTTCCCGATGGTCTAGGCCATCGGTCCTGCATCGCTGGGTACAGGTGCAACCCTTCGCCGCCCGGCTCATTATCCAAGGGATACTTGGTTGGAGGATCTCATGAAAATGAGATTGGCTGCTGTTTTGGCCGTGGGACTGTGCTTTTCGGGAGGTGTGGCGCAGGGCGACGGCCCAGCGGAGCTTCCAATGGAAGCGAAGGTGACCGGGCCGGCGGTTGGGCACGTCCTGAACGTTTATCTGAACTTCGCCCATATCCTGCTTCTGGATGAGCCGGTAGCGACCATTGCCGTCGGAAATTCAGGAATCGTCGAGGCGACCCTGAGCGATGATCAAACGGTGATCCTAACCGCTCAGGCGCCTGGCACAACCAACCTCATCATTCTGGACGGGGATGGTGACGAGCTCAGCAACACGATGGTCAGGGTTGTCGAGCGTGGCGATCTGCTTACCACCGTTTATCGCGGTTCAGCGCGTTACACCTATGCCTGCGCAGACCGGTGCACACCCGTTATCTCCATAGGAGACGAAGCAGGTTTTTTCGACAGTTCGGTGAGCCAAATACAGGCCCGGCAGGAGCAGGCCGGGGAGGGTCAATAGCTAACCAGGCAAACCCCGTTCGATCTCCAGGGTGAACCCATCCGGCGACAGGCCGGGAATCAGCAGCGAAACCGAATAGGTGACGGTCAGCGTCCGAAAGTGGGCGGTACCCACGGCAGTATTCCCGAACTGCGGAGTGAGTTCGCCTGCCCCCGAGAAGGCTGCGTTGACCAGCGCCGCAACTTCTTCGTCCGGCTTGCCGATGATCATGGCGCGCACCCCGACATCGGCCGCATAGGCGAGGTTGTTGCGCAGGTGGAGCACGCGCCCAAACTCGATCGTGCCGACCAGCAGCACAATAAGCGGCAGGCAGATCATTGCGAACTCCACGGCGGCTGCGCCGCGCTGGCCACGCGCGAACCGGACCAACATGCTGAGTTTCGGGATCATTGTATTTGCACCAGAAGCGAAGACTTCAGTTCCGGAATATCAATAAGAAAACCGTCGAACTTCTTTTCCGCGCTGAGCAAAAAGCCGTTCGACGCACCTGAACCCGAGCACGGTGCCGAGCAGGCAGGAGCCACAGTCGGCACGAAGTCTTGGCCCTCGGACAGGGCCGTGAGAGTCGCTTCAATCGCTGTCTGGCTTCCGCCTTCCATCGCCGTCATCGCGGCCGAGCGCAGCAACTGGTCCATCGCCATTTGCTCGCCCAGTGCCAATCCCAGATCGACCATGCTTAAGACGCAGAGCACGAGAATGGGACTCACCAGGGCGAACTCCACGGCCGACGCTCCGCCCTCGCCACGGGCGAGCACGCGAACTTTTGCCATCAACTCGATCTTCATGCACCTTTTGACAAAGCAGGCGATCACGGCTTGAGCCCCAATATGCGCCTGCCCAACCTGGACTTCCGCTGTGCCCTGTTTGCGGGTTTCGACCCATTCACAAGCATGGACGCGGTTTGAATGAAAGTGTGGCTTGCTCTGCTGTTCCTGGCAAACTGTCCGATGAGTTGGCCATTATTGGCTGCTGTGCCAAATAGCGCCGGCTCAAATGCAAGAACGACATCTAGATCCCTCCCCGCCGCCCTGGCGAATTCAGTCGGTTTTATCTCCGCGCGACGGGGAACGCCCACCTGATTCAAGATCAGCTTCGGTGAGGGGTCGTTGGGGCGTATGGATGCAATATAGGCAAGCAAGTTCTTGCAGTTTCTCAGTGCGGCAAGTTCCGGCCGTGCGACCACCACGATTTGGTCGACGACCTTGAGCAGGTCGCGCACCCCATTGTTCCAGCTGTGGGGAAGGTCGAACAGTGTATAGCCGGCGCGCGCGCGGGCGACGTCCATCGCCCGTTCGAAATGGCTCCAGTCCAGCTCGTAGCCAGCCTCGAGCGTCGCTGGCGCAGACAGCACGCTCAGCCGCGCATGAGGCTTTGCAACCAAACGTTCGAGCATTTCCTCGTCCATTCGTCCCGTCTGCTGCAAGGCATCGAGCACGCCGTGATGTTTCGCTTCTAGGTTGAAGTTCAGGCCCGTCGTTCCGAACGCAACATCGGCATCGACAAGCAGAACATCGGTATCGAGCTCAGCCGCCATGGCCCAGGCAACGTTGTGGGCAACCGTGGAGGAGCCTACACCTCCGCTCGCGCCGATGAGGGCCACCGTACTGCCGATCGCGGTGTCGCCCATGTCGGAATAAATGCGAGCTACGATTGCAAAAAATTCAACCACGCCAACGGGAGCAACTGCGTAGTCGCTCACACCGCGCGCCAGCAGCGCTCTATAGAGGCCGACGTCGTTGCGATGACCGATCACCAGAACCCGTGTACTGTGTGGGCATTCCTTGGCAAGCCGTTCAAGTCGGGCAAAAAGTTCGGCATCGCTGCCCTGCCACTCGACTACGACCAGGTTGGACGAGCCGGCTAAACTGAATCGCTCGATCGCTGCATCGATTCCTCCACTGAATACGTCAAGACGAGCCCGCGCCATTCGACGGTCGCGCTGCGCCTCGCCAAGCATCCGGCCAACGTCCTCGGTTACAAAAAACGCAGATATAGCGATACGGGGAGCAATTGCAGCCACGTCCGATATCGCTGCCGCTTGAGAGCTTTCCATACTGCACCCATTTGCGCCTTCCAACATACAAGCGCGCTTGAAACGTTTAGTTTCGTGTGGACGGTCGCGTTGTAACCTGTTGGGCGACGCCGGACTGGACAAGCATGACGACCCGCTCCTGAGGAGGCTCTTTGGCATCCGCTGACGTTACACTTGCGGCCAGATCGACTTCGTCCATATCCTCGGCCGAGCGCAGGGCAAGCGAGAGCGATCCCGCCGATTCCGCTGCCATCACGACTTCAACCTGATGCGGAGACAGCTCAAGGGTAGCCGTCTTGCCGAGCGCCACGGCCTCAGATCCGTCGCCATTGGCGTTCTGGTCGATGGCCAGCACACGGATATTGCTCAGAATCGTACGGCTTAACGGTCGGGTCGCGCCACTCTCGTTTGCCGCGATTTGGGTGGTGTGGATCACATCGACCTTGTCATCTGGCAGGATAAAGCCGCCAGCGGCGTTCTCGGCCGAAACTCTCACCGCGACTGCACGCTTGCCTGAAGGCAGAATCGCAGCCATGAAGCCGGCCCCGCCCTCGACCAGTTTTTCGTCCCGCATGGGCTCGCCTGCGACAAACCCGCCGCGCACCACGCTGCCTTCCAATCTAGCCATAGCATCGGGCTGCGAGTCTCTTACGATCATCTCCTCTGTCAGCCCCTCTTCGGGCCAGGATTGCCAGCGCATGTCCACCGTTTGAAGCGAATGGCCCTGTGGCAGGCCCGCAGCAGCAACCAGGACTTCGATTGCCGGCGTGCTAGCACGAACCGGCCCGGCGGCTTGATCGACAGAGGCGGCCGGTTGCCACGCGAACGTCATCCAGGCAGCAAGGCTGCCGCACAAAAGGGATGCTAAAAAGATTGCGATGCGAAACATGTTCTCAGGCTCTAGAGTGTGGGGCTGGGGGACGACCCGGCCAGAACGAAACATGTAGCAGCGGCCATGGCTACGCCATAGGGAACCTCGGCCGCTTGCGTATGGAGCCGATCGATCCACCCAACGGTCTGTAACTGCGGAGGAAGGGACAATCGCCGGAAAACGATCAAGCCAGCCGCTAGAACCGCTCCGAACAAGGCCGTATAAAATACATAGGTCACGGTCATTGACGGCCCGAGCCAAAGCGCAGTTGCCGCCGCTAGCTTGGCGTCCCCTCCCCCGATCCAACCTGCGGCGAAGAGCCCAAATCCTGCTGCGAGAACCACCAATCCCATTGTGACATGTGCGCCCACGCCGGCCGGAAACGGCAGCCCGGTCAACACGGCGAGCCCAAAGAGCCCGGCGACTGCGACCACCAGCACGTTCGGTATAATCATCGATACGAGGTCACGAAAGCCGGCCGAAACGACGAGCCCGCACAGAAGTATCGTGGCTAGATTTTCCGTAGTGGTTGCGTACAATTGGTATCTCCGCATTTTGCGCCCGGTGGCAAGTCCACGCGCAAGCGACTATATCGGGCTGATTGGGAGAGAGTGCCATTCGTCCTGATGGACTAGGCTGCGTCAAAGTACAGGGCCTAGAGCGACTCGCTCATGGAGACGACCGCAACCATCAATTGCTGCGGCTGATATGGCTTGCGCAGCAGGACACTTCCGGGTATTTGGCGCGGAGGATTGCCTCGCCCGCTCGTCGTATAGACCACCTTTACGCCACCGTCAGTGGCGGTAATCCGTTCGGCAAGGTCCCAGCCGTCGAGGCAACCGGGCATGTCGATGTCTGTTACCAGGAAGTTGAACCGCCGCCCTGAACGCTGCGCTGCCAATGCCTCTTCGGCGGAACCGACCTCGCAGACGAAGCATTCCCTCGATCGAAGGTATGCCGAAACGAGTTCACGGAGCAGTTTGTCGTCTTCCACGAGGAGAATGGTAGGCATCGCGCGCATTCCAATTGACGCCGCGGTGGCGGTCGGCCACGCACGTCGCGTTTGTGAAGTGCGAAGTGTGCCACGCTTCGAACAACCTGCCTATTAGGGGGAACGCCCTAATACGGATAGGCACATCGCCCTAAGCCGCCGATTGGTGGCTGTACCATTATGTTGAGTTGTGATGGCCTTTGGTAACCACATCCTCGCAATCATCGAGTTTATTCGAGGAATCGTTTTCGGCGGCCTGAGAACAGCCTTCGTCTGTGTCGGCTTAGCGGCCGCAGTTCCGCTCTTGCTCGCGCTGATCTATTTTTCAAACCTGCAGCGCGAACAAGCGCTCTTCGAAGCCTATGAACACCTTGAAATCCTAACGGCAGCTTTCGCATCATCTGAACCGTTCGGGGCTCCGCTCTCTGAACCCTTGAGAACCGAACTGTTGCAGCACTCCCAGTTCGTGGCATTCGTGATCAACGCCGAGGGCCGTCTTGTCGAGGTTCAGCAATCCCCCCTTCAACCAAGCTTTTCCAGCAGCGAAATCTCGATACTCGAGAGTGGTACCGCCTCGGACGAGCCGTTTTTCCACGAAATTGGCGGGGAGGAGTTCCTTTTCGCCAGAACCGAGGCTCCGGATGGCGCGCTCGTATTCGTGGGGCTTCCTGCCGACCCTATATTTCATACAGTCGAAGAGGAAATCCGCCATCAGGCATCTATGCTGATCGTGATCTATCTGACATCTGTGCTAATCGGGCTTTTCGGAAGCGAGGTCCTGATTTTTGCTCCGCTCACCTCACTGGCCAAAACCACCCAAGCACTCCGTCTGGGGAATCTCTCCGCCCGCTCAACCACTATGGGAGTTGGAGAGGTAGCCCAGCTTGCAACTGCCGTGGATGACCTCGCCTCATCGATTCAGGACCGGCAGATGCGATTGGAGCAGGCGCGCACTGAAGCCGAGGAAGCCAGGCGGCGGGCGGATTTGGCAAGCGCGGCGAAGTCAGACTTCCTGGCATCCATGAGCCACGAAATTCGGACGCCTCTTCATAGCATCATCGGCCATACCGAGCTCCTGCTTGAAAAGCCTTTCGGTGTGGATCCACGGCGTCACGCCGAACAGATCGACGCAAGTGCCAGGGCCATTCTCGACATCGTCAATGACGTGCTCGACCTCTCCGTCATCGAAGCGGGTAAGCTCAGAGTATATCACCAGCCCTTGGTGCTGCGTGAGCTCGTCGATAGAGCCGTCGCGATAGTAAAGCATTTCGCAGACAGAAAAGGGCTGCATCTGAAAGTTCAGATAGAACAGGACCTGCCACTTCAGGTCTTAGGCGACGAGGGCCGGATTCGACAGGTGCTGCTGAACTTTCTCAACAACGCGGTAAAATTCACGGCCGAGGGGTCGGTCACCCTTTGCGTCAGACGGCCTGAGCCATCAGAGCCGGACGTGCTCGAGTTCAGCGTCACCGACACCGGCATCGGCATTCCGCCGGAGGAGCAGCATCAGCTGTTTGAGCGGTTCGCCCAGCTCGGTTCAAATCATGTTCATGGCGGCACCGGTTTGGGTCTGTCGATTTCCAGGCGTCTTGTGGAGGAGATGGGAGGAACGATCGGGTTCCGTAGCGAGCCTGCGCAGGGCGCCGCGTTCTGGGCCCGCATCCCCTTGCCGGCCGCTTCTATGATCCCAACCAAAGTCGTTCCCGACTCCACGCTTGGAGCCGGACAACTGAAGATACTGGTTGCGGACGATGTGAGTATGAACATCGAGATCGCTCGCGCAGCACTCGAATCCGCCGGACACTCAGTTGACGCCGCACATAGCGGTGATGAAGCCGTTTCGTTTGCACGAAGGCGCAAATACGACGTCATCCTCATGGACGTTCAGATGTCACCGCTCGACGGTCTGACCGCCGCGGCCATGATCCGAAGTGAGCTCGGGCCGAACAGAAGCACCACCATCGTGGCGATGACGGCCAATGTACTGCCCGACCAGATCGACCGGTACCGCGATGCGGGCATGAATGACCATATCGGCAAGCCCTTCAAACGGGCTGAATTGCTAAACAAGCTTAAAGAGCTCGTGGGGGAGACATCGAGTCAGGTCAGCACGCCGACCGAAGGTGGAGTAGCCCTCCCTGATTTCGACGGCACGGTATTCAACGAGCTGGCCTCGCTGCTGACTGATCAGCAGCTTGCATCATGGGTCGAGAGATTGCGCGAGGAGAGCCGCCTGCTCCTCACTCAACTGGCCGAGAATCCATCTGACCGGGCGGAATTGGCCCGTCAGTGCCACGGTTTGGTCTCTCATGCGGGTAGCTTGGGCTATGTACGACTCGCAGATGCGTGCAGGGACCTCGAAGAAGCGTGTCTTGAGCCGAACTGTGACATCGCTCCTTACGCGGCGGCGGCGGCCGCGGCGGCAAAAAAGGCTTTGGATAGGCTGGCGTGCTGACTGAGTTAGCCGTCGCCAGAAACTCTCAACAACTCGAGATTGTTCATAACTGTGAGATTGTCCGGATCTTTTTCCAACGCCAGCATGAAGTTTTGCCAAGCTCTGCGCGTATCGCCCCGCAACAAGTAGGAATAGCCCACATTGTTGAAATATTCCGCGCGATCGCCGGCCAGCTTCGCGCTTTGCTGGTAAGCGCGATCGGCCAGGTCGAACCGCCGCAGCCGATCATACGAGGCTGCGAGGCCCAGCCAGGCTTCGCCATTGCCGGGCGCGATCTCAACGGCTTGTTCATAATATCGCGCCGCATGGCCGAAATTGCCTTGCGCGAAATGTTGTTTAGCAATCGGCAGAACTTGATCGGCTGGAAATGCCTCTACTGAACTTGGTAATTCGCCGACCTGAAGCTCAGCCGAACTTGCCAGCAGACCACCGCCAACGGTGGCACAGCCTGCGTTGAGAACGGCCGCCGGAATGAGGGCGCAACACATTCGCGATACTCTACGCGGTATAGACACAGGTGAATTCCGTCGGAATTAGAGCGTTGCGAATATGCCTCAGCAAAAGCGGGAAGTCGACCCGGCCTACCCAAAGAGCAAGCCGAAGCGCTTAAGCACTTGTGCAGCATGATGGTGGGTATCTATCATCAAGCACTGAATCAACTTTCGGGTTCGGCTAATGAGGCTAATGAGTTTGAATGAAAATGGTAGCCTCGAATGCAAGGCGCCCGGCTTTGTGCGCCTGCTCCTGGTGATAGCGATCATTTTGACACCGGTGACCGTTGCCGCCCAGCAGCTTACCATTTTCAGGAACGGCCTATCCGAAGATGTTACGATTGCCTTGGGGACATCTTTGACCGTATCGGCGCCCGCGCCGATCGAGCGCCTTATAGTGGGTGATCCCGCGATAGCCGATGCGGTTCCACTTACTGATACTTCGTTCCACCTCACGGGCATGTCGCTGGGGCGGACAAACGTCACTGTTTTCGGCGCTACAGGGCTACCCCAGGGAGTTGTGAGCGTTGAAGTTTCTGCCGACACCGCCAATCTCGAGGCGACCTTGCGGGAGGCCATCCCCAACTCCAACATCAAGGTTAGCTCGGTAAACGGGCGACTGCAGCTAACCGGCACCACCGTAGACGCGGTCGGGGCCGCTCGGGCGGTACAGATTGCTGAGCAGTATGGGTCCGACACCGTAATCAACGCCATTCGCGTAACGAGTCCACAGCAGGTCATGTTGGAGGTGCGCTTTGTAGAAGCTCGACGGAACTCCGGCCAAGAACTGGGTGTGAGTTGGTTCAGCAGCGGTCAAAATATTGCCTTTAGCACGGGAGCCGCAACGGCTGGTGGAGTCAGCCTGGGAGCGGATCTTCCCAGTGGTGCCGATCCATTTGGATCGTTGATTTCTCAGGTGCTCGATTTCGGGATCGATGCGGATATCCTCATTCAAGCCCTCGAGCAGCAGGGTATGGCCCGACGCCTAGCCGAGCCCAACCTGGTTGCGCTTTCGGGCGAACAGGCAAGCTTTCTGGCTGGCGGCGAAGTGCCGGTTCCCGATGTGGATGGAAGCTTCGTTCACAAGCCTTACGGTGTTTTGCTGAGCTTCACCCCGACCGTCCTCGACAACGGCCTCATCAATTTAAGGCTCGAACCGGAGGTCAGCGAAATCGACTTCTCCAACACGGTCGCGGGGGTTCCATCGTTTACGACCAGACGCGTCACAACAACCGTTGAGTTGCGCGACGGACAGAGTTTTGCCGTAGCGGGCCTGTTGCAAACCAGCCACGTCCGAACCCAGAGCCAGATACCGCTTCTGGGAGATTTGCCAGTCATCGGTGCCCTGTTCCGCTCCTCGGCCTTCCAGAAGCAGGAAACTGATCTGGTGGTCATCGTAACAGCCCGTCTTGCCCAACCGGCGACGCCGGGCGTTCCGCTCAGAACACCCTTAGATGGCACCGCCGCCACCAGCGCTGTAGAGTTCTTCCTGATGGGCAACCAGGAGGCCACCACCACCCAAATCGAGGGCTACGCCCGAGGCCGCGGAGTCATCGGCCCGTTTGGGCATATCATCGAGTTTGAGCCGTGAACATCATACGCTCGATCGCGAGCTTGTCAGCTCTTGGCGGGCTGTTCTGTGCCCTCGCTGCCTGCACTTATTCGAGCGCCGATATCGATTCGGTCACGTTCGGCGCGGGGGAGGCTGTTCGCCACAACTGGGCGGTTCAATCGGTCGATCCGTGGCCCAGCTATGCCTGGCAGACCAGTTGGCATACCGACTCCAGTCGTCTGCCTCCGCTCAAAAACACAAACCCCGTTTCCTCCACTTCACCTGCCGCAGACACTTCTTCACCTGCGGCAGACACGTCTGATACCGGAACGCCTTAGCAAGTGCACGTCTGCAAAGATCAATGGAAGGACGCTCTCTTGCCTGCGAGTAGAGCCGCACCCGCCACGGCCGCTGCGGAACGGTTCTTCACGCCAAGGTTTCGAAATACCGCAGCAATGTGAATTTTTACGGTTCCTTCCCCCAGATTCAGTGATCGCGCGATTTCCTTGTTCGACTGACCCTCGACTAACAGCTTAAGCACATCCCACTGGCGGGCAGTTAGTCCCGGCGGTTCAATCGATACCTCCTGATCTTGCTTTGCGATCGACTTGCTAGGCTCACTCGGCGCCTCCGCCAGAAATGGCGGCACGTATATGCCTCCATCGATCACCTGCTGAATGGCGCTCGTCAGTCCCTCTATTCGGTAACCCTTTGGAATGTATCCATGAACGCCAGCCTCCAGAGCGGTCAGGATATCTTCTCGCCGCCTCGAACCGGATACGACTATGACCAGCGTTTCGGGAAAGAGCATCCTTACTGCCCCAAGGCTGGCCGTACTCTCCATACCTGGCATGGCGAGATCGAAAAGTGCGAGGTCTACCGGTCCAGAATTTCCCAAACTCTCCAGTGCATCATCAAGCGAACCGGATTCGCAAATTTCTCGCACACCAAGTCTGTTCTTGAGGATGGAATTCAACGCTATGCGAAAAAATTCGTCGTCATCTGCGATAAGCGCCGACCCTGGGAAAGGGCGCGTGTCACCGTTTGCCATTCCTGTTCCTCCCACACGGTTCGCTGATAAAGATGATGTGGAACGATGGCGGGCCGTTGGAGTTGCGGGGACCCACAACTAACCGGCGATGGGGTTGCGAGCAACCCGAAATCAGACCCCCGAATGGCGCGCGCCGGTTCAGGGGAACTTTTGCGGAGGAGGCTCGGTTATAGCTCAATCCGACAATGCACCCATCGACATGTCGGTGCGTCCTACTATTTGCGAGGCCCGCGGTGAGTCTGGTCCGACCCCAAGAGCAGCAAGATCTCCGATTTTTGAAAAAAGCCATCTTCGACGTCGGGCTCTTCTCTTCAGTGGTCAACGTCCTTTTACTCACCTCACCGCTCTATCTTCTCCAGGTTTACGACCGCGTCCTCGCCGCTTCGAGCATCGAAACCCTGGTCTACCTTTCGATTGCAGCGCTACTCGCCCTCGTGGTGCTGGGGGTGCTCGAAGTGGTGCGGGGCCAGTATGTCAACCGAATCGCCGCCCGGCTCGATGCCGAACTCGGCACACGAGCATTCTTGAACTCGCTCCAGTCACCCCGCGCAGTCTTCGGAGACGTGCAGCCTTTGCGGGATCTAGCGACCATACGTTCGTTCGCGGGGTCGCGTTCGGTGCTCTTCCTCTTTGATGTGCCCTTCACTCCCTTCTTTCTTGTGTTGCTCTATCTCGTTCACCCGCTTGTCTGTCTGCTGACGAGCGTTGGGGCCACGGTGCTCGTTGCCATTGCAATCGCCAACCAGCTGGCGACCGCACGCACTGTGACGGCGGCGGCGAACTCGCTCCTTGGTGCGACAAATCTTGCGCAAGCGCTGGTACGCAACTCCGACACTCTCAAACCCCTTGGAATGGTTTCCAATGCGACGGAAGTCTGGGGTTGCAAGTTTGCCCAATCGCTTCACGCATCTGATCAACTCACCCGCATCAATGCCTTCTACAGCGGCCTATCGCGCACGTTGCGCATGATCTTGCAGATCGCAATCCTCGGAGCGGGGGCCTACCTCGTGCTCAACGAAGACATGACGGCGGGCATGATCTTTGCGGCATCGCTTATTGCCGGCCGGGCACTCCAACCGATTGATCAGGTCATCGGAGCGTGGCGCCAGATCATCGACAGTTATGGGGCCTGGAAACGACTGCGCGAAGATGTGGAGCCAGCAAGAGGCGCCTCGAGCCAATTTGCCCTGCCCACACCTAACGGCAACCTTTTTGTAGAGGACCTCGTCTACCAGCCTCCTGCCGCCGCTGCTGGAGCACCTCCGATAATTCGGCGGGTTGGCTTTCAGCTAGCGGCCGGCCAAAGCCTCGCGATTATCGGGCCGAGCGGCGCCGGCAAGACCACCCTCGCGCGGCTTCTAGTCGGCGCGCTCCAGCCGACGGCCGGTGCCGTGCGCTTGGATGGGGCTGACCTTCGCAACTGGCAACCGGACGTTCTTGGGCATCATCTTGGTTATCTTCCACAGGAACTGGAACTCTTTCCTGGTACCGTTGCCCAGAACATCGCCCGCCTCCATCCGACTCCGCAAGACAATGAAGTCATAAAGGCAGCGCGTTGGGCCGATGTCCACGATTTGATCTTGCGCCTGGAAAACGGTTACGCTACCCAGATCGGACCCGGCGGGATGCAGCTCTCAGGCGGCGAGCGCCAGCGTATCGGCCTGGCCCGCGCTCTCTACGGCGAACCGAAGCTGCTGGTGCTCGACGAACCCAACGCAAACCTCGATGCAGAGGGCGAAGCCGCCTTGAGCAGGGCGATCGCGGGTGTCCGGGAGCACAAGGTAACCCTCGTCGTGGTTACCCACAAGATCAGCATTGCCGAGCAGCTTGACCACATTCTCTTGTTGCGCGACGGCCTGATCGAGCTTATGGGGCCCTCCGCTAAGGTCCTGCAACGCCTGGGTCTGGCTGCCAAAAATCAACTCCCCCCGGCGACCAATCAAACGGCAGCATCAGCGGCGGGTCAACCGCAGCGCGCACCCTCTTCTGGCGGGGCAAGGCGATGACAGGGGCAAGCGCAAACAAAACTTGGAGCAGCACGATTGCAACGAGCACGCGTTCCCAAGCGGTTGCCGGTTATTTAACGCTCGTCGTTTTCATTGTGGCGTTTGGCTATTGGGCCGCCGCCGCGCCGCTTGCTGGCGCGATCGTTGCTCCCGGAATTGTTGCCGCCGCCGGCGAGAATATTTCAATCCGGCACCTCGAGGGCGGCATCGTCAAGGACATCTATGTGCGAGAAGGAGATCGCATCGAGGCAGGACAACCAATGCTCGAACTCGATCCAACAATCGTTGAGGCACAGCTCAACCGGCTCTTGCGCCAGTCGACCGCTCTCAGGGCCAGAGCCGCCAGGCTCGAATCCGAGCGCGACGGTCTTGAGGAGATGACCCTGCCAAACGAGCTTGCTTCAGTCCCACTCAATAGCGAAGCTGTCGAAATCATCGAGGAGCAGCGAAAGGAGTTTGATGCCCGCCTCTCGCGCTACCACACCGAACTCGAAATACTCAATCAGCGGACGGCTGCCCTTGAGGCTGCAACCGCTGGCCTCGAGGGCCAGAAAGGCGCTGCCGAGGAGCAGCTGCGCGTTGTCGAAGAGGAGGTCGCGCGTAAGGAGGAGTTGCTCGAGCAAGGGCTAACGAATCGCTCTGATTATACAGTGCTTTTACGCGGCCAAGCTGAACTCACAGGTCAGATCGCTTCGCTCCAATCGCAGATTGCAAGCACTTCGATTCAAATGGTTGAGACCCTGGAGCAGATCGAACGTCTCAAGACCACGCGCGTCGAGGACGCCCTTTCCGAATTGAACACCGTAAGGGCCGATCTGGCCGACATCGCCGAGCAGATCGTTGCCGCAAGGTCAGTCGTTGATCGGATGGTCGTGCGCGCTCCGGCCGATGGGATCATCATCGATGCCGCACATAATTCGGTGGGAGGCATCGTTGGCCCGGGCACCACGGTTTTCGAGCTTCTCCCGACGACCAGCGGGCTCGTAATCGAAGCCCATGTACAGCCCCACGATGTCGACTCGATCACCATCGGTCAGGACGCCCGGCTGCGACTAACGGCTCTCGATGCGCGCCGAACGCCGGAGGTGTCTGCCACAGTCATTTATGTCGGAGCAGATAGACGCGTGGACGAGTGGACCCGCGAGACCTACTTTGAAGTGCGTCTCGAGCTTACGCGCGATCTCCCAACCGAGGTCGCACACGAGCAGATCTATCCAGGCATGCCTGCCGAAGCCTATATTGCGACCGGCGAGCGTACATTCTTCGAATACCTCATCAAACCCATCCGGGATTCCTTTAGCCGTGCTTTCCGAGAGAACTGATCTCGTGCGGTTTGAAGGGGGGTGTCTACCTGTTGGCTGCTTGGACTAGTCCGCCAGGCTGAATGGATGTCGTTAACACAATCGCTCATATGGAGGCAGCGATTTGGAGGAATAGGCGCACGAACGCCTCCCGGTAACTGCCCCGAACCGTTCAGCCAGACACCACACCCGGAGCCCACAAGCATGCCTGCAACCGCGAGCCTCAACCTCACCGGCGATGCCTACGTCGACGCCCTGCTCGGCGATGTCAAGTGGGCAACTGGCACCTTCACCTACAGCTTTCCCACAAGCGCGGTCCAATACGGCAGCGGCTACGGATATGGGGAGCCAACATCAGGATTTGAGGTGCTGAACGGCGACCAGCAGTCGGCGGCTAGAGACGCCTTTGCCGTGTTTGCCTCGGTGGCAAACGTCACCTTCACCGAAATTTCCTCAAGCTCGAGCCTACAAGCCGATCTGCGCATCGCCATGTCCGACAAACCTAGCACCGCCTGGGCGTACTTCCCCTCAACCCGGGCCGAGGGCGGCGATGTGTGGTTTAATAACTCCAAGGGGTACTACGACAGCCCGGTCATCGGCAACTACGCGAACGCTACGTTCTTGCACGAGATCGGCCATGCACTCGGCCTCGAGCACTCGCATGAAGGCAACGTCATGCCGGCCGGCCGCGATTCCATGGAATATACCGTGATGAGCTATCGCTCCTTTGCGGGGTCGACGGCGGGCGCCTACACCAATGAGAAGTGGGGATATGCCCAGTCCTTGATGATGTATGACATCGCCGCTCTGCAGCATCTTTATGGCGCCGACTTCACCACCAATGCCGGCAATACCACCTATTCATGGAGCCCGACCACCGGTGAGATGTTCATCAACGACCTCGGCCAGGGCACCCCAGGTGGCAACCGCATTTTTCTGACGGTGTGGGATGGGGGAGGAAGCGATACCTATGACTTCTCCAAATACTTCACCGACCTTGAAGTAGACCTGCGCCCGGGCGAATGGACGACGACATCCCAGGCGCAATTGGCGCGTCTGCACTACGACGGCTCCAAGGTCGCCGTTGGCAACATCGCTAATGCTCTGCAGTATCGGGGCGACGTCCGCTCGCTGATCGAAAACGCCAAAGGCGGTTCGGGACATGACACCCTTATCGGAAACGCAGCGGTCAATGTCCTGTGGGGGAACGGCGGAAACGATACGCTTGTCGGTGGAGATGGCAACGACAATCTCGTGGGCGGGGTCGGCGCCGACAAGCTTGATGGCGGGGCTGGGGCTGACATCGCCAACTACGGTGCCGCCGGTGCTGGCGTTCTCGCGGATCTGCTTTCGCCCAGCCTTAACAAAGGAGAGGCGGCCGGGGACACCTATGTCTCGATCGAACGTCTCTACGGATCGCGCTACAACGACAATCTGCGCGGTGACAACCTGGCCAATGTGATCTCCGGCGGCAACGGCAACGACGTGATCTACGGGCGCGGTGGTAGTGATACGCTCGTCGGTGGAGATGGCAACGACAATCTCGTGGGCGGGGTCGGCGCCGACAAGCTTGATGGCGGGGCTGGGGCTGACATCGCCAACTACGGTGCCGCCGGTGCTGGCGTTCTCGCGGATCTGCTTTCGCCCAGCCTTAACAAAGGAGAGGCGGCCGGGGACACCTATGTCTCGATCGAACGTCTCTACGGGTCGCGCTACAACGACAATCTGCGTGGTGACAACCTGGCCAATGTGATCTCCGGCGGCAACGGCAACGACGTGATCTACGGGCGCGGTGGTAGTGATACGCTCGTCGGTGGAGATGGCAACGACAATCTCGTGGGCGGGGTCGGCGCCGACAAGCTTGACGGCGGGGCTGGGACTGACATCGCCAACTACGGTGCCGCTGGTGCTGGCGTTCTCGCGGATCTGCTTTCGCCCAGCCTTAACAAAGGAGAGGCGGCCGGGGACACCTATGTCTCGATCGAACGTCTCTACGGGTCGCGCTACAACGACAATCTGCGTGGTGACAACCTGGCCAATGTGATCTCCGGCGGCAACGGCAACGACGTGATCTACGGGCGCGGTGGTAACGATACGGTGAGTGGCGGCGCTGGCGCGGATGTTCTCTCCGGCAGCTCCGGATTCGACATCTTTGTCTACAAGTCAGTTGGAGATTCCTCAACTTCAGCCCGCGATACCATACGCGATTTTGTGTCGGGCACCGACGACATCGATCTGCGTGGAATCGACGCAAACACCAAGGTTGAGGGTGACCAGGCGTTCTCCTTTATCGGCAGCAGAGGCTTCAGTGGCCGGTCAGGCGAACTGAACTTCCGTAGCGGCGTTGTATCAGGTGACATCAACGGTGACGGCGTCGCCGATTTCCAGATCAATATCGCGAACGTTTCGATGCTCATCGAGAGCGATTTCTACCTATGACAGCCAAAGGAGGCGACAATGGGCGAATGGATTGATTTCGAGCGCTGGGTCGAATGCGCAAGCATGGAACGCCCTGGAATCATTTTCGAGGTGGTCAATACAGAGGGCCAGTCACTGTTTACCCCTTGCGTCGAGCACTTGCTTCTCCCATTTGACTGGATGTCTCAGCCGGTCAGGTTCAGGCCAATCGAGGAATCGAAGCCGCGTCGATCAGATCCCGTTCCGGAGCCAAGAGACTGACAAGGCATGGACTCACAATTGCAAAGTTTGGCTTGCGTTGCCAGGCGCCATCAGAGGTTTCAGTCATGAACACTGCCGAAGTGGTCGGCGTTGATGCAAAAAGGAAATTGCATCCGAGTCCGAAATATCTGACGCGCTGACGGAACCCCTCGACTGCGACCGCATCGAACAAAGGCGGTATGGCGGAGTTAACGGACCTGTGCTTCCCCTGCGCAGACTTGAAAAGCCGCAACATTGCCGGCGATAGACTTCAGCTGAGCTCAACGAGTGGAGGGAGCGCGTTCCGGTCGGTACTGCAAGTTAAGTGTGATTCCCATCCAAGGACCAGCCCAGCTGAAGCACGATTTCTAGCTGTCAATGATCATCGCCCGCCCTTGGTTTTTGGGTTATGTGTATGATGGCTATCGCGGATACCCCCACCACCTGACACGTCGGATTCTGGCCCGTTGGTGGGTTGCCCCGGAGAGGGGCCACGCCCTTGGGTCGGGTCTGGCAAATCGGGCCGCTGATGGCTACTGCCCGGACCACCGTGATGGCGATCTGATTTCTCGGTCTTCTTTGAAATCGACATTTTCTATCTGTCCTGCTGAAATCCTTGATTGGTCGTGTTCTGCTTGATGTTGCCCTGCCTGCCCTGCTCAGCGAGATTGCGTTCGCGACTGTGGCGCCCCTTCGCTGAGCTCGGGCTCATCTCCCGGTGCTCGCCCGGACCTTTCTTGCTCTGATTTTCCGGCGGAACCGGAGGAAGGTGTTTGCTCATGAGACTCTCCTTTTGTCGATTAAGGAAATCGCTCCCGCTTACGGCTGTTCCGGTCAATTGCTTCAGGGCAAGGAGCAAGTTTTTCGACGAAGTCGGCGTGAAGACTGCGCCGATGTGGTTCGAGAGGAACTGTTGCCATTTCAGTGTCGCGCACTGCCTCTTTCGCTGGCGTATCAATGACTGGAACGACTGCCAAAATGGTCGTTTTCAGTCAGCCCAAGCGTTCCTCCAGCCGCTCATCGTCCCGTAAATCACCTCCGATGAGCGCCTTGCTACAATCCGCTTATGGTGTAATTGCCAGAGGTAGGCCTCACTACGCAGGTGGCTGTTGAAAGCTGGCGACCCCGAGCAGGCTTTCACAACACTTAGCCGCGTCGACCAAACTGTTCTATCGATCGTAGGTGCCGTAAGGCGCGGACTAAGGCTGAGATTGCGTACGCCAACCTAGCCTGCGCCGCAAATTTTGAGAATTTTGAGCCCATGGGCAAACCCCCTGCGCGATTCATTAGTGCTGCACAGCCTCGAGCACTCTAGTTGCTGTCGAGGCGGCACCTGACCGTTCAGAGATCCGATCAGCGTCTGTACCTTCCCTCGGCTGATCAAGGGTTAGTTGTTGGGCTCCTTTGATTGCTGTCCGGAACACCGCAGGCTGATTTGCGTTTGCCGCAGATTGTGGATGGGGTGTTCAATGGCGGCACGAAAATGGGGTCCGGTCCAAAACGATCAAGGTTGGACGATCTCAACATGGGCTCCCCAGGCACGGTCTGTCACTCTCTTGATGGGCAATGATGAAATTGCATGCGTCAGATGCTCTGACGGCTTCTGGTCGGCCGAGACCGATGCACCTGTGGGCGCGAGCTATAAATTCCGGGTCGATGAAGCGATCGTTCCTGATCCTGCCAGCCGGCTGCAGCAGGGTGACGTCCATGGCGCCTCGGTTCTCTTCGACCATGATCGATATCGCTGGAAACAAAATTGGCATGGACGCAATTGGGCCGAGGCGGTGATCTACGAGCTACACGTGGGCACCTTCACACTGCAAGGGAACTTTGCCGCCGCCGCCGCCAAACTTGGCGATCTTGCAAGCATAGGCATCACGGCCATTGAAGTAATGCCCGTGGGACAATTTCCTGGCACATTTGGCTGGGGCTACGACGGTGTTCTGCCTTTCGCTCCGCACCCCGCTTATGGCACCCCCGATGATTTCAAAGCCTTCGTTGATCAGGCCCACGGGCACGGCATCATGGTGCTTCTTGATGTCGTTATGAACCATTTTGGTCCCGAGGGGGCCTATATTCACCAGTCCGCTCCCAATTTTTTCGACCCGGACAGACATACGCCTTGGGGCGCGGCGATCGATTTCTCCCAAGAGGCAGTTCGCCAATTCTGGGTCGAATGCGCGCAGATGTGGTTGGCTGATTATCACCTGGACGGGCTCAGGCTTGATGCGGTGCATCAGATCGCCGGCCCGGGAGCCGAGCAGTTCTTCGACGAACTGGCTGAAGCAGTCCGCATCCTAGATTTGGGGCGACCGTTACATATCGTCCTTGAGGACGAGCGCAACGAGCCGCATTTACGTGAAATTGAAGGGCTGACTGCCAATTGGAACGATGACTTTCACCATGCTGTCCACACTGCGCTCACCGGTGAAGATCACGATTATTACCAGAATTTCGCTGTTGATCCGATCGGCGATCTCGTTCTCGCCTTAAAGAATGGTCACATAGAGGAAGGCCAGGAACGGTTGGGGTGCAAGCGTCGGCGTGGGCAGCCATCGCGCCATCTGCCACCGACCGCTTTCGTCAACGCCACCCAGACCCATGATCAGGTCGGCAACCGCCCCTATGGCGAGCGGCTGATCACGCTCGCCGATGAGACAGCAGTTGAAGTGGCCTTCGCGCTGCTCTTGGTAAGCCCCTATATCCCCATGGTCTTCATGGGAGAGGAACAGGGCGAGAGCACTCCATTCCAATATTTCGCCGATTTTGATGGTGAATTGGGCCGGCTGGTGCGCGAAGGACGTGCGTCGGAGTTTGCCGACATCGCCCTATTGGGCGAAGCTGTTCCCGACCCAACATCTGCCGCAACATTCCATAGCTCAAAGTTGTCTTGGAGCGAGACTGATCGGGCCAAAGCATGGCAGGAAATGACCCGCCGCTGCCTTGCATTTCGTTCAAAATACGTCGTGCCGCTCCTCAAAAGCGGGCGCATCGCGTCTGATGCGAAAAGGAGCGGCGAGAAAGCTCTCGAGGCAGAGTGGCACTTTGCCAAGGGCAGCTTGCGGCTCGGCCTCAACCTCGGAACGGTAGGGCAACACACTTTCAGTTTCCAGGGTGCTCAGTTTCGCATCAATGCACTTGATGAGGATCGGTACGCCCTTTGTGCGAAGGCAGAGATGCAATGATTGCGCCTATTCCCACGGCGACCTACCGAATCCAACTTCGCGGCTCGGTCGATTTCGCGACCGTCCAAGATCAGCTCGACTATCTTGGTGAGCTTGGCATCTCCCATCTTTATCTCTCACCAATCTTTACGGCGACCAGTGGGTCCACCCATGGCTACGACGTCACCAACCCTACCCAGATCGATCCGGCTTTGGGCGGCAAAGCTGGCTTTGAGGCACTCGCTAAGGCAGCGTTCGCCCGCAACATAGGTATCATCCTCGACATCGTACCCAATCACACCGCCTTCAATTTCGAGAATCCATGGCTAATGGACGTGCTGCGCAAAGGTCGAGCCAGCTCTTATGCGCGGCATTTCGACATAGATTGGGACGCTGGTCCGATCGTCCTGCCAATTTTGGCTGAACCGTTCGAAAAGATGCTGCTCGAGGATCGCTTCGCCATCGATGGTGATCACTGGGTTCATGATGGTATCAAGATCCCGTTGGCTGAAGGAAGTTCCCGCCCCGCTCAAACGCGAAATGAGCTGCGCACCCTCCATGCGCAGCAACATTGGCGTCTAAGCCACTGGGAGCTCGAACGCGACGGGATCACACATCGGCGCTTCTTCAACGTCACTGGCTTGATTGGCATGCGTGTCGAAGACCGATCGGTGTTCGATGACACCCACGCCTTGACCATTGATTTGGTCAAGGCTGGGCTTGTTCACGGGCTGCGCGTCGATCATATCGACGGGCTGGCTGACCCCAGAACCTACCTCGAGTGGCTATCCGAGGTTCTGCCCGGAACGCCAGTCTGGGTCGAAAAGATCGTGGTTGGCAAAGAGCGACTCCCTGCGGAGTGGAAGACAACGGGGACCACAGGGTATGAGGCGGCCCGCCTGATCGCGAGGCTGCTGACCGATGCGGACGGTCTAGACCGGTTGGACCGCGTTTGGCGCCATCACACCCAAACCAACGAAAGCTTCGCCACCACTCTCGACCTCGCTAAGCGCGATATCCTTAAGAATGAGTTGGCCGCCGAACTCCATCACCTTGTAAGGCTTGCTGACCGAGCGCTGTTGGGCAGCCCTTTGGCCGAACCCGGTCCAGAAAGTTTGCGAGAGGCCATTATTGAGATGATCGCGGCGATGCCGCGCTACAGAACCTATGTTGCTAAGGACAGCAACGCAGCCGAAGATCATGCACTGATCGAATTGATCACCGAGGCAGCACGCACCAAGATGCGATCGAGTTCGACGCTTGATGCTATAGCGAGCTTGTTCCTCGATCAGCACAATGATGCGGCCTACCCCTTTATTAGGCGCTTTCAACAAGTATCGGGTGCCCTACTAGCTAAGGCACAAGAGGATACAGCCGGCTTTCGCTGGACCCGCTATATTGCGGCGAATGAAGTCGGTGCCGAGCCCGACGAGGCGACGGTAAGCGAGGATGAGGCGAACGCGTTTCTCGCTGCCCGTGGCCCTACCGAAATGACGCTGACCTCCACTCACGATACAAAACGATCCGAAGATTCGCGAATGCGCCTGGTGGCGATCTCCCACGAACCCGAGGTTTTCGCCAAATTGCTGGAAGGCGTTGAGAGGCTTGAAAGCGCCGGCGCGGTTGAGCCGCGCTGGCGGTGGTATATCACCCAATCGGCGCTGGCCATTTGGGGATCCGGTCCAGCCGATGCCAGCGCCCGGCTCACCGAGCATGTTCTCAAGGCTATGCGTGAGGCCAAGCAAGCAACCTTTTGGACTCGACCGAACCAGGAGACCGAGGCTGCCGCGTGCCAGTTTGCCTCAGCCCTTTGTGAGTTCTGGCGATTTGAAGGGCCTTGCGAACTCGATGTGCTGGTCGCGCGAGCAGAGGCCCTCGGGCTTGCCCAGTTGGCGCTTAAGGCCCTTCTTCCCGGGTTTCCTGATTTTTACCGCGGTTCAGAAGGGCAATTTCTAGCGCTTACCGATCCGGACAACCGTCTGCCGACCGACTTCGCTGTCCTGGCGCAACTGGAGCAAGATGAGGGATATGGCGGGGAAAAGTACCGGCTGACCCGCTGGCTTCTGGCCTTTCGCCGCACAGAACGTGACTTCCTCGCGGACGCGAAAGCGTACCTGACCCGGTGCGGTGAGACCTTGGAACTCGTGCGCGAGCGGGAGGAACGTCGTCTTGTCCTCTCGTTTGGCCCAGTTGCGCATGTCGCGTCAAGAAAAGCGCTTTGGCTGGGCACCAGGGGCAATCGAGAGTTGTGCATCAGTTGGCAATAAGCTGTTGAGGAGACACATGCGTCAATGTGTTGGATCCTTCACGGAACGGCCGACCCCCTCGAGCGTTCGATTTTGCCTGCCGCTAGGGCCGGTTACTCCATTGCAAGAGGGAAAACTCGCGTGCCAACCGCACCCAATTCTTCCAGCGAAGATTTTGATCCCGCATCAGTCTCAACGATTTTGCTTGCCGGAGGCAGAGGCACGAGGCTTTTCGAACTGACTGCCAATGAAAGTAAGCCGGCGCTATTTTTCGCCGGTGGGCACCGCATCATCGACTTCGCGATGGCAAATCTCGTGCGTTCCGGCCTCGACCGCCTGTTGGTCGCCACCCAATTCGCGCCCCAAACCCTAGCCGCGCACTTGCCGACGCGCTGGAGCCGACACTTCAAGTCTGGAGAACTTGCAATAAAGGATGGCCGTGACAGCTATCGGGGTACGGCTGATGCGCTCCGTCGCAATTGGCAAACGATTGAAGCGTGGGGTGGCACCGAGATCATGGTCCTGGCTGCTGACCACATCTACGAGATGGACTACGGCGCGCTGATCCGTGCCCATCGCGCGTCGGGCGCCGCGGTAACCGTTGCGGTCGATATCGTTCCGCAAAAGCAGGCGAGTGGTTTCGGTGTCATGCACGCCAACCGGCAAGGAACGATTACTTCATTTTTGGAAAAGCCCGCGAACCCGCCTGCGATAGTGGGCGAGCCCGGCTTTTCCATGGCCAGCATGGGCATATACGTCTTTTCTAAATCTTGGATCCAGAACGCACTCTCGGCGAATGTGGCTGCAACGGACTTCGGGCAGCACATTATTCCTAACGCAGTCGAGCAAGGGGTCGCCATGGCCTATCGCCTGCCCCCGTCGAACACCACGGGAAAGGTCTATTGGCGCGATATCGGTACGCTCGATGCCCTGCGGCTTGCACAGCTCGATTTTGCCGCTGGCGGACCGTGCCGGCTGCCTGGACCTGTAGCGTCCAGTCCTTGGCGTGTGAGCAACGACAGCATTTTGATGCCCGGCGCCACCCTTCTTGGTGCGGCACGGCTCAGTCGGACGATCGTTGCTCCAGGAACCCGACTGCCGTCAAATGCGGTCATCGGCGAAGATCCGCTCGAAGACGGCCGTTGGTTCCGCCGCACTGAGGGCGGAACGGTTCTCGTCACTCAAGCCATGCTTGACCGTCGAGCTGAGCAACGTTCAAGTTCCCGGTTTGTGCGTCTGGGTCGTATTCCGCGTTCAGGCTTGAGTGGCCCGCGACTTCGCCTAGCATTGGACAGCGCCAATGGATAGAGCGTCCGACGAGGGTCTGCGGTTCGATCTTCACTCTGGGCGAGCGGAGGTTTTGGGCGCTGAGTTCGACGGGGCGGGAACCAATTTCGCGCTGTTTTCTGAGCACGCCACCAGTGTTGATCTTTGCTTGTTCGATCATGAGGGTAAGATCGAGACCGCACGTCTTCCCCTTCCGACGATGGAGGGCGGGATCTGGTTCGGTTATCTTCCAGGCATTGCTCCAGGACAGGTTTATGGCTATCGCGTGCACGGACCCTATGCCCCCGAGGAAGGGCATCGGTTTAACCCATACAAACTCCTGCTTGACCCATATGCCCGCGAGATTCGTGGCGAGATTGTCTGGAACGATGCCCTGCACGGCTATCAGGTCGGCAAGGACGACCTCACTTTTGACGAACGCGATAGTGCAGCGTTCATGCCCAAGGCTGTGGTCGCCGATACGCAGTTCGATTGGGATGTCGATAACGCACTGAAAACGCGCTGGCAGGATACCTTCATTTACGAAGCCCATGTCCGTGGATTGACCATGAACCATCCGCAAGTCCCAGATGATGTTCGTGGCACGTTCGCGGGGCTGGGCAGTCAAGCAATAATCGAGCACCTCAAGGCTATCGGCGTCTCGGCGATCGAGCTGTTGCCGGTCCATCATTTCGCCAATGACCGTTATCTGGTCGAAAAGGGGCTTTCTAACTATTGGGGTTATTCCACGCTGTCCTTTTTTGCCCCCCACGCGCGCTATTTGCGTACCGGGCAGATCCGAGAAGTCAAACAGGCGGTTCGTCGGTTTCATGCTGCCGGCATTGAAGTGATCCTTGATGTTGTCTTCAATCACACTGCTGAGGGGAACGAATTGGGTCCGACGCTCTCGTTCCGGGGTATCGACAACGCCAGCTACTACCTGCTCTCGCCGGAAAACCCGCGTCACAGTTTCGATACCACCGGCACTGGCAACACTTTAAACGTCTCCCATCCAATGGTTCTGCGCATGATCCTCGATAGCTTGCGCTACTGGGTGCAGGCCATGCATGTGGATGGCTTTCGTTTCGATCTCGCCTCGACTCTGGGACGAGAATTGGAAGGTTTTGAGCGAGACGGATCTTTCTTTAACGCCTTGCGCCAAGACCCGATTTTAGCCGGCGTCAAATTGATCGCCGAGCCATGGGACGTGGGCGACGGAGGGTACCAGGTTGGTGGGTACCGGTGGCCTTTCCGCGAGTGGAACGACAAATTCCGCGACGATACCCGAGCATTTTGGCGCAAAGATCCTGGTAAATTGCCCGCGATGTCCGAACGTTTAGCAGGCTCGCCCGTGCAATTTAATCACAGCCACCGACCGGCGACCTCAAGCGTCAATTTCGTCGCCGCCCATGATGGATTTACCTTGTGGGACACCGTGAGCTTCAACGAAAAGCACAATGAGGCTAATGGCGAAGACAATCGCGACGGACACGACCACAACCTTTCCGATAACCTCGGTGCCGAGGGTGAGACTGATGATCCGAACATCGTGGCGGCCCGTGTCCGGCGGGCTCGAGCCATGTTGGCGACGACGCTGCTAAGCCAAGGAATACCGATGATCCTGGCGGGCGATGAGTTCGGCAACACCCAGAACGGCAACAACAATGCCTACTGTCAGGATAATGCCATCTCGTGGCTCGACTGGACCCGGGCTCGACCCGAACTTCAATCGACTGTGACAGCCCTCAGCAAGTTCCGTGCAGAGACTCAGCTGTCAAAGGCGCGTTTCGCGGTCGCCCGCACTGACGATCTCGAGTTTCAGCCAATTGCTCGGTGGCTCCATCCAGAGGGACGCGAGATGACCGAGGATGATTGGCAGATTGACGAGCAGCGCTGCCTTGGCCTCAACATATTTGAGGGCGAAACCAGCAAAGTCTTGATCATCATAAACGCAGGAGACGACGCCCGGTTCACCTTACCCGAGGGTGAATGGGTTCTGCGTATCCAGACGGCCAGCCACACGGTGGAATGCGAACGTCCGGCCGCGGGAATCATCGAGGTGCCCCATCAATCAGTCCTCGCACTGGTAGGGTGATTGGCCCATCCATTCCGATCCAAGCACGCACTTATCCGTTCGAAACACTCATCGTGAAAGACGCTCCGGCAGTGGATGACATTGGTAAGGCTGTGATGCTGGGCGAGGACACCTTACTCGGCTAGTCGGCAGAGGCGGTACAAGATCGTAACACCTCCAACAGGCCGCGCAGCCTGCCATAGCCCAACGTGTCCGATCGCAATCTCTCTGAAAGCAGGGGAGAGTGCCCCAGACAAACAGGATCTTCCCAGAACCATTTGAGCAAAGTCAGTGATCAGCTGGTAACCAAAGCGCAGTTCGTGATTGCACGCGGTGCGATTCAGAGCGTCATCGCCTGGGGTCCAACTGTTGCGGTCTCTGAGTATTCGATATTGTGCTGGTTTCTGATGGCGTTCCCGAAAATGGCAATGAACGATAGACGACTTTTCGAGCAACTTACCCTTGCCGTGCCTGGTGTGGTGTGGATTTGCGACGCGCAAGGCGGCGTTGAATTCAGCAACGCACATTGGACAGAATTCACAGGCATGTCGCAGGCGCATGCTCATGGCCATGGATGGTTGGAGGCCATTCACCCGACAGATGCCGCTGAATTCAAAGCACGGCTACCTCTACGGCCGAGCTTGGACAACGCACAGGCGGTTATTCGCGTCCGCCGGCATGATGGGGTGCATCACAAGCATCTGCTCAGCATTCGCCACGTTGGCGGTGAAAAATGGGTGGGGTGCGCCATCAACGCTCATGCGTGGCTGACCGCTGAGTTGCGTGACGCTACGCAAGGCAGAATTCTCGAACGTGTTGCCGCCGGCACAGAGCTTAGCCAATTGCTCGCCGAACTGTGTGACGCCGCGGAGGGACAAATCGCTGGCGCGACCTGTAGCGTGGTTCTGGTAGACAGCTCCAGGGGGTGCTTTACTTCCGGTATCGCACCAAAAATGCCGCCAGAGATCACGGCCTGCTTTCCGAACACAGAAATTGGCAAAGGAGTAGGTTCTTGCGGTACCGCCGCTTTTGAACGGCGAGACGTGATCAGCACCGATATTTCGACCGATCCACATTGGGATAGCTGGCGATCATTGTTTGCACCGCTCGGCTTTAAGGCGTGTTGGTCCAAACCTGTGTTTGATACGAATGGGGAGGTCATCGCCACCATGGCATTTTACTTCCGCGAGCCCCGAAAACCCTCTGCCTCAGAGCTTGAGGAGCTATCGCGTCTGAGAAGCCTTGCCGCTCTGGCCATTGAGCGGGCCCGCATCTTCGAAGCTTTGAGGGAGAGCGAAGAGCATTATAGACACACAGTCGAACAGAACCCGCAAATCCCTTGGACCGCCGATCCTGATGGGAACATTTTAAGCGTTTCATCCCGGTGGACTGACTTTACAACGATTTCGCAAGCTCAAGCACTAGGAGATGGGTGGCTTGCCGCTCTACATCCGGACGACTTGGAGCGGACGATCGGTCTTTGGCAGCTTGCGCTATCAACGGGGCAATCGCTTGATGTCAACTATCGAATCCGAACCGTTGATGGATCGTACCGCTGGGCGCGCGCGAGAGCGACGGCCCGTCGAAACGCATCAGGGAAAATCGTTCGCTGGTATGGTACCCTCGAAGATGTTCACGAACAATATCTCGCAAATGAGAAGATGCGGGTACACGCCTACCACGATGATCTGACGAGGCTCCCAAACCGCCGCCTTTTTATGGACGAACTGCGTCGCCGTCTGCGCGTGCCACAGGGTTCAGTGGGGTTGATGATCCTTGACATGGACGATTTCAAGCTGGTCAACGATCGATACGGCCATTTGGCAGGTGATGCCGTTCTTCGACTTTTTGCAACCTATCTCCGCCACGCAACCGAAGCTGACGCATTTATCGCCCGTCTCGGAGGCGATGAGTTCGCGATCATTTGCGAGCACATCGACGGCGAAGAGGATTTGTTGGCTCGAGCGGAACAGATCGAAGCAGAGCTCGATGCGCGACTGAAAAAGAACCAAAAAACCCGAGTCTGTAGGCCCAGTATCGGGTGCGCCCTTGGCCGACACCAAGAAAATCCCGATGAATTGTTCAAGAGGGCTGATCTGGCTCTATACGCAGCGAAATCGGGTGGGAAAGGGAGAGTAAAGCTTTTTCACCCAGCGATCAGTAGCGCTGCGTCTGACCGCGCCGAAGCCTTGGATCTTGCGCGAACCGCATTGAGAGAAGGGTGGATCAAAGCCTTCTACCAACCTATCGTGGACCTAAGGCACCAGACGCTAGCCGGATTCGAAGCCCTCCTGCGCGTAGATCACCCTCAAAGAGGCTTGCTGACGCCTATCGCGATCAGAAATGCGCTCGATGACCCGCGGCTTGCCAATTCCATCGCAATGCGAATGGCTCAGATTGTCGTCCGAGACCTCTCCTCTTGTTCGCTAGATGGTCTGGATTTCGGCCCTGTGTCGCTCAACCTCGCCACGGAAAACCTCGTCAATACAGAGTTTTTGGATTTTCTGTTCGACCTGCTGAACTCAAAGCAGCTCCCTAAAGGCGCAATAAAGCTCGAGATCACCGAGCGCGTTCTTCTCGATGAATTGGGCGATAGCGTCGCGGGCAACCTCAAAGCCGTGCGCGAAAGTGGCATCGGCATTTCGCTCGATGATTTCGGAACAGGCTATGCCTCCCTGGCGCATTTGCGAACCTTGCCGGTGGACGAAATCAAAATCGACCGGTCGTTCGTTTCTGGCCTCGGGGAGGACACCAACCAAAGAGAAATCGTCCAGGCCATGCTGGGCTTGGCCAAAGCACTCAGACTGAGAACGGTCGCAGAAGGCATAGAAACCGAAGGTGAAGCGCTAAAGCTTGCAGCTTGGGGCTGCGACTTCGGACAGGGCTACCTCTTTGGACGCCCCGAGCCGTTCGCAAAAGCGCGCGCTATGGTCGTCGAGCAATGCCGCGGTTATCCCCGCCTAGCTGTTGCTCCATAGCAGAAGGCCATTGTGCTCTGTTGTACCGATCACAATTAAAATGGTGGTCTGGAGCGAGCGAACAGCCGACCGAACAAGCTCAGTCTTTTAAGATCATCAGCGAATCTCACCGCGGTCCGCGATGGTGTTGTATCTATCGATCAGACCCATCGTTCGCTTTGCGTTATCCGGCGCTCGCAAGCAAGCCCTGCTATGATGACATGCTCTAAGCCATTGGGCGGTTTCCGCCCTCGTCTAGAGCATCGGAACACCAAGCCTGTCTAAGCGTTTGCATCCTCGATGCATCCAAGGAGAACGCCGGTGGCACCCCGACCCTATTGGAAAGGCTATCTCAAGCTATCGCTCGTGACCTGCGCTGTGACACTCTCCCCGGCTACGACCGACAGTAAGAAAGTCCGCTTTCACACTCTCAACCGCAATACCGGCGAGCGCATCTACACCCGCTATGTTGACGCCGTGTCCGGAAAGACGGTGGAGGATGACGACCAGGTCAAGGGCTATGAGCGCGCCGAAGACGACTACGTGCTGCTCGAGGATGAAGACCTCGATGCAGTTCAGCTCGAAAGCACCCGAACCATCGACATCGACGAGTTCGTGGAGACCGACACGATCGAATGGGTTTATTACGACAGCCCCTACTTCGTGGCGCCGGCCGATGAGGTGGGTGAGGAGGCCTTTACCGTGATCCGTGAGGCGATGGAGAAAAGCGACGTCGTAGGCATATCCCGGCTGGTGCTCGGTAACCGCGAGCGCGCCGTGATGCTGCAGCCTTGGGATAAGGGAATCCTGCTCTGGACCTTGCGCTATGGCGACGAGGTGCGTGACGAGGATGAGTATTTCAAAGCAGTCGATGATGAGAAACCGGACGCCAAGCTTCTGAAGATGGTCGAACAGATTATCGAGGATCGCACCGTGCCCTGGGAAGAGTCGATGGTCAAAGACCCTGTGCAGGATCGTTTGCTCGAAATCATCAAGTCGCGGCAGCCCAAGAAAGGCAAAGGAAAAGCCAAGCCTGCCGAAAAACAGGAAGCCCAACCTGACAATGTCATCGACCTGATGTCTGCGCTCAAAAAGAGCCTGGAAGGCAAACCCGCAGAGAAAGAGAAGTCAAAGGGCTAACTTGCCTTCTTCCGAGCTGAGCTGGCGGCGGTTTTGCTTTTCGATGAGTTGGTTTTTCGCGTCGCTTTGCGGGCCGGCTTTTTGGTCTTGGCGCCACCTTTAACACCGGCACTTTCGCGCAGAGCCTCGAGCAGATCGTTGGATTTGGTCGGTTCAGGCCGCCGCAGCGGAATGACCTTGCGGCCTTCGATCTTGGCCTTCACCATCTCGGCTAGGGCTTCCTCATAGCGATCGTTGAAGGATTCGGGATCGAACTTTCCAGATTTTGTCTTGAGGATGTGCTGGGCCAGCTCCAGCATCTCGGGATCGATCTTGCGTTGGGCGATACCGCCGAACGCTTCCTTGGCCGAACGCACCTCATAGTCGAAATTCAACGTGGTGGCGATCAGTCCCTTCCGGTGCGCCCGGATCAAAACAGGCCGAAGCCGACGAAACAGGACCGCATGGGCAATCGCGGCGGACTTTTGCTTGCGCAATGCCTCGCGGATCAGGATGAAGGTTTCCTCGGCGATATCGTTGGAAGGCAGCAGGTAGTATGGCTTGTCGAAATAGGTCGATTCGATCCGCTTGCAGGTGATGAAGCCATCGACCCTAAGCGTTTTGTCGCTTTCGGGAACGGCTGCGGCGATCTCCTCGGGTTCAAGGACAACATACTGGCCTTCGCTGGTTTCGTATCCCTTGACCTGGTCCTCACGCTCGACGGGCTTGTCGGTCTTTGTGTCCACATACACCCGGCGCAGGCGGTGCCCCGTTTTGCGATTGATCATATGAAGCGAGATGCGTTCGGAGGTCGACGCAGCGGTGTACATGGCCACCGGGCAGACGAGCTCGGCGATCTTAATCGAACCTTTCCAGATAGCACGCGGCGCCAAGATGCTTTCTCCATGTGAATGCATGCCAAACGATGCGACGGGCTTGCGTGTTCCTTGCTATAAACCCGAACCGCCGCGTTATGGCCTCGAAAGCTGAGATATCGATGACCGTGTGAATCCAGATGAGTCACCGATGCAACGATTTGAATAGGTCAGGCGTTAGAGGCCAGTTCTTAGGGGGACCCGTGCACTACACTATTGAAGAGCTTACCGAAATTTTCCCCGGTACCAGCGAGATGTCGCGCCTCATGCGCGGTTTCAATTGGCATCAGACGCCTCTCGGTGAGCCGCGTGATTGGCCCGAGGCGCTCAAAACACCGCTCCGAATGCTGCTCACATCGCGCTTCGAGATGTGGCTGGGATGGGGCCCCGATCTCCTTTTTTTCTACAACGACGCCTACATCCCCACGTTGGGGGCTAAGCACCCGCAGATGTTTGGCCGGCCGCTTCGCGAAGTTTGGCCAGAGGTCTACGATGACGTCGCCGACCAGGTCGAACGTGTCCGTGCGGGGGAAGCGACGTGGAACAAGGGCATGCTCCTGCTGCTTGAGCGCAGTGGCTATCCCGAGGAAACTTATCACAGCTTTTCCTATAGCCCCCTTTTTCAAAATGATGGGACAGTTGGTGGCATGCTGTGCGTGGTCAGCGAGGAGACAGCGCGGATCATCAGCGAGCGCCGCCTTGAGACCTTGCGACAATTGGGGGACGCTCTCAAATCGGTCCAAGATAGGAGTGCGTTGTACCACGCTGTCGATAGGACTTTTTCCGAGAACCGCCGTGACTTTCCCTTCGTGGCGATGCAACTTGCCGGCAGTGAGCCGACCGGACACGCTGCAGCCGCCCTAAGGCTTGCGACGTCCGTAACCGGTCCCGAGGCGATCGAGGGCCAAATTATTGCACTTCCGGCCGATGTTAAATGGCCGACGGGTGACTGGAATTCACGTCCGGTTGAAGCGATCGTCATCGCAGTGCCAGGGCCGCAAGGTACCGATCCGGCCGGCATCCTGGTTCTGGGGCTCAATCCGTTCCGACGCAACGATTCCGACATCATCAACGTCGCTCGGCTGATTGCCGGCCAACTCGGCGCGGCCTATGGAACCATCGTTGCGCTCGAAAACGAACGCCGACGTGCCGATCGAATATGGAGCGTGTCGCGTGATATCATCGTCGTGTTGGATGGGGCGGGCACATTGCGCTCGGTAAGTCCCTCATGGTCTCGGATCCTAGGACATCCACCCCACGAGGTTGTGGGCCGTCAACTCGCTGAGTTTGTGCATCCTGAGGATGTCGCAAATAGCAGGTTCACAAATTCTCAAGTGCACTGCGATCAGGGGCTGTCGAGCCAGGAAAATCGACTTCGAACCGTTGATGGCAGCTACCGCAATATTGAATGGCACACCACGTCGGAGGACGGACTGGTCTATGGCTATGGACGCGACGTCACTGATCGTCGGGCTTTTGCCCAGGAATTGAACTCAAGCCGAGAGCAGTTTCGCCATCTCGTTCAGGGCGTAGTAGATTACGCTATCTATATGATCGATCTCGAAGGCCATGTGTCCAGCTGGAACGAGGGGGCCCGCCGTATCAAGGGGTATGAGCCGGACGAGATCATCGGAGAGCACTTCTCCCGCTTCTATACGGACGAAGACCGCATTGCGGGAGCGCCGGCACAAACGCTTGAAATTGCCCGGAGAGAAGGCCGCTTCAGCGCAGAGGGTTGGCGAGTGCGGAAGAATGGTGAACGCTTTAGGGCCAGCGTCGTCTTAGACGCTATTCGCGATGACAGCGGGCGTCCCATTGGTTTTGCCAAGATTACCCGAGACATCACTGAAAAGGAAAATGCGCAGCGTGACCTAGAGGCCACCCGCGAAGCGCTCTTCCAGTCACAAAAGATGGAAGCGATCGGTCAGCTGACGGGGGGGATAGCTCATGACTTCAACAATCTGCTGATGGCGGTTTTGAGCAGCCTTGAATTGCTGGCCAAGCGCATCCCTGATGATCCTACTTCCCGACGCCTGCTCAACAATGCCATTGAGGGCGCGCAGCGCGGCGCTACACTTACCCAGCGGATGCTCATGTTCGCACGAAAAAAGGAACTCGCCATTGAGCGCATCGAAGTTCCTGCCTTGCTAGCGGGAATGAACGACCTGGTTCAGCGATCAATTGGGCCTGAATGGCCGATCTCTACTAGTTTCCCGTTGAAGCTGCCCCCGGTGCGCGCCGATGGAAATCAATTGGAAACAGCCCTGCTAAACCTCATCGTCAACGCACGCGATGCGATGCCCTCGGGAGGACCAATCGTCATTTCGGCTACTCGTGAAGCTCTCAAGAAAAGCAATCGGTCCAGCCTGCCTGAGGGCGACTATGTTCGGCTGGTGGTTAGGGACGAGGGCTTGGGAATGGATGCCGAAACCTTGCGCCGAGCAACCGAACCCTTTTTCACCACCAAAGGTGTTGGAAAGGGTACCGGGCTGGGGTTACCGATGGTGCACGGGATGGCCCAGAAGCTCGGCGGAACGTTTGAGATTGAAAGCAAACCTGGTAGCGGCACCAGTGCAATACTATGGCTGCCCGTCGAGGAGGTCGAGATGCCAGTATCTCGCCCCGCAACAGTGAAAGAATTCCGCCCGCAGACCTCGCAATTGAAGGTGCTTGCGGTCGATGATGACCCTCTTATCCTAATGAACACGGCATCCTTGCTCGAAGATTTGGGGCACGAGGTGATTGAAGCCCATTCAGGAACCGATGCGCTTTCAAAATTCCGAGCTGGCAACGATATCGACTTGGTCATTACCGATCAGGCCATGCCCAAGATGACGGGAACCGACCTTATCACCGCTATTTTTGAACTTCGCCCTGAGATGCCGGCAATTATCGCAAGCGGCTATGGCGAAGGGATCGAAATGCCCCGGCGTCAGGTTGTCCGACTTGGCAAACCGTTTGGTCAGGTTCAACTGGCTAAGGCTATAGATGAGGCAGTAGGAAAGAAGGACCTCGGCAAATCTCATACCTTTAGCGCACCCGGCTGAGAACATTGCGTTTGGCGCGGGCAAGAGCCCATCACCACTGCGCTCCTTTTACGCGCTGAGGAGCGCACCTTTTTTGCCTTGAAGACTTCCGGCATGTTCGTCGCTCAACGTACATCCCCGAAGACCCATGAAACACCGGTATGACCCCGATAATTTATCTCACCTCAACCACAACATCCCACCCCAAGGCTTGAGCGCGGCGTAGAGCCACGGAGCTGGTTTATCGATCCGGCGCCTTCAGCAGCCTTTTAAGCGCACTTACCCAGCACTTCAGCGGTCATCGGTCAGTGCGGACCGGCATGACGTTCTGCAGTGATGGCCATCGTCATCCAATCGGCGGAGATGAGGATCCGCGCGATCCATCGATCAATGGAAGACGCTCGGCTCGTTCGGTGCTTGCAGGCGCATAGATCGCGCCCAAGCCGACTTTGCGCAGTGATGGAGTTGTCCCACTTTGGGGAACGCTAAAACACGCTGCAAGCGCCTGCCCTGCCCTGAGGGGAGCGCGTAAGAAAAATCCCGCTTTCGGTATGCCGTTGTATGGGCGGCAGCAAAGCTGCGCTTGCGATCCGCCGTTTTCGGTGCCGGTGACGAATGAGGTCATGACCTTGGCCTCTCGATCGTACTGGGCCACAGCGCCAGGTGGGCCGTGGTACTGGTTCAGTCTGGGCAAGTCCGGCGGCCGTGGCGTCAAGGGCCAGAAGTCCCGCTGTCAACACAGAACGGTGCCCGATGCGCTCGGTTCCAACCATGTCGTTAGTACCCCGATCTGCGAAACTCCCGCTCACGACCACTCACCGAAAAAGTCGAACTGCAGGAACGGAACGTGGAATATGACGAAATCGTCATACGCGCGGTGGCCATGACCGATCTGCTTCGGTATGCGAGGGGGATGACCTAACACACTGTGGGCATAGCATATGGCAAAGGCGGCGATCGACAAAGACCTCAAGCGCGTCGGAAAGCTCAAACAGGCGAGCCATGAAAGCGCACTGGCGATCGCAGCGCCAGGTTTGGCTTTGCTGTTTCTCCTGGCTGCGTTGCTTTGGGCTGTTTTCGCGGTGACCAGCGGGCCGTTGAGCTATCTCGTCGTTATCGCGACGGTGATCGCCGCTTACATGGCACTCAATATCGGCGCCAATGACGTCGCCAATAACATGGGACCCGCGGTGGGCGCCAAGGCGCTGACCATGGGCGGGGCGTTGGCGATAGCTGCCATATGTGAAGCGGCCGGGGCGCTCCTGGCGGGTGGCGATGTCGTGACAACGATTTCGAGCGACATCATCGTTCCCGGTGCTCACATCGAGGGCAACACTTTTATAATGGTAATGATGGCGGCGCTTCTGTCTTCGGCTATCTGGGTCAATCTTGCGACGATAGTCGGAGCGCCTGTCTCAACCACTCATTCTGTGGTGGGCGGAGTTGTGGGCGCAGGCATTGCAGCCGCGGGCGTTCCCGCAATCGTCTGGCCCACCATTGGAACCATTGCTGCAAGCTGGGTGGTCTCCCCAGCCCTGGGAGGTGTCCTCGCCGCTGTTTTGCTGGTCGTCGTTCACAGCGCGATCTTACGTCAAAAGCAAAAGGTGCTTGCGGCGCGAATATGGGTGCCGGCTTTTATTGGTGTGATGGTTGGCATTTTTGCCATGTACATGGCGATGAAGGGGCTGGCACGCATCTGGAGCCCCGAACCCCATGTCATGTTGCTGCTCGGGCTGATTGCCGGTGGCCTTGGCTATCTCCTGGTACAACCTTGGGTTGAGTCCCGTACCGCTACGATGGACAACTCCAATAAGCAGGTGGGAACGCTGTTCCGACTGCCGCTGATCTTTGCGACAGCGCTTTTATCATTCGCCCATGGGGCCAATGACGTTGCCAACGCTGTAGGTCCCTTGGCGGCGATCGTGGCCGCCGTTCGGGACGGTGCTGCCAGCGAAAACGTGGAGCTGCCGCTCTGGGTGCTCGCCATCGGCGCGTTGGGTTTGGCTGTGGGATTGGGACTTTTTGGACCACGCCTTATTCGCACAGTCGGAGAAAGCATCACAAAACTCAACGAAATCCGCGGTTTCTGCGTCGCCCTATCCGCCGCGACCACAGTGCTCATTGCATCCGCACTCGGACTGCCGGTGTCTTCAACTCACATCGCTGTCGGCGCCGTCTTTGGCGTGGGCTTGCTGCGAGAGCAACTCTCAAATAAAGGGATTCGGAACAAGGCGGTAAGCCCGGAGGGGGTGTTCTTGCGCACCGATCACCTTAACCGGACACCACAAGAAGCGATTGTGAACTTCCAAAAGCGGCAAAAGCGCTATCTCGTCCGCCGTCAACACGCATTCTCGATCGCAGCAGCCTGGATCGTCACCGTGCCGGTTGCAGCACTTTTGGCAGGAGCGATCTATTGGGCAATGGTCCTGCTGTTCGGCATTTGAGCTTAGTGCGCTTCAAACTCTCTCTGGCGCGTCGAGGGGACCTCTGAACGACTTGTTTCACGTTGGGCCAGCGATACCGCTACATCGGCAAGCCCTTTGTGGGTAATTAACCGTTTCGCCTCGGCGAGCACCGCCCAATGGCGATAACGCTGTCCCATTTCCTTCCAATCTTCCCGCTGGTGCGTGACCCGCAATGGGAACATCTTCACTTCGACCGGTTGAGGACGTTACTCGGTGACGGGAAGCAAGTACGAGCCGATCGGGTGCTCCTCAATCTCCCCTTCGACCCCGGCCTCCTCATAGGCTTCATGGGCGGCACTTTCCCAGGGTGTCTTGCCGCTCATCAATCCGCCTTTGGGAAAAATCCACTTTCCGCGGCCACGGGAAGTGATCAACAAAACCACCAATTGGCCATCGACAACCGTATAGGGAATGGCACCATATTGCGGTCCAGCCGGCTCCAAAGGCGGACGAGGAAACAGCGATTTGAGAATGCGAGTGGGCACAGGTCGATAACTCCGAAAAGATCATTTTAAACTTGGGCACTTCCTGCTCGACTGGTCAAATTTGGTAGGGTCGGTACCACATCCAGGCCGTCAGATTCCCGAACACCCAGAGCGGCAGCTCCATATTTTCGCTGGCAGCACCATCCTAGCGGCGTTCAACCTGGCCCCTGCTCACTCCAGCAGAGCGCGATCCGCGTTGTTTTAAAGATCGGAGAATCCGATAGTTCCTGATGATCACCGATTGCTTTGGTCAGTCCTCGTTCTGTTGCGAACGGTGCCGTCCAAGATGGAGTTGCGAACCGTAGTCTCCGGCTTTCGGCTCGATGCGCATTCGGGCGACTTGCCACTGTGCCCTTGCATGCGAATACACCCGGTCAGAGATCCAGCGGCCAATATTTCATCCTATGTTGGCCAACCCCAAAGCAGATCAGTCCTTGTAACCTCGCCATTTGGAAGAGCCCAGTAACCATCAGTCTTAACAGGCCAGACAGAAAGTCCTAATCGCGTTTAGATTGCAGGAGTGACCTACTGACTGAGCAGGGGTGCATAAGATCGCCAGCAAATACCTGCTTGGCGGCTAGGAGGCTTAGACTTTACGCCCTCTCGTTTGTCTTCGCCAACGCGGCGAAGAGGTAGCGTGTTCCGCCTGCGGGCTCGTTTCGAGCTACAGCGAACCGCGCTGGGCATGGCGTCCAAGGAACGAACGTTAAGCGCGTCCGTTTGGCTGAGATGGAGCCGCTTAAAGAGGAGTCTTAGATGCGCGCCCTAAATATAATCACCTTACTGCTCGTGATTGTCGGCGGACTGAATTGGGGCTTGGTTGGCTTGTTCCAGTTCGACCTCGTCGCAGCGATATTCGGCGGGCAAGATTCTGTTTTGTCTCGCATCATCTATGTCCTTGTGGGCATCAGTGCACTGTGGCAGCTGATCCCTCTGTTCCGCTCGTTCTCGGACGGCGAGACGACCGCCCAGCGGGTGCGTCGATAATCTATGATGGAGTGCGCGGCTGATGGCCGCGCACTCACGTTTCTCCCCGAACAGCGTGACGAGGAGACCTATATGTGCGCCAGCCAATCCGTCCACGTTCCGCTGGGTCGCCCGCCGAAGCCCTCTCCTCCTCCGCCCCATCCTCGCGACCTCCCACCGATTAGGACGAGCCCGATTCCGTACGCGATCCCGATAACGACCTTCTTCCCCTGGATCAGCCCGAACCTAACCCCGATGGGGCGAAGCCGCCCATGAGGACATGCGGCAAAGGCATCCCGGTTTTGGAGAATCAGTAACTGGACCCTCGAGGTGACAGAAGGGCAAATGATGCCGCTCACGCCACTGCTGATAGCCAGGGTGAACATCGGTTCCACCGGAGGGCGCTTAAAGCACCGGCTCCGGCTGTTCTGATCACCGGCAAATGGCTCGCAAGCGCACATAACTGGATTCGATCGCCCCTTAAATCTCATTGCCTTTCAATCAAACCATGGTCTGCCTGCAAAAGGGACCCAGAGATATTCAGAGTTTGTTTCGCCCCTAATCTATGATGCGGCAGAGCCCACAGATGAACACAACCAGGAAACTGGACGTTGGCTCAGCACAAGAGATGGGACCTCACCATGCCGACGGCCGCAGCCATTCTCATCGACACATTGATCGCCTGGGATGTGGAGGTGATCTTTGGCTTACCGGGTGATGGGATCAATGGCATTATGGAGGCGCTGCGAACCCGGCAGGATCGCATCCGCTTTGTGCAGGTGCGACACGAGGAATCTGCCGCCTTCATGGCGTCAGCATATGCCAAATGGACCGGAAAGCTCGGTGTCTGCCTCGCTACCTCCGGTCCCGGCGGGACGCACCTTCTCACCGGTCTATACGACGCCAAGCTTGATCAGGCGCCGGTGCTCGCTATCACCGGCATGCAGTACCATGACTTGATCGAAACCTTCACGCAGCAGGATGTGAACCTAGAGCGCGCCTTTGAGGACGTCGCTCACTTCAATGCGCAGGTCACCGGTCCCGAGCACATGGAGAACATGGCAAGTCTGGCTTGCCGCTCGGCTCTCGCAAAGCGTGCAGTTGCGCACTTGACCATCGCCAGCGACGTTCAGGAACAACCCCTACGCACCGAGATGCGCTCCAAGCGCAACAAACCCCGGCACGAGCCGAACCGCTGGTTCGAGGGCCGGCGCATCCCGGATCCAGATGAGGTGGAACACGCCGCCGAAATCCTTAGGTCCGCAAACAAGATCGCTATTTTGGCAGGCCGGGGCGCTCTTGGCGCGAGCAACGAACTGCAAGGGATCGCCAACCTCCTTGGCGCTCCAATCATCAAGGCGCTGCTCGGCAAGGCGGTTATCCCCGACGATCACTCACTGACTGTCGGAGGAATCGGCCTTCTGGGTACATTGCCTGCACAAGAGACAATGGAGCAATGTGATGCGCTCCTAATCGTTGGCTCCACCTTTCCCTATATCGAGTATTATCCCATGCCCGGTCAGGCACGGGCCGTGCAGATCGATATCGACGCCCAGCGGATCGGGTTGCGCTACCCGGTCGAAGCCGGACTGGTTGGCGATGCCAGAGAAACCTTGCGCCTCCTTAACGAGCGGCTGAGCCGAAAACCCGACCGATCCTTTCTCACCTCCGCGCAGGAGAAAATGAGGGTTTGGCGCGAAATGATGCGCAAATCTGAATCCAGCGATGCAACACCGCTCAAGCCACAGCGGATCACCCGAGCTTTCGGGGAACGCATGCCGCCCAATTGTGTTCTAACGACCGATTCTGGCCAGAACACCGAAATGGCCGCGCGCCATATCGACCTCAAGGACGGGGCAAGCTTTGGCGTTTCGGGCGCACTGGCGTCCATGGCTTCAGGGCTTTCCTACGCAATTGCCGCAGGTTTTGCCTTTCCCGGACGCTCCCTATTCTCAGTTGTGGGCGATGGCGGCTTTGCCATGCAACTGGGCGAATTTTCTACAGCGGTCCGCTACAAGCTGCCGCTCAAGGTTCTGGTGCTTAAAAACAACATGCTTAATCAGATCGCCTGGGAGCAGATGATGTTTTTGGGCAATCCTCAATTCGGTTGCGAGCTCCAACCGATCGATTTTGCCATGGCGGCGCGGGCAATGGGCGGTTCAGGTTTTTCAGTAACTGAGCCGAACGAAATCGAGGCGGTGCTGGACCAAGCCTTCGCAACCGAAGGCCCGGTGGTGATCGAAGCGGTTGTAGATCCCTATGAACCTATGATGCCCCCTAAAATGCCCCCCGATTTCGCTGAGAATTTTCGCAAGGCCCTCCCCGAAACACCTGGTCAGGAACACATAAAGGCCAATCTCGCTCAGGAGCCGCTTAGGACGATGATGAAAGCGGGTCGCGAAGAAAGTTGACCTTCTCGCGCTGACTGCTTGGCTGGGCAGGCAAGCTCAAGGTCGCGCCAACAACGATGCAACGGTGATGAGTGGACAGGCCGCCTTCCCTACACTGAAGACGGGAGTTCCGCCGCGAACAGGCGCGATTAGTGAAACGCTCCACACTTCCTCAGGAGGCGCCGCGATCTCTATCGATCGGGTGACCACTGCATCGACCATCCATTCCTCCGGAACTCGACTTTAAGTCCAAGCCTACGCTCACGTACTTCGGACGACCTGCCGGCTTCTGCTGTCGCCGGCAAATCCTGTCGAGGAGCGGTAGGATATATCCCCGAGTTACGATAAGCCTGTTCTGCATAGTTTCCAGATAAGTCGAAACCGGAGGCAGGCCGAAAAGCGTGCCAATTCTACGCCAATCCGGGTCGTGCGTGCATGAGGAGGCCGGTGGAGCCAACAGCCACTTCGTCTGACGGCGCGGCGTAAAATCGTCGTTCGGACCGAGCGGCAAATCCCCCGCTTCGACACGATCACAGTGTCGCAATCAAGTAACGTGATCTGCTGGGCATCAACAAGCCATTCGGCCGAGCAGAGCGCCAATGACTCGTTCAAGAAATGAAATCATCCGTATCGGGGTGAGATCGGCGCACGAGGTGAACGAGGTCGAACCGCGTTCCCCGCCGTGACAGCGGACGCTCTCAATCATGCGCACGCATTGCTGTTCCAGGTTGCCGGACTCCGCTGCAGTAACGAAGACATTCTGCGCCATATACCGCCCTCGCCTCCTAGCTTCGAAGGCCGATCTGGGGATCCGCAGATGCCATGAGCGCGGCGAGACCACGCCCCTGCACCAGCCTTCTGGTTACCGCGCCAACGCTTGAGGGCCACTGCGGCAGACGCCATCCGAGAGCAGCGTTGAAAAGATCACTTGAGAGGCACGAGTTTGCAGGCCGTTGAGCGGTGCCCGGATACGTGGACGTCGGGACGTTCTCAACGTGAGCCCAAGGTCCTCCTACCTCTGCGCTCGCGTCCAGCACCCGACGGGCGACGTCAGCCCAACTCGCCTGCCCTCCACCCGCGATGTGGTAAATCCCAGGCCGAAGAGTGTGCGCATAACGGCAAAGGTGAAGGATGGCATCGGCCAGGTCCAATCCTGAAGTCGGGCTTCCGATCTGGTCGGAAACCACGCGGATAGTCTCCTGCTTCTGAGCAAGCTGAAGCATGGTTTTCACGAAATTTCGTCCGAAGGGGCTGTAAACCCATGCCGTGCGCACAATGAAATGGGATGCGTTAGATGCGATCACGGCGCGTTCACCAGCAAGCTTGCTGCGCCCGTATTCAGAGCGCGGCTGCGGGTCATCGGTTTCCACATAGGGCCTCTGCTTGTCTCCAGCGAAGACGTAGTCCGTGGACAAATGAACGATGGGCGCACCGACCCTTTGCGCCGCCTGCGCGAGGACCTCCGCCCCTGAAGCATTGACCGCCCATGCTGCATGCGTTTCCTGCTCGGCCAGATCGACTGCCGTGTAGGCGGCGGCGGAGACGACGACATCGGGCTGCACGGCCATAACGGCCTCATGGACACTTGCAATGTCCGTGAGGTCCAACTGAGGCCTGCCAATCGCAATCACCTGAGCGCCTGGCGTTACCCGTGCCCGTTCGGTGAGGCAATTTGCCATTTGGCCGGAGCGGCCGCTCACCAATATCTTCATGGGAGCACCAATGGGATGTCGGTCTGTGCAGGGATAGGATTGGGCAATCTCCACCACCAGGTATTGGCCAAAAACCAATCCACAGTGCGCTCAAGGCCGGTTTCGAACGACACAGCAGCGCGCCAGCCCAGGTCGCGTTCGATATCTGAAGTATCGATAGCGTAGCGCCGGTCATGTCCAGGACGATCCACGACGAAGCAAACCTGTTCGATGTAAGATCCGCCCGTCTCTTTGCGATGCTTTTGGTCGAGAATGCAGCACACGCCAAGCACCACCTCGAGGTTGGTTCGTTGGCTGTTTCCGCCGATGGCATACCTGGATCCTGGCTGAGCAGCATCGGCGATCCGGATCAGAGCATCCACATGATCCTCGACATAGAGCCAGTCGCGCACGTTCTTGCCCGAACCATAGACGGGAATATCTCGCCCCTCCAAAGCGTTGGATATCGCCATCGGAATAAGCTTTTCCCGGTTGTGAAAAGGACCATAATTGTTGGAGCAGTGGGAAATGGTGACTGGAAGACCGTAGGTCCGGTGCCAGGCATGCACGAGATGGTCGGAAGCCGCCTTGGAGGCTGAATAGGGGGACGAGGGGGCGTAAGGCGTTTCTTCGCTGAAAAGCGAATCGTCGAAAGGCAGATCGCCGAACACCTCATCCGTCGATACGTGGTGGAGGCGGAATTGCGCCTTCCGCTTTGGGGGCAAACTCTGCCAGAAGGTCAGCGCAGCACCCAAAAGACAGGCTGTCCCGTAGATGTTGGTATTGAGAAACGGTTCGGGGTCTTGAATGGACCTGTCGACATGGGTCTCGGCAGCCAGATGAAATACCCGCTCGACAGCTTCTGTGCGCAGCGTCTCAAGAACAAAAGCACCGTCGCAGATATCGCCGCAGACGAGCTTGAAATTGGGCCTGAGGTTGAGCTCACGCAGTGATCCCAAATTGGCAGCGTAGGTGAGCTTATCGAACGCGACGACATGATTGCTGGGGTCTTCCGCGAGCACGCGGCACAACGCCGACCCGATGAAACCGGCGCCGCCGGTAACTAGGATGTTCATGACAGGTACTCCGGCACAGTTACGAGGCTGAACGGTGGAGCATCCCTGTCCTTGTCCGACAACACGATCTCGGCCTCTCCAATCGGCCAGGCAATCGCCAGGTCCGGGTCATCGAATCGTATGGAGCGTTCATGCTGCGGGCTGTAGGGCGCGGTGACCTTGTAGATTACCTCGGTATCGGGTTCGAGGACGAGAAAACCGTGCGCAAAGCCTCGGGGGACGAGAAGCTGGTTCCATTTGGATTGGGAGACTTCCAAGCCCACCCATTGCCCAAAGGTGCCCCTCTCGCGCCGCAGATCCACAGCTACGTCAAAGATGGCCCCTCGCGGGACCCGAACCAGCTTGTCCTGCTCGAAGGGGGGGAGCTGGTAGTGGAGCCCGCGGATGACGCCGGCGGTGGAGGAATGGGAATGATTGTCCTGAACGAATTGCAAGCAGATGCCATGCTGTTCCAGAGCGGCCGCGTTCCAGGTCTCCGAGAAGAAGCCCCGCTCGTCGGTGAAACGCGGGGGAATGATCTCGAGAACGCCTTCCAGCGGCAGGCGTCGTATCTGCGCACTCATTGCGCTGCCTCCAACACAGGCGGTGACATCGCTTCGCGGGCACGTTTTCTCAGATAAGCACCATATCTGGTTTTCCCCATCGCCTCGGCCTGAGCCATGACCCGCAGTGGGTCAATCCACCCCCAATCAAGTCCGATTTCCTCGGGACAGGCGATCTGGATGCCCTGGCGCCTTTGGATCGTTTGGACAAATGCGGAGGCTTCCAGCAAGCTGTCATGGGTTCCGGTGTCGAGCCAGGCAAAGCCTCGCCCCAGACGGCACACCTTGAGGTCGCCTCGGCGCAGATAGATGTTGTTGATATCGGTGATCTCCAACTCGCCTCGGTGCGAGGGCTTGAGCGCGCAGGCGATATCGACCACGTCATTGTCATAGAAATAGAGACCCGTCACAGCCCAGTCCGACCTGGGATGGGCGGGCTTTTCGACGATGTCGGTTGCGATGCCGGTGATGGCATCAAAACTGACCACGCCGTAGCGCTCGGGGTCCTCGACCTCATATGCGAACACGAAGGCTCCCGGCCCCGCCGCGGCCTCGGCGCACAGATGACTGAGGCGCTCTCCGAAGTAAAGATTGTCGCCCAAGATCATCGCCACCCGATCGTCGCCGATGAACTCGCGGCCGATGATAAATGCCTGCGCAAGTCCCGCCGGCGTAGGCTGCTCGGCATAGGAGAGGTTTACGCCGAACTGTGAGCCGTCGCCGAGAAGCGTCCGAAACAATGGGAGGTCGCTGGGTGTCGAGATGACAAGGATGTCCCGTATCCCCGCTTGCATCAGAGTGCTTAGGGGATAATAGACCATGGGCTTGTCGTAGACCGGCAGGAGCTGCTTGGAGATTGCAACGGTGAGCGGATAAAGACGCGTGCCGCTGCCTCCCGCCAGTATGATACCCTTCACTGCTTTCTGGCTCGATTGCATGTCAATAGCCGTAGCTTTCAGGCCGGTAGCGGCATTTGTTCAGGACCACCCCCAGCAGATTGGTGTTGGCAGAGACATCGCGCTCGCATCTGTCGATCTCATTGAGCGTGGTTGCTTCCGCTGCGGCAACCAGCAGCACGCTCTCGACCCATGGCAGGAATGCCATGAGATCGTCGGTGGTCAGCATTGGCGGGATATCGTAGATGATCACGTCCGGTTTCAACCATTCTCGCATGTCCGCCAGAACGGCTCCGGTGAGCGGGTCCTGTAGCACCTCCGAGGCATCGGGAACCGCATGTGTATTGGGCGCTACCGCCAAATTGGCTTCAAAACGGACGAAGCTTTGATCGAGCGGCGACTTGCGTCTCAGGAACTGAATCAGCGACCACTCCTCGCTCAAGCCCAGGCGGTGAGCGATGCTGGGACGACGGAGATCGAGGTCCACCAGAACCACGCGGTAGTTTGCCTGCCGAGCCAAACCCAGGGCCAGGTTCATAGCGAGGGTTGTCTTGCCGCATCCAGGACCGGGCGAGGATATCGCCAAAGACTTCCAACCGTTCTGCCTAAGCAGATGCGCGATCTTGGTGCGCAGCATATCGAAGACGGCGCGGTTGGCGCTATTCTCTCCATCAAGGATCAGCCGGCTGCGAGACGCTTGACGTCTGCTGATTTGGAAGCCCTGCAACTCAGACCACATTTTCAGGCACACGGCATCAGCCTTCGATGCCGGAGCGGCAATTGGATCCGGCGGAGCCACGGTTCCATCGAGCCTCAAAAGCGTCATGGCCGCCCTCCCCAGCTCGCGTTTCGCGAGAGTCTGCCAAAGCCGCTCATCGGGTAATCGTCCTCAAGTGTTCCAACGGTCCGGACAGCGAGGTGCCCACGGGCAGACCGAATTGGGCCGAGACCACGAGACCTGCAGGAATGGCAATGGCGAACAGTCCTACCGCTACCAAGACCATTGCTCGTCTCGCGGCAGTTTCCCTACGAGTGGTGATGTACGGGATCGTCATGAGCGGCTCCATGTTGAGCACGCGTCTAAGATCGACCGGACGTCGAATTCCGTTGTTGAGAAACTCCAACATGACAACCAGAGCGGTAGCCAGGCCAAGGCCCAAGGCAAACCCGCCAAACACGATCATTGTCCGCCTGGGGCGCGTGGGCCGTGTGGGAGCAACCGCTTCTTCGAGCATGACGAGACGCTCGCCTTTGAGGTCACTTTCTACCTGCTCGCCGGTCGAGGCTTGGGCAAGCCGGCCGACTGCGGCGTTGTACTGGATCTGAAGGTTCTCGCGTTCGCGCAGGAGATCGTTCATTACGGTCTCGTTCTCGGGCGTAGCCGCGATGGAATTTGTCAGGACCTCCAGCGTTTCGGCGATCCGCACCTTCTCCCTTGCTATCAATTCTAACTGATCGTCGATCTCGGCCACCTGCACATCGACCTCGGAAATCGGCACCGGATGTCCTTCGTCCGTGACCGTATGGGCGTCTGCGGCCGTTTCCTGCAGCCGAGATATCTGTTCCTGGAGCGCCTGAATGCTCGGACTGTCGTCGGTGTAAAGCGCCTGCTGGGTCACTAGCGCCGAATGAAGCGCGGCCAGCGCCTGGCCTTCAGGTGTCTGGGTGGCAGTGCTCGGGAGGCGTCTGGTGCTTTCGAACATCAAGGCCAAGTTGAAACGGCGACTGCGGAGAGCGGCCTCCTCGCGTTCGAGAACGAGCAGTCGTTCCTGCAGAGCATTTTGCTGACCACGACGGAAATCGAGGCTATCCGGCAACGCATTGAGATTGAGATTCCGGAACTCGAGGATACGCTCCTCTACGGACGACAAATCGGCAGCAAGCTCGTCCACGTTTTGCCGGAAGAATGCCATTGTCTCGGAGGCCGCTTCAGTGCGCCTCCTATTGTCCTCAGCAAGAATGCTGGTGGCCAGATGGTTCGCAACGCTGGCGGCCAATTGGCCATCTCCAGCTTCAAAGGAAATGGCAAAGGCCGGCGCGGCTGGCGTATTGGGATCTAGCCAGAACTGTTCGACATCGATCCGGGAGCGCATATCGTCCGCTGTCGCGATCGGGGTTGCCGGTCTCTCCTCTCCGTAAATCTGAAACTGTTCAGCCAAGGCAAGAAGAGAGGGCACCATCATTAGCTCACGCTCAATGATGCGAAAGCGAGCGACGGCAGTGTCGGAAACGGTGGACTGTGCCATGTCCTCGGGAATGCGCGGGGAAACCACCATGACGAGCGCGGTGGAGCGGTAAACCGGTTGCAAAAAAAGGGCGAGAGAAAGGGCTCCAAACGTCGGAATTGCCACCACCACGGCTATCAGGGGCAGCCGGCGCAGCAACAGCAACAGATAGAACCGCAGATCGATCGATCCCATTGCACACGCCGCTCCCTTCGGCAGCAATCCTATGGGGTTTAGGAAGCGGCTATCGGCGGCTCTCGGCAATAGACCAAAGGGGCTATTCCGGGGCGCAGAAAACGGGCCGATCCTATCGCAACAGCGCGGAAGGAGCGGAAATGAGCCAAGCGAAGCTGAAGCGCCTGTGGCGGTGGTCCGGATGGGTGCTCACGACGAGCGCTACGGTCCTGATGTCGATCCCTGCCCCGGCTGCCGAGTTGGCCATCGTGCCTCAAGCCCGGCTGCGCCTGACCGTGCTTCAATGGATGCCGGTAGAAGCAAATTTCCGGCAATTGGACACTTTCGGCGGCGATCTGGTGGTCCTCCCAAATGGCACCATCTCAGTTCCGGTAATCGGTCAGATCGCGGTCGTCGGCAAGGACACGGTCACAATCGGCGCCGAGGTGGCGGAGCGCATTCAGAGCGAACTGGGCTTGATCGCGCCCCCCGAGGTCAGCCTCGATGTCATTGAATACCCGCCCATCTATGTGGTCGGCGCAGTCTCCACCCCTGGGCAATTCCCCTATATACCGGGGTACACGGTTCTACAGGCGCTGGCTTTGGGAGGCGGCCAATTGCGGCCGGAGACCCAAACAGGCATGGACGACGAAATTCGACTCCAGTCCGAACTGGTGGACATCAACAACGACATCATCCGCGTATTGGCAAGAACGGCGCGTTTGCGCGCTGAGCTGGACAATCAGCCCGAGATAGCCTTTCCTGAAGAGGTCATCTCGCGACGCGAGTTGGCTCCAATCGGAGAAATCATGACACAGGAACAGGCGCTGTTCGAGGCCCGCGCGGGGGCGCTTGAACGGCAAACCCAGTCCTACGATGAGCTCATCGAACTCCTCGAAACAGAGATAGCGGCCCTGGAAGAACGCATCACAGTGCTGGATGAAGAGATCGCGTCTCTGGTCACCGAACTTGAAAGGGTCAGTCAACTGGTTGCAACCGGCAACGCTGTTGTTTCCCGCCGTACAGACGTAGAGAGACTGATTTCAGGCGCCCGCGCCGATCGGCTGGATCATTTGACGGCCATCATGCGCAGCCGTCAGAGCATCAGCGAAGCCCAGCGCAACCAGGCAAATCTGCGCGACCAGATGCAGACTGAAGTGGTGCAGGAGCTGCTCGTCCAGCAATCGGCGCTGGAAGACCTTTACCTTCGCAGGGAAACGACGCAGCATTTGCTCGCTGAGCTGGCGTCGACCGCGCCATTGGCCAACAGGTCCTCACTGGAGCCACCGGCGCTGCGGTTTTCGATCGTTCGGGCCGGTGAAGACGGGATGACCGAGACCGAAGCGGACGAATTCACAGCGCTGCTGCCGGGAGATGTCCTTAAGGTCACGTTAGCGCCAGCCTCCTTCGCCGTGGCGGTCGAGCGTTGACTGGGCACTCAGCAACCGGTCCCGCGAAAGACCACACCGAACGTCTTAATCACGATCGAGGCGTCGGTTCGCAGCGAAAGAATCTCGGCATAGCGTGTATCGTAGGCGGCCCGCTCTGCGAATGAACAAGCATTGCGATCGTTGACCTGCCAGAGCCCGGTCATGCCAGGACGAAGGTCATAATATGCCGTTCCCCCATAGAGCTCCTTCTGGTCCGGGCACATCGGCCTGGGACCGATAAGGCTCATTTCGCCGACCACAACATTCAAGAGTTGAGGCAGCTCATCGACCGAATACTTGCGCAGCCATCTCCCGATTGGGGTCACACGCGGATCCAATCTAAGCTTTTGAGTGACAGACCACTCATCGCATGCTTGTGCATCTTTGGCGAGATGGTCCGCCAGACGCCGATCGGCATCGACGCACATGGTCCGCAACTTCCAGATATGGAAGACTTCACCGTTTCGACCGACACGCTCCTGTCTGAAGAAGGCGCTGCCGCCGTCGCGGGTAATTATCCAAGCGCAGATCAGAATAAACGGAAGAGCCGCAAGTCCCAGGCATACCGCTCCAACAACGTCAATACAGCGCTTGAACGCGGGATAGACAGAACGTCTCGAGGCCAAGGTGCCCGGCAGCAGGGTTCCATTCGGCCGTTCTCGCTCGAAAAAATCGGCGTCGGTCATCACCCAGCCCTCCAACGGGCAGCGGAGTTGCATAAACTCAAATTATTGGAAGTAATGCGCGCTGCACGAGCAGTTGCCCGGCAGAAACCAAATAACTAGCCCATAGTAGAAGTTAAAAACGGCGCCGTTGAAATAGTCGATTTGATCTATATCGAGTGTGAGGGGGGGAAGGTAACGTTCCTCGAGGTCGAATGGAGGGCAACCCAGTGACGGCCCATGCGCCTAACGGGCCATCAAACGCACAAGCGCCCGGCCAAAGCTATTCACAGATACTGCGATCGACCGCTGTCATCGGGCTCGCCTATGGCGTCGTCACTCTCGTATCGATCATCCGAATGAAGTCACTGGCGCTGTTGCTTGGGCCCGCTGGCATCGGACTTTTGGGCCTGTTCACGCTTGTCGTCGATCTTGCAGCGGCCATAGCGGCCATGGGAATCCATGCCAGCGGCGTCCGGCAAATATCGGCCTCCATCGGCAGTGGTGACAGCCATGAAATCGGTGGAACCGCGGTGGCGCTAAGGTGGTTGTCGCTCGGTCTCGGGCTTTTGGGCGGGGCTATTTTGGCCTCCCTCTATCTGCCGGTATCGGTGCTCACCTTCGGCAACGGCCAGTATGGGCTCGGAGTAGCCTTGCTTGGGGGCGTGGTTCTCCTCCGGCTGATGCACGCGGCCGAAGCAACCATCTTGCAGGGTGTCCGGCGAACCCGTGACATCGCAATGTCCAACATCTTCAACGCCATCGCCGGCACGGCGCTAACGGTGGGCCTCATCTATCTCCTGGGTACGGACGGTGTGGTGCCGGCGCTGCTGGCCGCAGCGGTCGCGGGCCTGTTGATCGTATGGCACTATACACGCCGCATCACCATGGAACGCCCCCCCGCGTTGTCGTCCCTACGCAACAACGCCGCCCCCCTCTTGCGGCTCGGATTTGTGTTCATGATCAGCGCGCTCTTGATGTCGGGTGCTGCCTACGTGATCCGGATCATCATCACGCACGACAGCGGGGTTGAGGCTGCCGGTCTCTACCAGGCGTCCTGGGGTGTGGCCGCGCTTTACGCCGGTTTCGTCCTCCAGGCGATGGGTACCGACTTCTACCCTCGCCTTTCAGAGCATCCCAATGATAATGAGCTGTGCAATCGGCTCGTCAACGAACAGGCGCGGGTCAGCATGCTTTTGGCCGGCCCTGGTGTGATACTCACTATCGCCATGGCGCCACTGGTCCTCGCCATATTCTATTCCGAGGAGTTTGCGGGAGCCGTGTCCTCGCTCCGCTGGCTGTGCCTGGGAATGATGCTGAGGATTGTTGCTTGGCCCATCGGCTTCATAGTGATCGCCAAGGGGGCGCAGAAGGCGTTTTTCTGGACGGAGGTCGCCGCCACGGTCGTCCATGTCGGCTTGGCGGCCCTCCTCGTTCCATGGTTGGGCGTGGATGGGGCGGGCATCGCGTTTTTAGGCCTTTATGCCTGGCACAGCATGCTCGTCTACCTAGTCGTGCGCTCACTCAGCGGCTTCCGATGGAACCGCGGCAACATCCGGCTCGGTGGAGTTTATTTTGCGGCGACGGCGCTCACTTTCCTGGGATTTTCGGTCTTGCCGCTCCCATATGCCACTGCATTCGGGCTTTTGGCGGCTCTTTTTAGCGGTGTCCATTCCCTGCGCGAGTTGCTCTCATTGGTGCCGGTAGACACCGTTCCGCATGCCCTACGGCCCCTGCTGGTAAGAATGGCAACATTCTTGAGAGTTCTTCCGGTGCACTCCGGCCCCGGCCCGCATTAAGCGGTTTCGGACACTGGCCGACAACGCTCAAGAGCAACGGTGAGGGCGTCGACGACGCGCACGACCTCGTCATCCTTCATTTGCGCAAACAGAGGCAGCATCACGCAGCCCACCTGAGCTGCTTCCGATCGGGCTAGCGTCGAGCCCAATCGTCCCACTTCGGTGCCGGCCCCTTCCAAATGAACGTTCATCACGCCGCGTCGCGTGGAGATGCCCAAATCCATCAGATGCTGCATGAATTGTAATTGGGGCATTCCGTCCGGCAGACGCACGCAGTAGCTCTGCCAATTGCTTCGCGCCCAGACCGGCTCCCGCGGAGGGACAAGGTCGTCGAGTTCCCCGAGCTTTTCGGCGTATATGGACGCCAGCTCCCGCCGCCGCGGGATGATTTCTCCAAGCCGGCGAAGCTGTTGGCGGCCTATGGCCGCCTGCATGTCGGTGAGGCGATAATTGTAGCCAAGGCAAGAATAGCTTTCGAAAATCACGCGGCCGGCGGCGTGCCGCACGGTGTCGGATACCGACATGGCGTGCTGGCGGAGAAGCCGGAAGCTGGCGTCCAGTTTGGGATCGGATGTGGTCAGCATCCCGCCGTCGCCGGTGGTCACCACCTTGCGAGGGTGAAAGGAGAAGCAGGCTATATCCCCATGCGGACGCCCGATGCGTTGCCATCGGTCGTCGAAAAGGATCTCGCTTCCAGTGGCACAGGCTGCGTCCTCAACGACGGGTATGCCATGGTGCCGCGCAATAGGCAGGATGGTCCCGAGATCACAGGGCATGCCGAGCTGATGGACACACACGATTGCGCGCGTCCGCGGTGTCATCGCAGCCGCAATGAGTTCGGGATCGATGTTGAAGCCATCCGCCTCTATGTCGACGAAGACCGGTACCGCCCCGCAATAGCGGACGGCGTTCGCGGTCGCGATGAACGTATGGCTAACGGTGATGACCTCATCACCGGGCGAGACCCCGACTGCGAGTAGCGCCAGGTGCAGCGCTGTCGTGCAATTGGAGACCGCGCAAGCATGTGCAGCCCCGACATATTCGGCGAATTCTGCTTCGAAGGCTTCCACTTCCGGACCTTGGGTAACCCAGCCGGATCGAATGACGCGGGCGGCCGCATCAACCTCTGCTTCCCCCAGGAGAGGCATGGCGATGGGAATGGACGGAAGTGTCGTCATGCCAGTTCGCTCTCGGTCGAAGCTGTCTCGGCCCGCCACCACCCGACAAGATCCTCAAGCCCCTGCCGCAACCGAATGCGTGCTTCAAAGCCAAGCTTTTCCTTAGCCTTGCGCGTGTCAGCGAGCCGCCGCGGCACTGCATTGACCTTGCGCGCCGGAGCATATTCTGGGGTCAGGTCGGATTTCATGACCTCGAGAAGCAACTTGGCTAGCTCCACCAGGCTTGTTTCGACTCCCGAAGCCACATTGAATACCTCGTCGGTGACCTTTGACTTGGCTGCCAGTATGTTGGCGCGGGCGATATCACGGGCATCGACGAAATCCATGGTCTGCAGGCCATCGCCCATGATAATCGGGGCGCGACCAGCCGCGATCCGCTCCATCCATCGGATCAGTACCTCAGTGTAGACACCAAACACATCCATCCGCGGCCCATAGACGTTGAAATAGCGCAGGGCCACGTATTTGAGGCCATACATCTCGGCAAAGCTGCGCAGCAGCCCTTCGTTGAAGGTCTTCGCGGCGCCATAGATCGTCCGGTTGTCGTACGGATGGTGGTTTTCCGAGGTGGGGAACGTCTCGGCTAGGCCAAGGACGGAGGCGGAGGATGCTGCTACCACTTTGCCCACATTGTTGCGCACGCAGGCTTCAAGGACGTTGAAGGTGCCTCCGGCGAGGACGTCGAACGCCAGCCGCGGCTCCTCGGCACATTGGGTGATGCGGATAGCAGCCTGATGGAAGACGATGTCCATGCCCGTTGTGACCCGTGTCACGGTATCCATATCCCGGATATCACCCTCAACGATCCGGACAGGGCATAGCCGCTTTGCCGTGTCGAGGTTCGAGAGTCTGCCGCGTACGAAATTATCGAGTACCACGATCTCCTCAGGACCTTCGCCGGCGACCAGATCGGCAATATGAGAGCCGATGAGACCGGCTCCGCCCGTTATCAAAACACGCTTGCCTTGCATGGCTTATCTCCGTTCTTCTCGTTCATGCGGTGAGGGGAGCGGCCTCCATCGTGGCCAATGCCGCCCGCAGCCGATCGGCAACCAAGTGCTGGTCCGCAGCCGCAATATGAGGATAAAGAGGGAGCGAGAGGATCTCACCGGCAGCTTGCTCAGCAACCGGAAACGACCCCGGTCCGTAGCTCAGATGGCTAAATGCTCCAGTGAGATGGATGGGGACGGGGTAATGGATCGCCGCCCCGATGCCCTCGCGCTGGAGTGCCGCAAGAACGGTGTCGCGCTCGGGCACTCTCACGACGTAGAGGTGCCAAACATCGTCATTGCCGTCCATCACCACAGGCAGCGATACTGTAGGGAAATCCTGCAAAATCTGGTGATACAATGCCGCCGCGTCTCGCCGGCGCCTGTTCCATTCGGTGAGCCGCCGGAGCTTTGCGGAAAGAACAACCGCCTGGAGCGCGTCGAGGCGGGAATTGAAGCCAACAATGTCATGAATATATTTGACGCGACTGCCATGGCCACCGAGCATCCTCGTGCGCTGGGCAATCGCTGGATCGTTTGTCAGGACCGCGCCTGCGTCACCTGCCGCGCCCAAGTTCTTGCCGGGATAGAAGCTCGTTGCCGCTACCGTGCCGAGACTTCCCGATTGACGACCGAAGCGAAGCGAGCCCTGCGACTGGGCAGCATCCTCCACAATCACCGCCCCGCAGGATTCAGCGATCGGCAAAAGTGCCTCCACCGGGGCGGTCTGCCCGTAGAGGTGAACGGGAACGATGGCCCGCGTGCTGCTGGTAATGGCCGCGGCCACCTTCTCGGGATCGATAAGCGAATGGACCGGATCAACATCCACGAGGACCGGAACTGCCCCGATCCGCGCCACTGCCTCGGCAGTAGCCACAAAGGAATTGGCGGGTAGGATCACCTCGCTTTGGGACTCCACACCCACGGCCCTGAGGGCCATTTCGATGGCGTCGGTGCCGTTGGCTACACCGATGCAATGGTCGACTCCGATAAAGCGCGCATAGGAAGCCTCGAATTCTTCGACAGCCGGACCGCCAATGAATGAGCCCGTCGCGAGAACATCTTCCCATCCGGCACGGATCTCGTCGGCCACGTCCCCATTCTGAGCAACCAGGTCGACCAGTGGGATTTTCATCGGCGTCTCCGAAATGAGTTCGAGGTGGCTTTAAGCGAAGGCTCGTTCATTCTCGAGCTGGACGGTCTCGCCGCGAAGGGCGAGAGAACGGGTGGCGGCCTCCAGAATCCGTACGACCCGCAGCCCAGAGCGTCCGTCCGCGACAGGAGTTTCGCGGCGCTCAACGCAGGTCACGAAGTCTCTCAACTCGGTGGCCAGCGCCTCCGTAGTGTCCAGCTTGGGTGCCGTCATATCTCCCGTGCGGTAGCCAACGCGCATTTGATGGATGGCCTCGCCTACCCTGGCCGGGCTGCCCGACACCGTTATGCCGCGGTCGTAAACCTTGATCTTCTCGCTGGGTTCGAGATCGTCGTAGATAACCATCTTGTTGCTGCCCCCGATCAGCGTTTGCCTGACCTTGACCGGAGCTAGCCAATTCACATGAATGTGGGCGATGAAATTGCCTGGAAAGTGAAGGGTTAAATAGGCGATATTCTCGGGCTCACCGGCCACATGGCTTACGCCGGTGGCCGATACCGCCGTGGGGCGAACGGGGATGACATAGTCGAGAATGGACAGGTCATGCACGGCGAGGTCCCAAACGACGCTCACGTCATGCTGGAACAAGCCTAGATTTACCCGCACGGAGTCGTAGTAGTAGATCTCGCCCATGCCCCGGACAAGTTCGCGCATTTTCCGCACGGCTCCGGTATGAAGGAACGTATGGTCCACGGCCAGAACGAGGCCTCTGCGCTCGGCCTCATGGACGAGGCGTTCAGCGTCCGCTGCGCGGCAGGCGATGGGCTTTTCCACCAACACGTGCTTACCGGCCTGCAGGGCTCTCATCGCAAGCGGGAAGTGGGTCGAGACCGGCGTGGCAATGACCACCGCATCCACTCCGGGATCAGCCAGTACAAGGTCAAAATCTTCCGTAATCTGGACAGCTGGGTAACGCGAGCGCACCCCGGCCAACCGTTCCGTCTGAAGGTCACACACCCACCGGACGCTGGCTCGCGGGGTTTCCCAGAGATTGCGAACGATATTGGGCCCCCAATAGCCATATCCTACCACGGCGAAACCTAGCATGGCGCTAATCCCTTCTTGATTTCGGCGGGTGCGGCCGGGATGCGGTTGATAGGTCGCGCCGGTACGCCGGCGACAGTGGCAAATGGGGGCACATCTTTAGTCACGACTGTGCCAGCGCCGACCATGGCGCCTTCCCCTACCGTCACCCCGGCAAGAATTGTGGCATTGCTGCCGATCGACGCTCCCCGCCTCACCAATGTATTGATCGTCGACCAGTCGGCGGCCGTCTGCACCGTACCGTCCTGGTTGGTGGCCCGTGGATAGATGTCGTTGGTAAACATGACGCCGTGTCCGATGAAGACTTCGTCCTCAATCGTGACGCCCTCGCAGATAAAGCTATGGCTGGAGATTTTGCAGCGTGCTCCGACCGAAGCGCCCCTTTGAATCTCGACGAAAGCGCCGATGCGCGATCCTTCCCCCACCGAGCAGCCATAAAGATTGACAAGGTCGGGATGATGCACCAGCACGTCAGGTGCCAGTTCGCAATTGTCGATCAATTCTGCCCCCGGGATGAAAAGCAAAAAGCAGGGGAGCAGGCTAACAGGTTGGGACGAGACTGAAATATACCGAACGGGCTATCCGTAAATGGTGCCGCTTCGGTCGGCCGGCTTGACCAAGTGATGGGCCGTCGTTGGGCTGCCCCGGAGAATGGAGGCAATCCTGCGCGCCACCGCTTCCCAACTCGATTCTTCAGCGATCCGGCGGGCGGCCGCGCCCATCGCTCGCGCTCGGACCGCGTCGGTCAGGGCCAGCATGGCGCGGACCAGTGCGTCTTGATTTCGGGGGTCCACGGAAATGGCCGCATCGCCCAGCAGTTCGCCGGCCCCTCCACAGGTCGTTGCGATGACCGGCAGGCCCGCGGACGCGGCCTCGAGATAGGCGATCGGAGAGGGGTCGAAAAGGCTGGGCAGCACGAAGGCGGTGGCTCGCGCGAACAGGTGATCCAACCGCTTCTGGGCGTCCGCGTCCTCCCGGGGAAGATAGCCGTGACCGGTCACCCCCTCCTGACGAATGTCGGGATGAGAGCCGGCGATATCGAGCGTCGCCGAAGGATGGAGGGTGCGTACACGAGCGAAGGCTTCGAGCACCGCCTGGCCATTCTTGCGCGTCCAGTCGACGCCGACAAACAAGTATCGTGGCGCAGAAAAGTCTCTTCTCTCGGGTACGTTCCGTAACCGGTGCCCCATTCCAACGGCGTGCACCCTATCCTCCGGCACGCCGTAATCTGCCACCACGCTAGCCTTCGCCCATGATGTGCTCACGCAGGCGGCTGTTGCGTATCGGCAGGCATTGCCTTGGCGCTTAGACCACAGATCGACAGCAGCACGAGGGAACCTTGCGCGCGCCAGTTCGGAATCGGGATAGCGCATGAACAGCGGAAATGTGCCGTCATCATAGGTCACCACCGGGATGCGGATGTCCTGCATGACCCTTGGGAGATCGAAGAGGTCCGTGCCCATGGCAATGAGGCCATCGAGCCGCCCCACGCGCCGAAGGGCAGATGCCATGGCGATCGAGCGGGCAGCTGCATATACGGGGTCATGATGAGCCACCGTTCCCCTGCCGCCGCGGGTGCGCGCCAGAAGGCCTACGGGGATCCTGATCCAATCGGGAATGCGGCAGGGAACAGGAACGACTTCTAGGCCCAGCAGCTCAAAACCATCGGCCACGCCCTTCGGCAAACCGGACCAGTTGGCGGCAGAGGTAGGGTGCTCGGCCGGATAGAGAAGTCCAATCCTCATGTCTGCGTCCCTGCCCCACTGCTCTGCTCGTGGAGAAAGAGCGGCCGGTAGCCTCGACGCCCCGTAATGCGGCGCCAGAGAAAGCCCGTTTCCAGCGAAATATCGGCCCACCAGCGCCGCGCGCCGTAGCTTTCGAGAGCAGTACTATAAACGTTGGCGAGCTTGAGAGCGATTTCCTCCAGTCCGAAGTTTTGCCGGGCGAAATCCCGCCCAAAAGCACCCAGTTCGTCGCGCAAGGATTGGGACGCAAGCAGGGAGCGGAGCGCCTCGGTCAGCTCATTAAGGGGATCCGCACTGGCGGTCGGATGCCAGAAGCCGTTGCTAAAGAGGCCAGGCCCATTGTCCCTGTCGAAGATGCGGAACCAGCCAAATTCTCCTGAAACCACAAGCGGCTTTCCGAAGGCGAGCCCCCTGGCTGCCGACCCGCCCATACCGATGACAATGCTGGCGCAGGCATAGGCGGCGCGCGGATCGGAAAGCGGACCGGTCATGTGAACGACGCTCCGGCCATGCCGGGCATTGACTTCGGCAGCCGCCTGGCGGAACACCGCTTCACACTCGCCGCCCCCGACGATGATTAGTTGTACCCCCGTCGGCGCGAGGATGTCGGCTGCCAGAATTGCATAGTTGATGCTGGTTGCCTTGAGCTCCTTTTCCAGACGGCTGACTATGACGATGCGGTGCTGATCCGCATCTATTCCCCAATGGGACATGAAAGCCGCTGGGTCGACCGCCCCGGAATCATCCTGAGTCAGATCAACCGGCGGCGCGAGAAAATGAACGCCGCCTCGGCGCCCCTTGATATTGGCAAGATGATAGCCGGTGCCGATGATTAGCTCGGGTCCGCTGGCCACGGTGTCGGCGTTGACCTTCATCTCGTAGACCGTTTTCACCAGCGGCCTTCGACCCAAAAGGCAAGGACCCCAAAAAGCTGGACGCGAACTCCAGGAGCCATAGACATGCACGAGATCGGCGCAGTGACGATTGGCGATTGACCGCAGGTCCCAGGCCCCTGCCAAGGTGCTTTGCGGGCGATCGTACAGCTCGATCTCGACTCCGCGTGCCTGAGCTATGTCCAGCAAAGAGGGGCCGGGCCGCCTCGTATCTCGCGGAGCGATTATGATTGACTCATAGCCGTGCGCGGAGACCGCAGCGGCGAGATCGGCCGCATTGATCTCAGTCCCGCCCAATCCGAGACTATTGATTTGGACGAGGACCTTCTTTCGCTCGCTCATAACTGGACCCCGATGTGATCGATCTCTGGGTTGGTAATAGTGAGGAATAGAAGGCGACGACTTCAGCCGCCTCCCGTTGCGGAGAATAGGCCTTATGCACGAATTGTGATGCTGCCCGGCCTTGGCGTTGGCACCATTGCGGATCCACGGCTTCGATCTCGAGCGTTGCCTCGATGGCACGTGCCACGCCAAGCGCGTCGCCGGTTTCAACAGGTCGGCTAAAGTCGGGGCGGAAATGTTCAAGACCGCCAAACCCGTGATATCCGATGACGTAGGCCCCGCACCCCATGGCCTCGACGGCAGGAAGGCCGAACCCCTCCTGGTGCGCGAACGTCATATAAATTCTGCACGTTCGCAAGGCGTCGCCCACCTTCTCGGATCTCAGATTTTGAAGCGGAACCACTTCCCATTGATCGAGAACGCCTCGCGCCCGCAAGATCGCCAGCACCAGGGCGGCATCCTCCTTGCCGCGCCGAGGCATATACCCGATCCGCCGCGGTCGCTCCGCGTTTCCCAACCGAAACAGATCCCTATCCAGACTGGGATGCACGACGGTAACCGGCGTATCGACAAAGGCGTGCGCAATCAGCTCGGCGCTGTGCCGTGAAACCGTGACAACCGCACGCAAATCGGTGCCGCGACTGTAGTGCTGGATCGCCCATTCGGCGTCCCGGCGCCAGGTAAGGTGCACGTTCTGGTTGAACACCACATGGGGAAAGCCCCGCGGCAGTCCACGTAGGAGATCCACATCGAGTTCGGAAACGACAAGCAGATCAGACGGGGTAACTGAGACTGAAGTGGTATCGGTCACCTGCGTCTCGTGTTCGAACCAGGTGCAGCGGAAACCGCGGCGACGGTGAAGAACCGCCGCGGGGATGCCGGCGGCATTGAGGATATCGACGTGACGGTAGATCACCCGAATGCCGCCCGCCGGCAGGTCGTGGTCGCCGACCAGAAAATAGACTGTGCCCGTCAAAGGAGGAACCGAAGAAACAGGGACCGTAAGCCGCCGCCGCCTAAAGCCGTCAATCTTTGCTCCGGTTTCCTCACGGATGGAGCGGGCGACGTTTTTAACCGCCGTTTTCAGCGATCCGATGGCGGGCGTGGGATTGCCGGAAGCACGGTACATCTTTCACATCCACCATATGAGACGGCAAGTGCGGCCATTATTTGTAACCGAGGGGAAGGACGCTCAGAAGTAGTAGATTAGAGCTATGGACACCCTTCAAATCGCTCTCGATAGTAGAACGGCGACCCGTAGAGCGGGGCCCAACCTTTCCGGATTACGGACCGCCATGCACAGCCGGATCAATTCGCCGCGGCAGACCCTTTTCGTAGTGGAACGGAGTCACCTCTGGCCGATCCGCATATTTCTCGTTTCGCTCGTCATCCCATGGCTCGTCAACATTGGTCCCGTCACGCTGTCGCTGTACAGGATCGTCCTGCTTGGAGCGCTGCTGCCCTGCCTCTACAACTGGCTGAGCGGCAAGTGTGGGCGCATTCGACTAAGCGACGCCGCAGTTTTCATGTTTTGCCTATGGGGCTCTCTTAGCACCATCGTCACCAGAGGTGCAGGCGCTGCGGTCGAGCCAGCGGGCATTTTGGTGATCGAAACGGCGGGAGCGTATCTGCTGGCCCGTTGCTACATCCGCTCGGCGGCAGACTACCGCTCCATGGCAATCCTTTTCGTTGGCGTAACCCTGTCCATTCTCCCGCTGGCGGCGATCGAGTCGATAAGTGGTCAGAGCGTGGCGCTTGATATCTACGGAATAGTGCTGCCCACGATACCCGAGGCCTTCGAGGGTATGCGTATGGGACTGCGACGCGCGCAGGGCGTTTACGAGCATCCGATCTTGTTGGGCGTCAACGCTGCTTGCGCCTTCGCATTAGCGTACCTGGTGGCGGGGAATGGCAGCCCGTTCTGGCGCCGAACATTTCTTGCTGGAGCAGTCGCCCTCACCGCGGCGTTTTCCCTTTCATCGGCGCCGCTCGGTGTTATCGCACTTCAGTTTGCCCTGATCGCCTGGAACGGAACGATGCGGGCGGTGCCCCAAAGGTGGCTCGTCCTGTGGTCGACCGCTTTGGTGTTGTTCCTGTTGATCGAAGGTTTTTCCAATCGCTCTGCGATCGAGCTTTATATCTCCTATCTTTCGTTCAATCCCTACAATGGCTGGTATCGGATGTTGATCTGGCAGTACGGAACAGCAGCGGTAATGAGTGCTCCCTGGTTCGGCATCGGTTTCGCCGACTGGCCGAGACCAGACTGGATGACGCCCAGCGTTGATAATTTCTGGCTGGCAATGGCGATGCGCCATGGCCTGCCTGCGGTCCTGTTTCTTTTGGCAGCGCTATTGGCAGCGACGATCGCGGTTCTGCGGAGGCGAGCCGACGCCGTGATATATCGGTACCGCCTGGCCTACCTTGCCGTGCTGGGAGGGCTGTTCATGGTCGGCTGCACCGTACATTTCTGGAATTCATCGCACGTGCTATTTATGTTCATGCTTGGCAGCGGATTGTGGATTTCCGAGGCCGAGCAGTCTTCAGCAACAGAAATGGATCGTCCGCCTCGTGCGCTCCGCGGCGGCATCGGGGTATCCGGTCTCCGGCCGCTGGCGATGTGAGGTCAAATTGGTGGAACAGGTTCAAGCTAGGGCGCCCATTTGCCTGACATATTGCTCTCTCCCCTATCGCGGGCGAGGATGGCCGCAGACCTGCGCCAGCATCCTGGCAGAATTTGACAATGAAGGGCTGGCGCCAATTTTCGTGCTGCCGCGACTGCGCCGCCGCCTGCCAGCGTCAATCACCGCACCCTGCGGCCTCAAATATCCCCTGAACAAGATGCCGTGGCGCTGGGTGTCCAAATTGGCGGCAGCCCGGACGAGTGCCCGATTTCGCGAGCTTTTGGACCGAGCCGATCCTGCCACCACAATCGCTTACCTCTGGCCCGGTGTCCCTAAGGACCTGGTCGAGCATGCCCGCCGGCTCGGGATTATCACTGTTCGCGAGATGATTAACACCTACCAGGGAACTGCCAAGCGCATCCTCGACCAAGCCTACGAACGCGCGGGCGTTGTTCCCGCCCATGGGATTAGTGCCCGGGACGTCAGCCAAGAAGCAGAAGAATTGTGGCTTTACGACTACATCTTCGCACCTGCGCCCGGGGTGGAAGTATCGCTGGCCGAGGCCGGAATACCGCGCGAGCGGGTGCTCGCCGGGAGCTATGGCTGGACTCCGGAACGGTTCGGCCCGACAACGCCGATCCGTTCACCCGACCCGATAGGTGTGAGGCTCCTGTTCGTGGGCATCGTCGGCGTTCGCAAGGGCATCCCGGAGCTTTTGGAGGCCTGGCGGCGGAGCCGGGTCAAGGGCAAACTGGTCTTGGTCGGAGAGATCGAACCGGGGCTGGAAAGAGATGTCTTGGCTGCAGTTGAAGCAGGAGGTGTCCAGCACATTCCCTTCACCACCCAATTGGCGGCTTACTATGGCAGCAGCGATGTTTTCGTGTTTCCCACCCATGAGGAGGGCTGTCCCCAAGTCGTGATGGAGGCTGCAGGATGCGGTCTGCCGGTGATCACCACCCCCATGGGGGCCGGTAGATTGGTCGAGCACGGAGTCAATGGTCTATGGGTGTCGTCTGGCAGTGTGGCAGAGCTTGCAGCCGCTATTCGCAAACTCGCCCATGACCCTCGATTGCGTCACAATTTGGCATTTCGCATGCACTCTGACGCTCAAGCTTTCACTTACCAGCGGATCGGGCAGGATCGGGCGCGCATCTTCAAAAAGCTTCTGGCTCTGCGCCATCGCAAGGCACCTAACCTGAATGAACCATTTTCGCAGCCTCTGGCAGTGCCAGAGCGGCGCGCAGGGCGGCCTGATGGGTACGGCCTCCCAGAGCTGCTCTAATCGCCTCGCCGGTGACCACCCCAGCCCAGAACATCGCGGTCGCCAGAGGGCGGTGGTGGCGGGCGTAATAGCGGATGCGGTTTGCGGTCAGCAGGGCATAAAGGTCAGGCCTTTCATTGGATTGACCGCCGACGTGAACCGCCATGGCAGCGGGTGCATAGACGATATTGTATCCAGCTAACCGCACACGGCGCATGTAGTCGACCTCCTCGCTATAGAGAAAGTAGCTTTCGTCCCACTGCCCCACCGCTTGGCGAGCCCAAGGCGCGATTAGAAGCGCCGCTCCTGTAGCCCAATCCACCTCCTTTGCGTCGGCATAGCAACGAGGATCGCCGATGACCTCGCCCAACCCCATCCGGCACGCAATTGTCCCGCCCACAAGCGCTTCGCTCCACGCCGTTAGAATTGAGGGCTCTTTGCGCAGGGAGAGCGACAGAATGCCGTCTTCATTAAATAGTTGCGGCGCAACAATGCCGACGGTGCCGTCCGAGGCCATCCTGTCCAGCATCAAGCGAACAGATCCTGGAGACAGCCGAATGTCGGGATTGAGGACTAAAAGCGCTTCGCTGTCACCGACATATGCGTCAGCTGCGTTGATCGCTGCTGCATAGCCGGCATTGCGCCCGGTCTCAATCACCCTATCGGTTATGTTATGGCCTTGCGCGATGGCAACAGAGCTGTCGCTGGACATGTTGTCTACCACCAGTACCTGGTAGTGTCCGACTTGCGAAAGCGCGGGCTCCAGTGAATCCAGCAAGCCTGCAAGAACCTCGGAACTGTTGTAGGAGACAGTGACTACTGTGACTCTATCTAAAAGGGGGGCGGGTTTCATCCTTCCTCCTTCTTTCCAGATGCCAGAGTTCTGTTCCACGAGCCAATGGTTTGGGCGATGACTTCGGCGCGTAAAGCCCGAAGCATTCTCCATCCTCTGTAGGCCCTGACCACAATGAGGCAGCCAAAGGCCTGAAACTTGTTGGAAAGAACCGGCACCTCCTGGGAACGGGCGATCTCGGGAATTGCGGCAAGCGGCGACATCACCATGGCGCCAGCGAGCCCAACCCATTTGATCCGAGGCCACAACCGGGGAGCAACCTCACCGGCGCAGTGAGCCACGTGGCGGTCAATGCGCTTTTTGAGACTATCAAAGTCGCTACAGGCTGGCGTCAGGACTCGCGCTTGGGGAAGATAGGCTATTATGTAACCCAACGCGCGGGCACGCTGACCCCAGAGTTTATCCTCGTGGGTTCCGATGCCATCGAAGGGGCCTACCTTTATAAACACCGAACGGCGCACTGCCATGTTGCCCGTGGCCGCGAAATGATCGCGCTCAACGAACTGCTTGGTGCGGTAACTGAAGATGGCTTCATACGCTTCAACAGCGGTCATTCTGTCCGGCACAGCCGGTTCTATGCCAATGCTCCCGCCCAGGCCCGAAACTTGCCGATTGCGATCGAAAAAATCGACGATCCGTTTGAGCCATTTCGATTGCGGCAAGCAATCGGCATCGAGAAAAGCTATAATGTCGCCGCTCGAGGCCTCTACGCCCAAATTCCGCGCTGGCCCAGGTCCGGGCACCGGCTGGACCAACAGACGGGTGCCCGGGAAATCAACGACAACATCATCAGGGGGCGTATCTGAGCCATTGTCGACCACGATGACTTCAAAGGGAGGAGCACATTCGCGCTGCGCCTCAAGCGCGTTTAGGCAGCGGCGGAGATCGTCGGGCTCATTGAGGTGAGGAATGATCACGCTGACGCGCACCGAGGCTGCCATGGCACGCTACTCCGTTGCCACAAATCCGAGCTGCCGGCTAACGTGTGGGGAAGCGCCCAAAACTGTCAACTTGCCGCCAACGCTGGTGAGATCGTGCCGAAGCCGCATGATGTCGCCGATGAGCGAAACGTCGGGACTATCAAGATCTGCGATATCTAGACGGACTGATATTGGGGAGGCCCGCACGGCTTCGAAATACTCCCGCACCATAAGGGTCGAAGATTCGATAGCCGTTCCAACCAGTTTCAGCGTGATGGCTTTGTCATCGGCCTTCGCCAGAGCCAAGAATGGTCGCGGCTGGCAAAAGTGGCGGCGATGCCTGGCAGCAATCGCCTGCGGAACAATGCGCAGTGCAACGAGCCTAAGCAGCGCCAAGCCATCGTTCCAATAGCGGGAGGCGAGCTTTGGCTCTTCTTTGATGCGCCAGAGCCATTCCAATCCCAGCTTCTGCCACGAGCCCGGCGCCCGGCGCACCGTGCCGCCAAGAAATCCGATAGCAGCACCGAAATGGCTGCGCACAGGCGCATTGATCAACGGGCCGTTTCGCACAAGCCATGCTTGCCCTTTCTCTGCGCCCAATGCGACAAGCAGGAGATCAGGTGATGTGTCATTGATCGCGCTGATGAAATCAGGGCGGCTCAGCTCTTCGACGGTGCCGAAACCTGGATCAAGGGCACCAACGCAAACCAAGGCATCGGTATCTACGTCCTCAAGGCGGCGCTTGGCCGCAACCGCCATGCCCGGAGCGCCACCAAAAAAGAAGACGCGCAATGGTCTGCCGATGGCTGTTCGGCTGCGCCGGAACAATCGCTCCAAAATATCGGCTCCCGAAACCCGCGCCTTGACCGGTGCCGACAAGAGACGGCAGACCAAGAGCACCCCAGTGCCGTCAACGGTGCAAAGATCGGCATCGAGGATAGACCTGCGGAAGGCCGGATTAGTCTGGCTGCAAATAAGGAAGTTGGTGTTCACCGTAGCGATCATCAGGCGGCGCCGGTCTCGCACGGCGAAATCGATTTCGTCGATGACGTCCGAAAGTTCTAGATCATCGATTGGCAGACCCAAGACGCCAAACCGCGCAAATGTTTTCTGCAGCATGCAAGTACGGCGCTCCTGCGCGAAATGCGACTGCGACAAAGTAAAGCGCACGCGTCGAACTGCTCCATACACCGAAAGATGTAATTGTGATTTAGACCAGAATATGAGGTTAAATTTTCGCAGACAATCTTCTAGCTTCAAAAACCTGTACTACTCTCCAATTGACTTGCGGAGCGACCATGACGTTTTTGCCTGTTCAATCAGCGAGAAAGTTCGCTCCCTGGAAGGGAAACTACCCTCTTCAGAAGACCGTTCTCTTCGCCAGCCGCGAAGGGGAGCTCCCGTCGCGACTGAGACTTGCGATAGAGCGCGAATATGAGTGGGCGGTGATCGTCGAAGTTCCAAATGTCAGGAGTGCCTGCGCCTCTTTTCGCGATGCCGTGGCGATCATGCTCGTGGATACGCTGCTGGTCGAAGATGTCGAACACTGCGCCTCAGATCTGCGTCGGTATCACCCGCTGGCGCCGATCCTGCTTTTGGACCGAACAGGGCAGGCGCCGCCCGCCTTGCCGCCCGAGCTGCTGAACTCGACGATCGCAAAGGGCATCATTTCGCTGAACATGCCCACCGATCTCATGATCTCGGTGATGACCGTTATGCTGTTGGGAGGAGAATATTTCCCCCGAAAGCGCATGAAGGCTGCACCCACGCTAGAAGCACAATCGGCAGCAAATTCTACCGTGCTGACCGAGCGCCAGCATAGCTCACGTTCGAGCGCAATATCGACGTTGACCCGACGCGAGCACGAGATCATGCACATCGTTGCCAAGGGGCTACAGAACAAGGAAATCGCCGAGGTGCTCCAAATTTCCGAGCATACGGTCAAGATCCACATCCACAACATTATAAGCAAGCTCGGGGCGAACAATCGCACTCAAGCGGCGGACATGTTCCGAGCCGACCTCATGGTTTCGCCAGCGCGCCATTGACCCAGGGGAGACTTGGGTGCCCATATGCGATCTCGCCTCGCATGCATCACACACCGTATCCCAGGCAGCCGTATGTATCATTGGCGGCGGCATGGCCGGACTCGTTGTAGGACAACGTATGGCTCGTGCGGGGATCCACGTCATCACGCTCGAGAGCGGCGGGCTGGCTTTCGATGACCATGTTCATCAGCTGAACCAAATCGAGGATATCAGCGGTCGATATACCCGCATCATGACCGGTCGCTACCGGGGGCTAGGCGGGTCGTCCAGCCACTGGGGAGGGCGCATGCTGCCCATCAGCCGGCATGAAAAGGGTAATCGCGACTACCTGGGTCAGCCGCCCTGGCCGATTCTTCCCGAGGAAACCGACCGCTATGAAGCCGATATCGACAAGTTGTTCCGGTTAGCTCCCGGCTCTTTTGAGGAGGACGTTCTCGAAACCGTAGATCCCGCTGCTGCCTTTCCGCGCAATGATCCCGATTTCGTTTGCAGATGGGCGAAATGGCCAAAGTTCATTCACTGCAATCTCGGCGCGCTCATGCGCAAGGAAATCGAAGCGCGACACAACTGGGACGTGTGGATCAACGCGACGGTTACGAGCTTCACCATGAATCGCGAGTGCGGACGCCTCGCCTCGGTCACGGCACGAGGACCAGATGGTCGACCCATGACCGTGTCGGCGTCCCATTTCGTTATCGCGGCAGGAACATTGGAGAGCACGCGACTGCTCTTGTGGATGAACGCAGAGACTGACGATCGCCCTTTTCAACGGACCGACTGCCTGGGACGCAATTTCCAAGATCATATCATGGCGCGGATCGCATCGGTTTGCCGCCGCGAAACCGCCTCAACCAATCGCCTCTTCAGCCAGCATTTCGTAAAGGGGACACGGCGCAGCGTACACCTGGAACTCTCGCCACAAGCGCAGCGGGAAGACTGCGTCTCAGCAGGCTTTGCTTATGTGGCAATGGATTATGAACTCAGCCCCATGGCAGCCCTCAAGGACGTGGCAAGGGGAATTCAAGCCGGTCGTCCAGAAGTCCTCAAAATACTCGGGCTGGCCCCCAAGGCAGGGTTTCTGGGGCGGGCAGCCTATTGGCGCTATGTCCGGCACCAGTTGTTCATGCCCAAGGAGGTGTCGTTTCATATCGAGGCTGTATGCGAGCAGATGCCAGTAGCAGAGAACCAAGTGAAGCTCTCGTTCAACAGGGACAGGCTTGGGGTTCCAAAAATCAAGCTAAATTGGCATCCGACCGATGCTGATGAGCGAACCTTCCGATCCCTTGCTTCACGCATCGAGCGGTATTGGCATCGAAACGGGCTCGATCGCGCCGCTCCGCTTTCCTGGACGACGGGATTTTTCAACCCCTCCTTTCAAATTATCGATGGGGCGGTGGACTACGCCCACCCGTCGGGAACGACACGCATGGGGCTTGATCCAAGCAACTCGGTCGTGAATGTCGATCTTGCGTGTCACAACGTTCCGAACCTTAGCGTGGTGAGTGCCTCGGTTTTCCCCACGGCAGGTAGCGCCAATCCAACCTTTACCCTGATGGAGCTGGCCATGCGTCTCGCCGACCGCCTTATTGCAGAACTTTCAACCCTGGGGTTGCGATTTCTCGTCTGAGGTATGAGCCTGTGCTGGTGCATCGGTCCAAGGCTACTCGGCCAGAGGCAGGGCCGGATCCAAGCTCTCCTGAAAACCGTTCGGCCCCCAATAGCCCACCTTTATCTCGTAGGGGCCAAATTCCAACCCAGGCGCACTGCCTGAAGGGTCTTTGAGGACAGCCAAGCCGTCTGGAGAAAGGTTGAGGATGATCTGGAACTGTCCGTGCGGGGTTTGATAGCTCCGCGCCTCGAAAGGATACGGCATCATGCCTGGTTCGGGCACCACGCCCTGGGGTGCCATTCTGTGCAAGGTTCCATTCGGTTGGCCGGTGGCGGGGTCGAGGATCACGCCCTCCAACTCGTCGATCATCGCGTGAGTGGTTGACATTTCAGTAAGCAACTCATCGGGGGTCTCATCGAAGGACCATGGCTGGAACGCGACGGGAAAGTAGATGATCCCCACGGCTCCGTGGATTATCGAACTCCAAATCTGAGCCCGCATCTCACCTGCTGTGGGCACACTGCCGTTTCGGTCGTAATCGCTCGATTCAATGAAAACGAATTGCGGCTTGCCGCCTGACCATTCAGAGAGCCTGTCGATCGCACGGCCCTGCCGGGTGGTGGTGTACCCGTCGAGCTCATAGAGCATCGGGGCGCCGATGTTTATGGTGTAATAATCGTGAGCGACCATGTCTGTGGAGTTCCCGTCCACATAATCTGCCATTAGAGGGGCATTGATCCATGCGTCATTCACATGCGCGCCGGTCAAATTGAGAAATAGCGGGATCGTTCTCCCCTCTCCCCCCGCCAAGCGCCAAGCTCGGGCAACATCATCAATTTCGGCGGGCGTCACCGCGACGTGCTCAATATCAACGCCCGGAGCATCGGCGGCCACATTGGATGGCTCATCGAAGTGTAGCCAGGCGAGCAAATGATCCTCTTTGGTGTCTGTAGCCGCATCGGGTGCCGGTGAGCGGATCATGTAGAGGTCGCGGGCCACTGCCTCCGCTGACCAAAGTTCTGAATCGTGCCCTTCGGGAACGCCAACTAATGTGTTGATGCCCCTTGTTTTCCAAAGGTCCATCATGTGCACTGGCTGAACGAAAGCGCCGATGACGAAGAAGTGCATTTCCCCGCCGATCGCCGGGGGAAAACCCATGAAGGTGATGAACAGGGCCAACAGGTTAAGCTTCAAACCCCCACGCATACCTTGCCCTCCGGCTAACGTTCAGCCGATACTGGGCGCGTCAAGGGAGCTGGTCCATAGCCCAAATGAGTTAGAGCCCGAACCCAGGCAGCACGATCTTGAGCTGCGGCTTCATACCGCGAGTATGTCGATGCGGTGGCGTTCTCGACCTAGCGTTCGCAGGGCTTCCAGCTTTCGCCGATGATGTGCTCGTAGGCGGCTGCTGCGCCTCCGGCAGCCACGACCGTGTATGGGGCGGTATGCAGGTCCAAGGTCAGTTGGCAGGTTGCGTCAGAGCGCATCAATCCTTAAAAGGTTGGCTCGCGCACAAACGGGTCTTTCGAAATCAGCGCAGATGAGTAATCCGCAACCAACTCGTCCGAAACAGCGCGATCCTGTTGCTACCCACAACGAACGAACAAAACTGTTCGCATCGTTTCTCAATGCCATCGCAATTGGCCTGATTGGCTTTGCGGTTCTTCGGCCCTTGACGGAAGATCCCATTAGCGTGACCGTACTGTCGGCCTGGTGGGGGATTGCCGGGCTGGCAATTCATGCATCTTCGCACTATATTTTGCGTTATCTGATGAAAGGAGACTGACATGAGCTTGTTTGAGTTTCTCGTCCCCGTCATCGCATTTGCCGTCGCAGGCGCAGGGATTTGGCTGGTCCGTAAAGAGGCGCGCAACCTAGAACGGCCGTCTCATCAAGGGACGCCAGCTGAATAGCCAAGCTATTGTTTGCGATCCTGGTTTCCTTCAGGCCACCTCGATCTCGTGCCGCGATGAGAGCCGGACGGAGATCCGCGGTGACTTCTTAAGCGGCCATCCTCAATCCAATCATATATTGCTGACAAGCCGACATTTTGCGCAATGTGGGGCTCTGGCCACAACTGCGCCAATGGCCAGGCTTTCCTGAGGCTCAGTCCCGCAAACTGAGCCTCATCCAGCCACTGCCGCAACTCTCAGAGGCAGGTACGCATGGCGAGCGCAGCCGACAATGGCTATCCCTTCACCCGAGTTTGGCAATGAACGGATCACCAAAGCCCTCGCATATATTGAGAGTCTCCATCAGTGGGCTAAAGTTGGCAAGTTTCTAACGACAAGGGTGCCCCGCACCCCTCTTACCCGCCCATTGACCTTCTTAGGCATTTTCAGCAGCCTGCGCGCACCTGCAGGCGTTCTCACAGACAGTCGTCTCGACCTCCGCGGCACGTCGGGTCGGCTCGCATAATTTCGCCTCTCCTCAGCCCACGCTGTGAACGTGTGAACCCTTTGGCCCGGTGCCGGACCGGGAGTGATACGAAGCAACCGCCGGAACGCCGAGCCAAACACTCCGTTGATCTCCCCCAACGCGAGGAGATCGACATGAGCAACGACAACGACGATCGGCAGCGCCTGAAACATAACGACACCGGCGGCCATCTCGGCGGCACCAAGTTCGGCCAGGAGCCGGGCACGAATGGGGCCAACCCAGCGAAGCCCGACGACAAAAGTAAGACGTCTCAACAGAAGGAAAACCGGGCCTCCTCTGACGAGAAGGACGATGGCTGATGTCGAGGAAACGCCAATTATCGGCCGCGAGCGTGATCCCATTGATGCAGGCGACCAAAGGTGGGCGCCGATCACATCACCGGCGACCACATGCGGCACGGCTCCCGGCTGCTCCGCTGGCCCACCGACAAGCGGCCAGAAGATCGCACCATGGATCAGCTGAGATCGAAAGGCTGCGCCGGCAGCGAACGGGCTGTTTGCATCTCACACGGGAAGCGGCCCGCGTTCGGCGAGCGCTGCATTCAGCTCTGCGGACAAGGCCCTTCTACCCTCCTCATCCCAATGCAAAGCTGCGGGCGTATTCTGGAAAAGCTCCACCTGCCAGCGCCCGCTTCTCTCCCCAGCTACCATTGTCTGACGAGCGTTAGCGGCCGGGTTGATCTCCGTGTCGCCGGGAGGAACCATGCCGACATCGGCAACCAAGATACCGCCACTCCCGAACCGACGCATCGACCGAATGATTGCAACGAAAGCGGCCGTCGGATGATCTGCAAAGATGGGCGCGAGGTGGTCCCCGATCGCGGCATTACCCTCGGCTAGTGAGCCGTCGAATCCGATCATGACTCCGTCGCTTGAGAAACATTCTGCCATTGCGCTGGCCTTTCGGTCATTCCAGGCTTGCAGAAGCTGCCGGTAGAGCGTGCGAAGTTCATTTGTATCCGACATCGATGATCCCCTCCCAGAACGCTGATGTCAGCATACGGACCTACAACGAGGCTGTCATCGTCCTGCGGCGTGCTTCCACACTGACCAATGACCCATGTGAGAGAAGGCACCAAGTTGGTAATGGTCCGGCGAGCGCTGAGCTTCCCTTAGGCAGGCGCTTACGACGAGGTTTGGGGCCTCCCTCCACACAGTTCGTGTTCCAAGCCTCGTCCACCCCATCGCGCCCCGTTTCACTTGCTGACGATCACGTCCCAGGCCCACATCATGATAACCCAAAGACGCACCGGCTATGCCCACCATCGACAAAACCGTCATGCCGGAAATCGTCGAGCGCTTGACCTCATCGATCGTGGGCATCACCTCGTTGGCTAACTTGGCTCAAAGACGTCGAGCCGCTCACGAACCTTGGCATCAATGCCGGCACTGATCTTGATGTCGCTCTCGATGGGCCCCTGCCCGCTCGCAAAGGCCTTTCGACGCTGGCTTGAGGCGATGTTCTGTTCCTTGAGTAGGCGTTCGATGGAATCAAGCTTGCCGTCCAACCCCATCGAGACGCCCTTCGATGCGACCGATGTTGCGCTGTGTCGTATCGTCAGCCATTGAGCCACTTCATGTGCTGGAGCGGCGCTCGACCCGATGACCGGTGGCGTTGGTCATGCCGACACACCAGGTCAGCACGTCGACACTGTCTTTGTAGGTTTGGGGCATGAGCGCTTCATGCGAGGCGAGCTCAAGCGCCGCGCGGACGGGTGAGGCCATGGGACCTCCTTGTCGAGGTTGGATTTCGTGCTAACGTGGTCGGGTCACGATTGCGTGGTAGCTAAGCGTGGCATGGGTCGGGCGATGGGGGCGCCCGGCCTTTCTACCCATGAGATGTCAGAGGTGGATCCGGGCAACCGCCGAGCGACCGGCGCCGTTCTAGGCGAGCAATGTCAGTAAACGTTGCGCCCCTATGAGCCGCTCACCTTGCCACCGCCTCAGGTGGGCGGCTCGCTCAAAGAGTGTATGGCCCTCCCCGCGAACCCATGGCACAATGTAGCCGCAACTGTCTCCAACGGTTGCAGAGCCGCTCATTGGGCGCAAAACCCTCTCCCGGTGGGCGGCTACCTGTCTCAATCCATCGACATATTGCTGACCATCGGCCCTCATGCGCTAATCACTCACTGGCCGTGCCTGAGACCCATGGCAGTCAATCCTAAGAGGCTCGAGACCAAGCGGGTCTCTTTCTTTGCCCGCGGGGCGGGAGAAGCAACAGTGAGCCGGCTGTCCGACGATGGGTCACAGATCACCGTCCGGCTAGCGCACTACGGGTATCCGGTTACGCTCTCTCAGAACTCGGTTGCAGTGAGGACGGAGGGGTCGGCTAAACTTAAGCAGCGTGCCCAGGTTGCAGGAAGTATGCTTGGCCAAGATTTCGGGTGACGAGTAACTGATGCCCTGTTGTTTCACGCCGGCCCATCGACCAGGGACCCCTGCTGAATGCACAGGTTACGCCGTTGGGAACGCCAGCCGTCTAATGCCGTTTGAGCCCTACATAGTGATCAACAGGAGGGCAACCAATGATCCCGTCTAAAATTCACGCCGTCATCGACTACGTCGTCGGCATACTGCTCATCCTAGCGCCGTATCTTCTCGGCTTTGCCAATGGCGGCCCCGAGCACCTGGTGCCGGTCATTCTCGGCGCAGGCACGATCGTCTACAGCCTGATCACCCGGTACGAGCTCTCGATCGCCAAGGTCATCCCCTATAAGGCTCACCTCGGAATCGACGCTGTTGCGGGGCTTCTGCTGCTGGCGTCACCGTGGCTGTTCGGGTTCACCGATAGTGTGTGGTGGCCCCACGTTGTGGTCGGCATAGCCGAGCTTGGCGTTGTTGCCATGAGCTGGGGCGCAGCATCCAGGACGGCCAGCGTCTGAGGCACGTAATCGCCGCACCGCCTGACCGGTTGGTGCGGCGACATCTTTACATCCACGCCTAGCCTTCTCCTGCTATTGCTCATGTAGGCAGCGGGTGGCGTGTTATGCTTGATAGCGAAAGCCATAGGGCATCTGACGATTCAAATATGGAGAACCGACGGTGTGGCAGAGCTTGATGCTTGGCGCTGTACTTGGGTTCGTCATCAGCATCATCGTGAGCGTGACGGTCGGTTTGGACACGTTCATCGCCATCGCTGTTGGCATCGCCGTCGGGGCCATCGCTAGTGCTGCGTATTGGTGGATCGGACGTCGTGGTCGGTGAGCTTTCGTCTTGCGCGAACCTCCAAACCTGCTGGGTTCACTCTTCGTCCATTTGCGTTCGTCGATTTGTTTCCTACCTCGACGACGCCAGGTGGACCGCGCTAACCGAGCTGGTAGAGGTGATGCGCACCACGCTATCAAATCACCGGTCAAAGCGCGCATCCGGAACCGGTTCGGATGGAGTGGCTTTCCCTTCCTCCACCGAGAAAAGGAGGAAGAGATGAAACTCTCCAGTCTCGCGGCAGCGCTCGCGCTTGCCGCTGTTCCGCTCATGGCCACGACTGTGCTTGCCCAGCAGGGCCAGCAGGATTCGCCACCACCGATCGTGGACCCTCAGCAATTTGCCGACTCGGCCGCCTCTTCGAATACATTTGAGATCGAGTCGAGTGAACTTGCCATCAACACCTCCCAAAACGAGGAGGTCGTGGCCTTCGCCGAGCAGATGGTGACGGACCATACCGCGGCCGGCGAGCAGATGATGGCTGCCGCCGAAGAAGATGGCATCACCCCCGCTTCCGAGATGGAAGAACTCCATCAAACTCAGATTGAGGAACTCTCAGCCCTCCAAGGGGAGGAGTTTGATCAGGCATACATTGCTGCCCAGGTTGCAGCACATAGATCCGCGGTAGCGCTCTTCGAGAGTTTTTCGACGGATGGACAGGAAAGCGCCTTAAAGTCGTTTGCGGCCGAGACGCTGCCCACGCTTGAGCAACATCTTGAGCACATTACCCAGATGGCGGAAGAATAGCTCCCTGTGGGCCAAGTTTCAGCCGCGCCGGCATGTCCCCGTTGCCGCGTCACCCGAGCAGGTGACGCGGCAGTTAATTGTACGCTGCGGGTGGCCGGGTGGCGTAATCTCCATCCGAACTGCCAAGCTGCCCCATCACCTGATCACGGCAAAGGTGCCCCAGGTGTTGCTCGACATCATCCACAAGACAGAAACGGGCGATATGCCTTCATGGAGAAGGACAACGGCGAGCCGTTCCGGTCGAAAGAGAGTTTCGAGAATTGGTTCGGCGCTCGGCTGACGAAAGGTGGGACTGGAGACGGTCTCCGCAAGCTGTCGGCTTGCCGAAGAAATAGGCCACATCCTAAAGCCGATCATCGGCGGCGAAGGCTTCACCGGCCGCGGATCGGGCGGCGTTAGCCGATGGTCAGGCAAAGAGCGAAAGCCGATCCCGCTCAAGCCCATTCTCGTGGTCGAGGTCAGCGCCGATCACATCACCGGGGATCACATGCGACACGGCGCACGCCTATTGCGCTGGCGCTCCGACAAGCGGCCGGAAGATTGCCATGGATCAAATCAGAGGCCGTCGCCGATGAGCAACGGCGCGCTGCAAGTTAAAAAGGACGACGTTCGATGCCATCACGCCGGCACCCGCATCAGTTGCCCGCTCACATAAAGGGCCTTGATATTCACGCCCCGCCTGAGCAGGGCCAAGCGCAGTACCTTGCTCTGGTTGAACTGCTCGACGAGCTCGGGAAAGCTCTCGACGGGCATCAACTCGATCGAGCCTTCGTTGACCAATGGGAAGCGTCGGTTCGCAAGCAGCTGAGCCCACGAGAGATGGACCTGTTCATGAGCCGACCGGAATCGGAGTGGAGCTCTGATCCCGCCGACGTCGGGGAAGACCGCTGGCAAAACTTAAAGGCCATTCTGCTGGCACGGAAAGGTATCCCCGTTCGCTATCTGATATAGGTTCGAGTGCCACAAGCAGCTATTGAAGATGCTGAGGTACGGGCGAGCCGTCACTGACGAAGCTTAGCTGTGATTTAGAAACGTAATGGTGTGTGGCACGTTTATGGCCTCGCAACGCACCACTTCGCCGTAGAGGTTGCCTGCATCTCGCAGGCCGTCAAGGCCCGCGTGCAAAAGGTCCATGTTCTCGTACTCGACCTCAAGTATGAGCGTTACATTGGCTAATTCATCATCCTGGGTATCCAATTGTTTCACTCCCCAACTCTCATTGATACTATAATATGGGTGTACAAGAAATTGGAACAGCGTTGAAGTTAATCCAAAATTAATGGTAAACTTGTTGGGTTGCAGCCCATCCTCGCTTGCTTGCAGTTTTGCTCATAGTCTCGCGAGCAAGTTGCTCGTTCTCCCGGCGAACCTCGATCCCCAGAACCGGGCAGTCGGGAAACGACCTCGATGTCGGCAGTTGCGTCTGCTATGGAACCCCTGCGATGACGGTCGACGATGCTAGCGAGATCAGAACGCCTCGTTCCACTTGCTGACGATCACGTCCCAGGCAATTGGCGAACCAGTCGATGCCTGCCCCCGGCAAACCCCGCCATTGCGATCACCGTCACGCCGGCCACCTTCCAGCGCTGGACTTCGTTGATGGTCGGCATGACATCCCTTGGTCAGTCGTCCGTCAAAGCTGTCCAGCCTCGCTCGGACCTGGGCGTCGATGCCGGCACTGATCTTGATGTCCGTCTCGATGGCCCTAGCCGCTCAAAGAGCGCCTTCCGGCTGTCGCTAGAGGCGACGTTCTGCTCCTGGAGCAAGGGGGTCCAATCCATCGAGGCGCCCTTAGATGCGACCGGTGTCGCGCTGTGTCGTGTCGTCAGCCATTGATCCCCGTCATGTGCTGGTATGGTCGGTGGGCGAGATCAGCTTTTGGAGCGGTCCTCAGGCAAAGCCGAACGCGCTGCCCAGCGTCACCTCCTACCAGTACCCACCCGAATGCCGGTCAGCTGGCCGCCCCAGTCGAAGATGGGCGCACGACCCAGCCGATCGCCGCGTTGGTCTTGATGGCGTAATGATGCCCGTGAGCATGTCATGTCCTTTCAGCGGCTCAAAAAGAAGAGGGCCGCTGCAATGGCGACCCCGAAGATGATGGCCGCTGCAATGGCGACCCCGAAGATGATGGTGATGATGGCGCCCCAACTGAGCCGTGGGTGTTGGTCGACAGGGTCGGCGCCCGGATCGTCTGGCTGCGTCGATGTGAAGTACGGGCGCTGGTCAGCGCCCGCTCAAACATGAGAGACCGAAGCCGCATACATTGATGATCTCATCAAGCGTGTGCAGGCCCTAGCGCCGGACTTGCTCGAAGAGAACTGCGCACCGCGTCACGCATGACGATGACGTGGCCGACCCCCTTGAGCTTTGCGACCTCTCAGTTTGCTGCACGGTAGCCTCGCCCACCAATGGGTCAGCGCTTCACAAAGCTATTGTCGAAGTCCTTGAGCAGCATGGCTGCTACTTCAAGCGTCAGGCCGAAGGCAACCGCGAACTGTGGCATAGCCCGATTACCAACCGCTCATTTAGCGTCACAATGGACTGTTCCGACACATAGCGAGCCGTAATGAAACAAGCTGGAATCAACCATAAGTTCTGACCCCGCTCCGGCGGAGTTTCCTTTTGCCGTTCTGTCAGATGTGAATCCGGGCAACTGTTCGCCGCGGTCGCTCGTTCGACCGATGCAACTCCCCTGGTTGCGCGTCACCTAGAGCCGCTCACCGCACCCTGACCCGGCTGAGCGGCTCATCCAGCAGAGAAACGCATTTCCTCCCGCCGCTCGCTCCAACCTCGCTCCCCGGGGCGGGCGGCACTATGCGACATCTACTGTTCGCATGTCCGCCGCAACCGTTCGGACGGCCAGCAGCCGACGCACAGGACCGCACGGCTACACTGTTGTTGTTGGTTGGCACACGAGCGCTTCGTCGACGCGAGTTCAAGCGCAGCGCGGGTGGTTAAGGCCTTGGTGCCCTCCTTGTGGAAGGTGCCTCAGAGAGCGGCGTGACACTCTGCTTTGTGCCTAGTAACTTGGTAATCTGCAGCGGCTTTAAAACGGAGAGGCAAATGATCTCGTTGGCGAAACAGATCGTTGCGTTCGTCATCATCGCTATGGCCGGTGGGTTCGTGCTTAATTTCGTAGCCGGGCTCATTGGTGGCTTTACGAGCCTGTAGAACCCTCGTTGCTTGTCAGAAGTGAATCGACGCAACCGCGCGCGGCCAGGTCCGTTCAAGATGTGCAATGCCTCCCTATCATTGCAGAACGTCCCTGTGCCCGAGCCGCTCATTGCTTCCCTCACTCCTCGATGAGCGGCTCACTCGCTCCTAGTGCCGCCCGCACGCCCATGGCATAGTTTGCGCGCAATTGCCTCCAAAGCATTGCAGAGCCGCTCACCCACGCGCCCACGCCGGTGGGCGGCTCCCCCACCACCCACAACACAATGATGTAATTGCCGACCGGCTTTAAGCGTGCGGTAATCCCGGTGTATGGCCAGTCGCCCCGGCCCGACCCCTAGCCGTTTGACCTCGGGGCAAGACGGCTAGCCCTTCCGCAGCGTGAAGACGGACGCCCATGGCCGACACATCAGACACAAACTCGTCCAAAGAAAACGCTGAGCGTCTCGCCAAGACCATTCTCTACATCGAGAATATCTACCAGCAGATAAAACGCGCACCCGGTGCTGAGACGAACTCAGGTAAGCGGTTAGCAAATCAGATCCATCCAATGATGTAATTGCCGAGGCGCTGAGTCCATGAGCCTACAAGATGTCTGGCCACTGCGCCTTCGGCCAGGCTCACCCAACTCTTAGTCAGGCTCGGCTTCGGTCGGGACCTTTTTGACTTGCAACCGACTCTGCTAATCGTCGTTTTCGGCTTGCAGCCTCCCCTAGGTTGCTACGTTCCCGATCCGGTGGGCGGCTCACCTCAATCTATCGATATATTGCCGACGAGACGCATTCGTGCGCTACTGACGGTGTCTAGCTCGATATCCCCAGTCTCGGGCTAGATGTCCCACATGGAAGAGGCCCGGCCGCAACGGGCCTCTTTTCCGTGCAACGCCTCCGTCGTGCTACCCTTGGCAGCCGATAGGAGGCCAAGATGTTCTGCTTTCGCGAAGGCCGGGCCGAGCGACGGCTCAAGCGTGAAAACTACTACTTCACCGACAACTGGAGCCGACTGCCTTGTTGGTTGCGACACAGCAAAGAAGCTGTCGGCTATCGGATCGGAAAACGTTGGGGGAACCACTCACGAGTTTATCGCGCGATCCGGATGGTCGAACCCGCAGCAGGTAGAAGTCTATACCTGCTGTGCTGATCGGCAGCGCCGCGTCGGTAGGCATGGAAGGACGTTTCAGGAACTTCATGCCCCGCACCTCAGAAAAGGGTGAATACCGGAAAACGTCAAAAAAAGAGCTTCATAGAAAAAGGACGGTGGGCGATGACATTGTGCTAAAATGGTTGATTTCTAAGGTGCTTAGGCGCCCCGCACCCCCTCTTGTCGGGGCATTGATTTAGTTTGGCTTCTTCCGCAGGCTGCCCGCACTACTGGCGTCCTCACAGGGTGCGGTTTTCACCCTCTCCGGCACTAGGGTAGGCTCTGCCTTTTCGTCTCTTCTGGGCTTCTCTGAGCATGGTTAGCCCCATCTTGTGGAGCCCTGCCCCGCCCTTCTACTATCACCCTCATGCCCACATGGACCCATAGCCCCACATGGCCCGATGAACCAGAACACCGTGACACAGACCGCATGGTGTTCCGCGATGGTATTGAGGTGGGGAGGATCACTCATATCCCAGCCGGCCCGGAGCAGGGCAAATGGCAGTGGACCACGGTATGGTCAGGAATTGATAGCGGAGTGGTGGCGACGCGAGAGGACGCGCTGGAGAGGATTAGGGCCGCCTTTGAGGCTACGGCCGAGAGCGACCTCGAGGGGCTATTGAAGATGCTCAGGTATCGAGAGGCTTGGAAAAGGCAATAGCCCGGCGGCGCACTCAATGAGGTGCAGCACGCCGGGCTCACGCAAGGCCGCAGGAGGAGGGAACAGCGCCAATGCGTGGTTCTGTTGGGGAGGAAGCTTTATTTAGTTTACCGCCGGCGAAGTTCAAGGGCCTTGCCTCTGGGGTATTCCTCGTCGCCACGCCTAAGCCGATCCGCTACCCACGGTCTCCGCTGCCAGCTCAAGCTGCACGGTCAATCCGAATCTTGGCAAATGCGGGCGATCCAGAGCTGATGTTCAGTTTCGGTCCAGTGCCGGATACCGAGTGGACGCACCCTTACCTGACAAAAAGCTGACATCGGCGTCAGGGAAATGTTTGAATAAACTCAGTGCTTTGACTGGAACCTTAGCCCTCAAATTCCGTTCTTTCGGCGTCGGCAAATGTCGATACGTCCTCGGGAGCGCATGTCCCCCGCGTGCTTCCGAGGACGCCGATTTCAAGGAGGCCCAATGTCAGTCCACCAACCTGTTGCCGCTGAGCGAAGCGTGCGTTCGACTCAAATTGATGGCATCGATCCATTCGTTGTTGTCGCAGGACTGATCCTAGCCATTCTGCTCGCCTCTCTCCTTCTTTGGTTGCATGGTGGCGAGAAAATCGAGGGCATGCGTCAACCAATCGCCAAAACCGCTTCCTCATCGAGTGCCGTCCTCGATTCCTACTACATCCCGCCGAGGTAAGCGCCGATCACGTCAGGCGGCCACATGCGACATCGCTCCCGTCTGTTCCGCTGGCGCACCGACAAGCGGCCGGAGGACTAGTCAGCGGCCTCAGTCGCTGTCCTCGACCTCCATCCCATCCATCTCTGGGCCCTCGCAAGCGGCCAGCGAGACGCCTAATCCCAGCGCCAACATAAGCGCGACAATCCATTTCATGAGCATGACTGACTCCTGTAATGCAAGCGAAATGCTCAAGGCGAACACAGCGTTCCACGGGACCGAGAGCAGTTAAATTGGTGACTTGCGTTACATGTGGTGACCGGAACGTCGCTAGGATCGTTCGTCTGTCACCGTAGGCGGCCTCAGGAAAAGTTTATGGCTATCAGCTCTCCGGTTGGCGCAGTCTCAGTGAGGGCATGCCGATCAGCGATACGAGACGATTTTGATAAGCTGGTACGGGACACAGCCATGGCCGGCTGGCCCACTACCACGGCCGCCGCAGCCTTGGCGGAACTTGCCAAGGAGCTTGAGGACCTATCCCGCGTCTATCAGAACTTCGGCCTGATGAACGATAAAGACGACGGGGATTGACAGCGCCTATAGCACGCCGTTGCACATTCTAACGATAATGTCACAGGGCCAACCTCATGAAGGCGCAATGGACGCGCCGGCTATGCCCACCATTGGGAAAACGCTCTTCCCGCATTCTTCCAGCGCTTGACCTCGTCGATTGTGGGGCGGCTGGTCTGGAAGCGGTAGAGTCGTCGGCGCATGCCAAACAGAAGACCCCACTGCTGCAGACAGTGGGGTTCTTTGACTTAAACGCAGACTATCAGGTCCATGGATCAGTTACGGTGAAGCATCTCCGAGAGCTCAGCCGGTCAAAAACGGTAGCGTAGAGTGGCTCGGACTTCGTGAACCCAGGCGTCATCAACCCTGTAGTTGGGCGTAGCATCGGTATTCTCGATCTCGTTGATATAAAGGCCCCGGTAACCGAGGTCGGCAACGAGCGCGCCGAAATCGTAACCAACACCGGCCATGCCGGCGGCAGCAAGACTGGTGTTCGAACCCCACTCGCCATAGCCGACATTGTCTTCCACACGGGACTCGTTGAACGCAACGCCAACGCCTGCGCCCACATAGCCGAAGGCGCCGCCGGCAGCGGTGAGGCCCATGTCGCTCAGGCCGAAATCGTAATAGGCGTTGGCCAGAACGATGGTGGAGCGCAGATCCAGTTCGCGATCCCCCAGACCATCATCGACGTCGGCCGTCATGCCGCGATTGGAGAGGTAGTCGACGGTCGCATCGAAGCGCAGGCCAGTGCCGGTTTCATAGCCGGCGCCGATGCCGGCGCTGTAGCCCCAGCCGTTTTCGATGATGTCGAAGGTATCATCCGTTTCAGTGTGCAGGGCTTCGCCCGCCCAGCTCGAATTGCCGGCGACGCTGCCGCGCAGGTAGAACGAGCCGCCCAGGCCCTCGTCGACCGGAGGGACATAGGGCGGGATGTATTCCGGATAAACCGGATCGGCGGCCTGGGCTGCCGTGGTGAGGAATGCGACTGCTGTAAGGGCTGTCCCACCAACCAACTTTTTCATGCGCTTGAGTTCCCCTAAGCGGATCTAAGCCAACGATTAGCCGAGGTTTCTTAAAGCGCGATTAACCCTGCTTCCTTGTCCCAGTGCACACATTCCAATGACCCATATGAGAGAAGGCACCGAGTTGGTAATTGGTCCGGCGAGCGCTGAGCTTCCCGAAGGTAGGTGCTCACGGCGAGGCTCGGGTCCCTCCCCCCAAAGCGTGTGCCCCAAGCCTCGCCACCTATGGCGCGCCGTTCCACTTGCTGACGATCACGTCCCAGGCCCTATAGACGGATGCATAGGCAACGCCCGCCTTCGAAAATTCGGTCATTGGGCGTCAATTGCGCCACCGGCCGGATGGCCGGCGGAGCACAAACTCAGCGAAACGATCAGTTCTGAGCGGCTAGTGCCTCCAGCACCGCGTGCACGGCATGGATACGTGCTGGCATGAACACGTTCTTATTGGCGAGCATCACGACGCCCATGTCTTCCTCGGGGACAAAGGCAACATAGGCACCAAAACCGTTGGTTGAGCCGGTTTTGTTGAAGAGGACTGTTTCCCCGGTTCCTTCATTTACGGAAGCGGCGGGATTGGGCTCCATTGCCAAGGTTAGGGAATTGCCCGCGAGCAGCTCTTCTGCTGTCAGGGGATACGGCATTTGTTCCCAGCCCAAACCTTGAACCATGGGCCCGATGCGAAAGTAGGGCATTTGCGTTGCCTCGATCGCCTCTCGCAGATCGCGCTGTAGTGTCTCGGGCCGGATGTTTGCATCGACGAAGGCAATCACGTCGGCGGCACTGGACTTCACCCCATAGGCCTCATCGTCGAACGGACCCGGATTAACCCGAATGGGTCGGTTCTCGGCATCATATCCCCATGCGTACAAGGCTTCATGGTTTTCCGGCACCCGAACATGGGTGTGGTCGAGATCAAGAGCATCGAAGATCTCTTCGTCCAGCAGCTCAGCAAACTCTCCGCCCAGTGCACGGGCTGTCAGATGGCCGAAGAACCCGATGCTGGGATTCGAATAGCGTCGTATTTGCCCAGGTGCCGCATCAGCCTGCCACGCTGCGAGATATGACAGAGCTTCATCGTCGCTCGTGATGCCTTCGGGGAACTGCAGTGGCAGTCCGCCGGCTGTATAGGTTCCGAGGTGTGCCAGTGTGGCGTTATCGATCGGAGCGCCGGCGAGTTCAGGGATGTAGCGTGAGGGCGTGTGCTCCAGTGAGAGTTTGCCTTGCGCCAATGCATAGCCGCCCAGCGCAGCCGTGAACGTCTTGCTCACTGAACCCAGCTCGAAGATCGTATGCTCGGTGACCGGCTCCCCACCATCAAGGGAGGAAACGCCGTAATTGAAGAAATGATGCTCTCCATTGATAGATACGCCCACTGCCAGCCCGGGAACGTCATGCTCTTTTATAAGCGGCACGAAAGCGCCGTCGACAGCGGCAGCAATAGCGGTGTGATCGACCGCATATGAAGCACCTGGATAGATTACGAGGCAGGCCGGCAGGGCCAGTTTGATGAGTTGAAGCATACTTATCTCTTTCCCATTTGCGTAGAATCACGCGCGAGGAGGAAAGAGCGCGGCTGCGTGACTTCATTGAGGCGGCGCCAGACCGCAAGCACGAGACAGTTGAGAGTAGGTAAAAGTCAACAGCCCGGCACCGCTCGCGGCCACGTAGAAGGCCGACGAATGACCGGAATGGGGGTCGAGAGCTGCCGCGCATTCCGCTCCCACGTGAGCACCGTACGACGAAGGACCAGCGAGGTCAGGGCGCCCCGTTCCACTTGCTGACGATCACGTCCCAGGCCCAGTTGGCGAACCAGGCGATGCCTGCCCCGGCAAACCCCGCCATTGCGATCACCGTCACGCCGGCCACCTTCCAGCGCTGGACTTCGTTGATGGTCGGCATGACGTCTTTAATCAGTCGTTCGTCGAAGCTGTCCAACCTCGCTCGGACCTGGGCATCGATGCCGGCACCGATCTTGATGTCGGTCTCAATTGCCCCTACCCGCTCATAAAGCGCCTTCCGGCTTTCACTCGAGGCAACGTTCTGTTCCTTGAGCAGGCGTTCGATGGAATCGAGCTTGTCGTCCAACCCATCGAGACGCCCTTCAATGCGACCGATGTCGCGCTGTCTCGTATCATCAGCCATCGAGCCCCGTCATGTGCTGGTGTGGTCGGTCCGCGGGGATCAGCTCTTGGAGCGGTCCTCAATCGGGCCCTCATAGCCCGTGATCGCCCTCGCCTGTTCTTCGGTGAGCACAGGCAACTCGATCTTCTTCTTGTCGCTGGTGACGACCTGCGGCCTCACCGTGGCTCGCCAGGAGCGCCACTGGTTGATGGCCAGCACCGCAAAGCCAAACGCACTGCCCAGCGTCACCTCCTGCCAGTTGCCCTGAAGCACTGTGATAATCGCTGACTGGGTAAGCGGATCGAGCTGGAGGAACAGGGTGAGCAGGCCACCGAGGATACCGGCCAACCAGCCGCCCCAGTCGAAGACGCGGCGCACGATCCAGCCGAGCGCCGCGTTGGTCTTGATAGCCGTGAAGATGCCCGTGAGCATGGCTGTTTCTCCGATTAAAAAGCCGCCTCGGAGGGCGGCGGAGCTTGAGATGGTCGGAGGTTCAGGTTTGCGAGAAGCGCCAGCCGATCAAGCCGAGAGCGGCCGCAATGATGATTGCGAAGAGCGACGCGGCATTGTGCTTTGGCGGAAGCGTCGGCGTCTGAACTGGCGCGTCGGGCTGGGGCGCGTGATCTACGATCGGGCTGTGCTCCCCGGCAAAGGCATTGCGGAGTTCAGCGGTAACGTTCACCCGTTTGGCGCTGGCACAATCCACCTGCAGGTTTGAGCGCAGGCGCGTGTATTCGATGATCGTGCCGTCGTTGCTCCACTTACCGCGGAACAACAGATCAGCCTCGCGAGCCCGGCGGGTGACCAGGCCCTTTGCAGTATGGCCGCCGGCCTTATTCCAGAGCTTGAAGGCGGTCTCGGCCGCTTCCATGTCGCCCGCCTTGAAATGGCGTACCCAGGACGCTTGGCGCAGCACCGCAGCCCCCCAAGTTCCAGGTGAATGACAGAATGGCGGCATACTGAGCTTCGCTCAGCGGATAGTCGACAAACACCTCGTCGACGTGCTTGGCATAGTTCCGCAACGCCCAGACGAAAAGGTTCATGCAGTGCTGGAGCGGCGCCGGATTGCCGATATAGCGCTCGACCCGATGACCGGTGGCGTTGGTCATGCCGACGCACCAGGTCAGCACGCCGACACTGTCTTTGTAGGTTTGGCGCACAAGCGCTCCATGCGAGGCGAGTTCAAGCGTCGCGCGCGCGGTTAAGGCCATCGTGGCCTCCTTGTTGATGTTGAGTTTCCTGCTAACGTGGTCGGGTCACGGTTGCGTGGTAGCTAAGCGTGACACTGGCCGGGCGCTGGGAGGAGGACGCCCGGCCCGCTTTACTCACCAGATGTCAGAAGTGAATCGCCGCAACCACAGGGCGGCGTCGGCGTTTTTGTACCATGACCTCCAAGATCGCGAAGTCACTCGAGCCGCTCGCCGTCTCGTTCATCATCACCGGTGAGCGGCTCATTTTTCTTCACACCCCATCATCCCACTGTCAGATGTGAATCGCCGCAACCGCCCGGCGGGATCGCTCGTTCGGCCGACGCAACCACTCCTTGGGTTGCAAACGTCCTTGAGCCCGAGCCGCTCATCATTTCCCCCGCTTCGCCCGATGGGCGGCTCACTCAATCTATCGATATATTGCCGACCGGCTTAAGTTATGCGGTAATCGCAGTGTCTGGCCAGTTGCCTGGCCATTCCTGGCACCCGAAAGGGGAGAGGCTCGGCTTCGGTCGAGCCTCTTTTGTGGCCGCAAAACGGCGCGTGCCGCACACGCACGTCAAAAGTGATTCACCCGCAACCACTCGCCATCGGCGCCGTTTCTGAGGCGCGCAATGTCCCCGACTTGCGTCTCCTAGAGCCGTTCATCGTCCCCTCAATCTCGCCCCGATGAGCGGCTCACCTCAATCCAATGATGTAATTGCCGAGACGCTGGGTTCGTGAGCCTATGAGGTGTCTGGCTTACTGACGCCTTTGGTCAGGCTCCCCAACTTTCAGTCAGGCTCGGCTACGGTCGGGCCTCTTTCTTTGCCGGAAACTGCAGGATCTACTCCGCACTGAACTAGTGCGGAAATGCCACATTGACGCCATTTGTACGGTCAAATGCCGGCCAGCCGGGCAAACAAAGGCGAAACGACGGCAGAACAATGATACTTCAAATTGGAGCACACCACATATGAAGACTCTTTTTGCTGTTTCTGTATTCGCTATCGGCGCTGCTGCCGGTCAGGCTTACGCTGCTGATCCGATCATGCCAGCACCGATCGTTCCCGGCCCTGTGGTCGACTCTTCGTCCGTTTGGGACGGCTTCTACGCTGGCCTGAATGCCGGCTATGGTTGGGGTGAGGGCACGTTCCACAGCGCCATCACCGGAGAAGTCGAAGGTGACATCGAAGGTTGGCTGGGCGGCGCCCAGGTCGGCTACAACTTCGCCAACGGCGGAATTGTGTTCGGTATCGAAGGTGACATCCAAGCCGCCAATATCGTGTACGAAGAGACCCTTGCCGGAATCGGGGATGGCGAGGCAGGTATTCAGAGCTTCGGTTCCGTCCGTGCACGCATCGGTGCCGACCTCGACACCTTTATGCCGTACCTGACGGCAGGCGTCGCATTCGGTCAGGTAGGTTACGACATCGATACCGTTGCTGGTCCGTCGATCAGTGACGAAGAGTGGGGCTGGGGCTGGGCCGCTGGCGCAGGTGTGGAAGCTATGGTGTTCGAGAAAGCCTCCTCAACGCTGAGTACCTCTACATCCAGTTCGACGACGTTGAGTTCGACATCCTCGGGACTGATTTCGGTGCTGATGCTTATGCCCACTCTGCTCGCATCGGCCTGAACTACCACTTCTAAGAGATACCCTGCCACACCTCTCTAGCACGGGGGCTGCTGGTTGGGGGGAGAGGCTCGGCTTTGGCCGGGCTCTTTTTCTTGCGATCGACTCTGCTAATCGTCGTTTTTGGCTTGCCACCTCCCCTAGGTTGCTACCGCCGAGCCGTTCCACGTTCCCGATCCGATGTGCGGCTCACCTCGATCCATCGATATATTGCTGGCCGTCATCCTGTTGTGCCAGAGTCGATCGTCTGGTCCTTGGTCGCCTGAGGTCAGACGCTTCTAACCCTCAGGAGAGGCTCAGTCTGTCGGCTGGGCCTCTTTTTTGTGACAAAGCCTCCATCCATGCTACGCTTGGGAACCGATAGGAGGCCACGATGTTCTGCTTTCGCGAAGGCTGGGCCAAGCGACGGCCCAAGCACGAAAACTACTACTTCACCGATAACTGGAGCCGACTGCCTGCGTGGCTGCGACACACAGCAAAGCCAGAGCGCGTCGAGATCGAACCCGATTGGGATCTCAGCGATATAGTGGAAGAGGTCGAGCGCAACGGATATACGCTCAGGCGTCGAGTCCAGGTTGACCCGAGGGCGGCTGAATAGCCATCCCGATCACATAGCCTTCCCCCGCCCTACCGCTTTACGGCGGGGCAGGATCGTGGTGTCATCCGCCCATGCTTGGGGGAAGCAGATGACCACGAGAATTGGTTTTATCTCGCTCAGCCAGTACGCCTCACGCACCGGCTGCATCGTCTTGCCGCTCTCCCACCATGCCGTGGCGAGGATATAAGCCGTCCGTAGTGGCAGGCTTTGCGCCCAAGTTGATCACGTTGCTCATAGTGCACCTGTCCGAAAGCGCCGGAGCGGCTTGGCGCCCCGACAGTGTGAACGTTAAGCCACCAGCGGCAGGCTAAGACGCCCTCATCGAGGGCAACCATCCGCTCCTCGGGGCGTTCAGCCATGTTCCCGATAACCGCTCTACGCCCCGAACATGCTCCAATGGATTTCCGACAACAGCGAAGTTCTCAACCTTGTCGCCAACTGGGCGATGGTTTTGATCTGGATCGTCTACCTGCAGGTCTTTCTGCTGAGCTTTCGGCGGCAGACACTCCCGAAGATCGTGATCAATCGCGCGGCGGGTTCGACCCTGGATGCCGCCTGCTTCGTCAGCAACATGAGTTCTGATGCGATCTATATCGAAAGTGTGCTTGTTGAGATCGGGGCCGGCGATGATACGCTTGGATGCACTATCACCGACTTCGAATTTTTTGACGGCGAGAAGGGTAGCGACGATCCCAAGCTTCGCACCTATCAAGGAACGCTTGGTCCCTCCCAATACACCTCTCTCGGTAAGTTCGAAGATCTGATCGCGTCAGTTGCGCGACGCACTGGCCATGACGTCGAAAACTTGAAATCAGCCGGCGGCCCGATCACCGTGGAGATCACGATCATCGCGGATTACGCTTCCGAAGACCAACTCATTGGAGCCAGGCGCAAGTTCCGCGCGACGTGGGAAGGCGATCATTGGAAGCTGATCGCCGAAACAACGGAAACCCAACAGATCAGGTCACCTCGCGAGCGGAAGCGCATCTCGGAGCTTATCGCAGCAGACGAATGACCGTCGCCGGGGCAGTCATCCGCCCCGGCGTGAGAATCAACCGCGCCGGTTGAGCTCGGCCTCAATCGCGGCGTTGGCTTGTCACGGCCACCCCACTGGGCATGACCTCGTCTTGTTTGGCGTCACTGACGCCGGGAATTACCAGGTCGGAGTGACGCCGGCGGCCTGCGCCAGCTGGCGGGCCTTGGCCGGGTTCTCCGTCATGAGTTGCTGCTGACGGGTCAGGTTCGGCTTCTTGCCATTGCTGCTGTCCCAGGGATTGTCAGCGATCCGCTTCCCATCACTGCCACCAGCATCGCCGCCCGTGGGCTTGGCAACGAAGTGCTTGCCGTCCTGCTCTTCATAGAGCGAGCGGAACTGTTCCTCGACACTGTCGAGGCTGTCGATGATTGCCTTGAAGGCCACTGGCCTTTCTCCTTGGGTTTGATGCCGGTCACTGCCGACCATGGAAAAGCCCGCCTCGGGAGCCGAAGCGGGCGATAAAACTAGGTGGCACTAAATTAGCCGCCGCGGGCCATTGATGGCGCTCTCGGGCGCTCAGGGCCCTTCCGTTTAGGACCGGCGATCAGTCCCTCGCGGATTGCTTTTTTCCGCGCCTCTTTTCGCACGCGGCGCACTGCCTGTGCTGCCTCTCGTGCCCGCTTTTCAGAGGGCTTTTCGAAATGCCTCCGAAGCTTCATCTCGCGGAAAACACCTTCACGCTGGAGTCTCTTTTTCAGCACCCTGAGTGCTTGGTCGATGTTGTTGTCGCGGACTTGTACCTGCAAACAGCTTCCTATCTTGGTGGCCGCCTCACCCCGATGGGCAAGCGGAGGAAGCGCTGGGGAGCGCTCCTGAGCACGGCCTAACATAATTGGCGCGGAACTGCACCCCAGTGCATCTGCCGGCTACAGGTCTGAGCTGCCAAGCGGCAATAATTTGCCTCTCCTGGCTCAACGCCGTGGTCGATATCCTCTTTGTCGATCAGCCCTAGCTCGCCCGCGTAATCTCGCTCCGCCGAGGAATCTCGCCGCGCTGGAGATTCTCATAGAGCGTCTGGTACGAGATCGCGCCGGATTGCCAGACACGTACCAGTGCCTCGGCTTCTGCCGGAGTCATGGTGGCATCGACGAAGCTCAGATTGGGATTCACGGTCACCCTCTCGGGGGCCTGCCCGATCATCACCGCAATATTCCGTAGCGCCTTCTCCAGCCCTTGAGCGCTGGATTGGGCGATGCTGGTCAGTGTGACGGTTTCGGCAGCGAACCGTATGCGAAGGGCGTCACCGCTCTCCGCAGTCCTGTGCTCGGCGCTGTTGAACGAACGCGCTCCGGCCTGGGCCGCGTTCTGCCGCTCGTCCTGCATGGCAACGCGATGGGCACCAATGCCCGTGCCGGCGGGGCCGACATACTTCACGTCGGGGCGGGCCGCCTCGTCACCGCTGCCCTGCTTGATCGTGATGACCGCCCCTGCCCCAACGGCATCGGGCGCATCGCCATTGATGATGATTAGCGTTTCCTGCCCCGTCATGAAGGCTGCCAGCGGTAATTCGCCGAAAGCTGATAGAGCGCGATCGCCGATCGGGCCACACCGACCAGCGGCGGCAACTCGGGCGACAGTGACAGATCACGAGCGCCGATCACCACAAACGGACAGCGAAGCATTGGCGCGGCCAGTCGGGTTGATCGGCTCGCCCGCCGAGCGCCCAGTCCCGGTGTAGGGTCCTTACGTGTACCGGCCATCAACCATCTCGAGTACGGGGAAACCGCTCCTGATGCTCCCAACGGAAACCCTCACGACGCAAGCCGCTCTCGTCGAGCACGAACATGGTGCGATCGTCGGCCCAGTTGATCAGCGCTTCGGCACTGTAGCCGGCCAACAGGGCAGATCGCTGCCCTCGGTCGCGGCATCTGCGAGAAGCGAATACCGGCCCGTCGTCAGCAGCTCGGCGGTGATCCGGCGATGCAGAGCCTCAAGCGGCAGACCGTCCTTGGTCGCCTTCTCCCAGAGCGGCTGCATCGCATCCGGCATTTCGATCTGGGCTTCGGTGCGATGGATGACACCGACCATGCCGTCGACCGTAGGCGCCACGATCTCGGGGAACTGCGCACGCTTCTGCTAGGCGGCATACAGAGCCCGCCCACCATCGGCCTGCGCCGAGAAGCCCGACGGCTGCGGAAGATAGTTCGTGCTCGCCGCTTTGACCGCCGTTTCGCCGGCCGTCGTGTCGCGCATAAGCTCCCACTTATCCGCCATCGCGATATAGGAAGGGTGCTTTGTATCAACTGCGTCGGGTCATCTAAGCTTTCCACGAAAAAGGCCGCCCAATAGGGCGGCCACTCGAACCTCCGGTACACCTGTTGGATTTCAGGGCACAGGCGGGCGCCGTTGTATCTCTGCGGCAAAGTTGGCTATCGCTGCGCTGTAGAGGTCTGGCCGCTCAAGGAACCCCAAGTGGTTCACACCTTCAATGATTTCGAGCCGCGCCAGGCGGGAACTTGCCGCAATGGCTTTGCTTGCTTCAGCCTTCGTCACGATGTCCAACTCGCCGCCTATGACCAGCACCGGCACGTTGAGGTCCGAAAGGGCTCCGGTGGCATCCCAATTGAACATGGCCAGGTTGCCCTTGGCCTGATCGCCTGGCGAGTTGCGGGTGGTGAGCAGCGAAACATGATTGAGCTGGCTGCGCGTCACATACTTGCCGAACCCGAACCGGTTGGCGATGTGCGTCCAGCCGCTCAGATAGCTCTGCCACGCCATCAGCCAGACAATCGGCTGGAGAAGCATTGTGAGGCGCATCGCCGGCTCGAGAATCGGCTTCCGCAGTGCCTGCATCAGGCCCGACAAGATCATCGTCTTGAGCGGGTTGGTGTAGGTTGTGTTGAGCAAGACCACGCCATCGACTTGCCTTGAAAAGAGATCGGGGTGATCCCGGGCTAAGGTTTGGATCGTCATGCCGCCGATGCTGTGGCCGACCAGTACAACAGGTTCGGGGCCGGTCCTGGTCTCGATGAGGCGCCGGAGTTCGGCGGCAAACGTGGTTAGGCCGATAACAACGCGATCCCGAGGAACAGATTTTCCCATTCCCGGCAAGTCCCAATTGATCAGCCGGACTCCACTGCCGATGTCTTCCTTGGTGTATCCCCACACAGAGCTGTCGAGCGACCAGCCGTGGGTAAGAACGATTGTGACCGGCCCCTGACCATGCTCTCCAACATAGATTGTTCCGGTTTCCCCCTCGACCAATTGCCCGTCGCCGTGCTCAAAACGCGCGGGACGCTTGTCGCCTTTGGCCAGCAGGAACGGCACAACAAAACGGCCCAGAAAAGACCATGCCAGCAGCACCAGTCCCAGCCAAAGCCGCCAATACTCACGAATTCGCGTTAGATCGCCTTCCTCGTCGACTAACGTATCACCGGAGTACCAGGTCCAGAGCAGGTATGCGGAGACACCCAGCACAACGAGCGAAATAAGGATGCCGAAGAAGCGGATAACAGACAGCAATGGCATGTTGGGCTCCGACCAGATTGCCGTCGAAGAACCCATTGATCTACATTGCGTTCCACTGCCGTTCGCGTTGTATGTGCGCAGCGGACCGTGTGAGGCGAATACCGATGCCCACGCCTTCTACCAGCGGCTTAGCTTCCAAGCAGTGGGGCGCCGTGCTTTTCCCGCTCTTGCGGTTGGAACGAACCGCGCCTCAGTAGAGCCCTCGAACCGTGGTCGTTGTCGTCTCGGCCTTTCGATTGCCCACCAACCCAAGCTTGAGGATCGTGCCGGCCACATCGTTCTCGTGCAGACGCTGCATGATGACGACGACCGCAGACCGTTCCAAATCGTTTAGACGGTCCGAGACAGATTCGCGGAACACGCGCACCGCAAGCGACGTCAAAGAGCAGGCGAAAGTTCGAAACCAACTCGCTCATGGCGTACTTTGGATCAACGAAGGCACTCCGACGCTCGGTCCACACTTGAGCAACGTCAAAGCACTCGAAAATTTTTCAGCCTTGGATACGCCGGCCACATCACAGCCGACACGATTGAGGTTATCCGAACTGAGTTTGGCGCATTCCACGCTGAACTTGCCAAATTTGAGAGTCGGCTAGGCATGGAAGTCATGAGCTTCGGCAGGCCAATAATCCTGCCAAACCAACATCTCTAGGCAGTTGTCGCTCTAAGCATTCCGCGACTTCCTCCCGAGTGCATAAGCCTCTCTGCCGTCTTGCCCTTGGCGAGAGCCTGGGCGAAGCTATCATGGCGTTGGTTTGGGAGGATGGGCATGGCGCTCGATTTTTATGATAGGCACGGTCAACCGCGATTATATTCTGACGACGGGGAGCACTTGTTCGACTGGGCTGGCAATCCAATCGCCTATCTAAAGGATGGGCACATTTACGGCTACAATGGCGCTCACCTGGGTTGGCTTCACGACGGATGGCTCGTGAATAATTCGGGACATCGGCTTCTGATTGATGATGGCGCCACAGGCGGACCGATGAAGCCAATGAAGAAGGTGAAGCCGATGAAAAACTGAAGAAGCTCAAGCCGATGAAAAGTTTGCGGAAGCTCCGCTCCCATGAAGCCTTTGGTCAGCTCTCGTTGGGATGACTTTGATTGGTGAACGTTGGGGCAAAGAGTTTTGGAGACCGGCGCGCGCTCAGTGCTCACCCATTGAAGCCCGAGGCGCCGCTGAGAACCGCGAGCAGAAGGCTAGACGCAATGGATAGACACCGATGGAACTCGTAAAGGACCTCTTCAGACACGCTACGGGGCTGTCAGATCCGGTTCTGCACGTACTGATCGGGATGGGGCTCTATTTAGTTTTTGTGGCGCTATTGAAGCGCCCCTTGCGCAGTTGGCTGCCCCTTGCAGCCCTCCTTGGCGTAGAATTGCTGAACGAGGCGTTCGACGCTGCCGAGGACTTTGGTTCCATCTATGGCGTCAGTATCAGAGGCAGTCTGTTCGACATCGCCATCACGATGGTTCTACCTGGTGCTATCGTTCTCTGTGCGACTGCGTTCCACCACGCACGTTACCGTCATGTCCGGCATCTACGCTGAGCCGAGGCGCCCCATCTTCTAAAGCGATGTCTTCAAGGCAGTTTCCTTGCGGCTGAAACAGCCTAATCTCGGCGCTCTGCTTGGTTAGCGCGAGCGGGATCGGTATGGCGTCCGGCCTAGACTTCGTCCAATTCGTTGATCACGCCCTCGGCGCCTTTTGGATCAACTCTTTTTAGTATCTCGTCGATCTTGGCCTCGATGCGGTCGCTACCCTCTTTGGACTGAGGTGAGCCGACGTAGAGCAGAAGAGCGAGGCCACCGACCTGCCACATCAGCTGCAAAAACTCCGACTGCCAGTTCTCGAACGTGGCCTCAAGCATCTGGAAAACGTATTCCGAGGTTTCTAGTGGCACACCGTGATCTTGTTGTTCGTTGACGAAGGCGAGCCAGCCGAAAAACCAGTGTCCCGCGACAGATATGATGAAAAAGCCCAACGTGACCCAAGCGTAGCTATAGCGACTCCAAACTGAACGGCCAGGCATTTTCTACTCTCCTGCTGCTGCAGAAGTGCAACGCCGGGCTATTTCAACATGTTCCCTTCGGTGCTTGGCCGGGAAGGCCGCACACCTATCTTGAGTTTACGGCCAAACCGTCTGCCACGTCTCAGAATTGATTGCTCAATAGGCACCTGTTACAGGGCGTCGGCCCATAGACCGAAGCTCGCAGCCCGCGCGGCCAACAATGGATAAGAAGCTCATTTGCGGCATCCTCGGAGGCTTGCTTCTAGGCACAGTCTTGGTGCCGGTCGTGGGCAACAACGGCCCCGTATTGTTTGCCTGCATCTCTGGCGGCACATTGGCAGCAGGTATTTGGCACTTCATCGAAAGATTGCGGAAGCGCTGACCACTTGGGCCTTGGTGATCGCCGAGCCAGATAACCGTCATTTGCAGCGCATTTTAAGATTTGGCTTGATGTTGCTTTAACGAGCCCGATGATACCGCCGTGCTCCCATGCGAACCATGATTGAACGACGAAAAGAACTGCGGGAACAGCCGGTTTTGCGCGGTCCCGCAGCCATCATTGAAGGGCCGACCTCCGTCGAGGTGACCATTTTGAATGCTTCGAGTGGCGGGTTGATGATCAGAGTGCCGCCGGGGGCGGCGATTTCGACTTTATTCACTCTCAGCATTGGCGAGCATCTGCAGTCCTGCCATCTCATTTGGAGGCACGGGAAGCTGCTCGGCGCTCGCCTCTCGAACTGAATCGACGCCGGACCTCGGCCGCCCGGCTGGCGATTACTTGTTCATTCAAGGCGGCTTCGCTATGGTCCTGTCGAACAGGGGCCATGCCTATGCCGGATAAAAACCGATCAGTTGCCGTCACAATCCGATCCGACAAGGACGGTCATTGGGTTGATTGGTCCAAGGACGACGAAACCGGATCGCTTGGGCCATATCAAGAGGCCCAGATGGCCGAAGACGTCAGAGAAGCCAAAGAGCGCGAACTCACGGCTAACGAAGGGCACATCGACGACGCGCGATAGACCGCGTCACCCGAGCAGGTGACGCGGCGATCCGATCTAATCTGCTAGGCCGTTGCCGAGTTCGTAGTGCTTTTTGGAATGGCCGCAAAGTCGACCATCTCATCCAGCGCCATAAGCGCATCCTTGATGGCGTCTATCGTGACTGCAGGGCCCAGCAAATACGACCGAAACGCCGGCGCACCGGGTACAGCGTGGATGTCGGACGCCCAGTATGCGAGAAGCTGACGCTTCCGCTCCAGCGAGAGCATCGGGTCCTGAACTATCTCGCTCGGTGACATGAACCCCATCAGATCACTATCACTGACGGTTGGCTCGTCGAGATATCTCGCACCTGAATTGATCCTCATAGCTACATCCTCTTTTGAGCAATATAGATACGAGGGAGGCTGATCTTGCCTCCCGGCCCGTCCTTTGACGCGGCCAGCAATGATCTTGGAATTCGAAAATCCGAATTCAAGATCGCGAGATCAACCAGATTGTGCGGCGATATCTCGCCTCGCTTCGGGGATTGAGCGACAGGTGTTTCAGCCATCGAGAACAGGCGAAGAATTGCCCGATTTGCGCAGCGCGATCAAACGGATGATTGCAGGCCGTGAGAAACCGGTTCAGGAAAGAAAATACCTGATGGTGAGGGTAACCCCTTTTCCGGATGAAGGTTGAGCCAGGACCTCATTGCGAGAGCCTCACAGCCCCTTCATGACTTCGCAACACACGGGCATCCGGTGGTTTGGATCGTTTGGGTAGCCGCATCAACCCGCATGGAAGAACGTTTTGCGGACATCATGCCCCGCACCTCCGATCAAGGTGAGGTGAAAATTCCGGAAAACATCAAAGAAAACATCATCCTTGGATAAGGATGGTGGGCGATAACAGCAGGCTATGCGAGCATCGGGACACGCTTTCGAAATCGGGCGGCCTGAGCGTTAAATAGCGCAAGGGTCAACGCCGCCTGTGGCACGCAGCGTTCCAACTCGAAGTCCAGCGGTACAGTCTCGATGGTGGTTGCAAGAGACAAATAAACCGCACCGCGTGGCCGTGCGTTCAATGGCCACTTACCGCAGTTGCAAGCGTCTACCTCCACGCCCTGACCACCAGTTCGCATTGCGTGCGCGCGAAAGGCTCACATTGGCGCAGCAATGGCTTACCCCAATGCCGATACTGTCGGATCCATCTCGAAAGACAGACATGTGATCGGTTGGGCCATTGCGCCGCCTTGATCACGAAGTAAGTTCGTGTGTCCGCCTTGGTCGGGGGAGCTCTTAGCCGACAACCTCAACCGTCACTGGAGCGGTGCCTGGTCCGACCATGCCGATTGCATCGGCTGCACCCCTGGACAGGTCAATCACCCGGCCACCGACGAAGGGCCCACGGTCATTGATCCGCACGACGACGCTTTTGCCGTTGTTCTGATTGGTCACTTTGACCTTGGTGCCGAAGTTGAGAGTTTTGTGCGCAGCGGTCATGGCATGCATGTCGTAGCGTTCGCCATTTGCTGTGAGCCGGCCGTGAAAGCCGGGGCCGTACCAAGAGGCTACGCCCACTGAAGTCGACGCAGCGGCAACCGCTGATGGCACTAAAGAAGTGACCGCTAAGCCAGCGCCAAGAAAGAGAGCCACAGCAATCGTTGAGATTTTTTGCATTTGTTTGGAACCATAATTCGTATGTGGTGATTATGGCGCCGCGTTAAATGGGACAGATATGGCCTCAAAGAGAGGCGAGCTTGACTGAAAAAAGGTGATTTCACGAGGTAGTCCCCGCTTTCTCCGCAATCTTTGCCCCATTTTTAGCATTTGTGTTGCAGCCTTGGTCGTCAACCCTCACCACGACGGCTAGATGACGCAGGGGTGCAATTCAACGTTGGTCTCAACATGAGATGGTATGGGTCCGGTGCGAGACTCGGCAGCCGGTTGATCGAAGAATCGCAGCTTTGGCATGAGCATCAAGGCTGCCGCTTAGCGGCGGCATCTTTCGGTGTACGTCCCGTCCTTTCGGCGTTTTGCGCCATTAAGGCTCCACGGCGTGGGGCCTTTCGCGTTGGTGGTGACGGGAGGTGACCATTTGGGTCTGCCGCGGTTTTCTTGATCACATTTACTCGGCCGGAGCCCTAAATCCGCTTGCGCCGGCTCTGTTGCGCGTTGGGCTGAAAACCACCACTGCGAAGATCAGAACACCGACGAACGTTACAACTGATCCGGCGGCTACGAAGGGCTCCATTGCGACATTGCCCGACAAAAGCAGGTACAAGCTGCCCACCATCACCACCACGCCCATCATGTAAACACCAAAGTGGACCATGGGGAGCAATCCCTCCGCTTTCGTCGGATTGTGGGCGTAATATCCTGCGAACAGAGCGCTCGTGACCCAGCCGAGAAGGTTGATATGCGCGTGTGCGCCCAGGACGCTATGATTGCCCGACATCGCCATGTTTATGCCGATGCCTATGCCGATGATGAGGAACAATATAGCTGCCTTGAAGAATAGGTCGGATATTGTGGGCATTGAATTCTCTCCCTCCATCTTAGGAGAACGAAAAGTACAGCCGTCTAGGGGCTTAGAATAGGTAATCAAAAGAGCTAGTTCTCAGAACTGCCTCAGTTTCGGAGGCGTGCGGGACGGCCGCCGACGCGGGCACCCTGATCATCAGCCCGTCGCGCTAGGTATCTAAAACCAAACCTCAACGCTGGTTGACCCCACAATATTCAGCGCGGGGGCCTTGTTGAACACGAACAGAACTGCGTGAGTCCCCCATGTTTGGATTGCATTAGGGCAGTGGAAGCACTGTCCTCACTAGAGGATCCCGCAATCAATCTCAAAAATGCTTCAGAACTAATCGCACGATCATGACTTGTTGAGTTCTAGGCGCCTGCACAGTCTTGGCAACTTGACCACAAAGGCTTAAGCAGTCCTTTTCCTCAGCGAATCTTGAAGAAGGGCACCTAAACTTCCGGCTGGCACCGAGTGCTTTTGTCGGAATTGCGGCCGATCGCGGGGAGCAGCCTGGGCATCATCAGCCGCCATTGGTCGTCACACAGAGTGTGGAATAAGGCCAAGCTAACTCATACCAACGCGGTCTCGATGTTGGACGGCTAGACCTGGGCTGCTGCCCCTTCAGAAATCGGATCCGCGATCAATCTTAACCCGCTCGAAATACAGACCTGTTTTGAGGTTCGTTCACGTGGAGGCTTGGTCGACAACTGGTGACCACCGCAATACGCTGCTCAAAGCATTGATATCTGGCGCTCCCTCCAAGGAATTGTTGAGGAACTGATCGCCCACTGAGCGCGAGCTAAGTAGACGCTGGCGCCGGCCGACTAGCCGCAATTTTTAAATGATCCAGAAAATGCGCCGAAGGGAGCCGATCGGTCGTGCTTGCAACAAAAAGAGGCCCGTTGTGGATCACGGGCCTCTTTCCCTTGCGACAGGGGCCAACTAGCCGGAAACTGAGGACATCAAGCTAGAGCACGCGATTGCGCATCGTCGGCAACTGCATGTTCCATTGAAAAGAAAGCCATCGAGTGAAAGAGCGAAAAAAGACCCGACCGAAGCCGAGCCTGACTGAGGGCTAGTCCGTCCGGCCCAAAGGTGAAAGGCCAGGCGGCCATTGACTCACAAAACCGCGCTGCTGGCAACTATAGCATTTGGTTGAGGGGGGTGCCGCCCACCGGAAGCGGGCGCGTGGGCGGGCGGCTCTGCAATGCTTGGAGGCTATTGCGACTACATCTATGCCACAGATCAGCAAGTGTGGCCAGTGATGCCGGTGCGATCGAGGTGAGCCGCTCATCGGAAACGAGCTGAACGAGACGATGAGCAGCTCGGCCTCAAGGATGATTGCAATGATTAGGAGCATGGCGTGTCCGAACGCCCATTGCGGGGCGGTGATTGCGGCGATTCACTTCTGGCAAAAGAACCCCCGCCGAAGCGGGGGATAGGCTGCTTCTGAAGCTTCGGAGATGAACCACACTTCAGCCCCAAGCTGAACACGATTCGACTGCACCTTGCAACGGTGCACGCCGATCATCGATCAGGCGCTCAAGCTTTCTTCAAGCCTAGCGCTGGTCGCTCTTTTCGATCATCATTGCAGCCGTTCTGGGTTACATCGATGCTGCTTCTCGCGAGGCTTACCCTTCACCCTAATTAGTCGCTCACCGCCCGATGCATGGATACTCCTTGCTTCTTTTCAGTCCCGCTTAGTTCCGGGGCGTTTCGGGCGCGGGCCGCTCGTATACGCCCACGATCTCACCCTGCCCCACCACATGTCCTTCGGCCGAATGGGCAACCGGGATACTGGCATCGGCTTGGAAGCTGGCCCTCCGCTTCCCCAGCATAAGAGATCCGGTAGATGATGCCGTTAAAGTCGTCGGCGACGAGGAGTGAGCCGTCCTGATCCTCGACTATTCCGGCAAGGCGCGCCAAGAACCCGTAGCCTCCGTCCTCATAACCGATGAGAAAACCTTCAGCGAAATGCTCCCAGGCCACAGGCTCGCCGTCTTAGAAATCCACCCGCGAAATTTCATAGCCGCTGGGCGGGCGGCGGTTCCAAGAGCCCCGCATGGCTATGAACGCATCGCCGCGAAATTCCTCGGGAAAGGCAGAGCCCTCATAAAAGGTCATCTGCATCGGCGCACCGTGAGCCGTGTATCCAACCATCGGCTCTTGGCTTTGAGCCGCCCATTGTTCGAGCGAAATGCCCTCGGGCGGGTTGTCCTGCGGGTTGAACTTGGAAAAGTCGTACACATAGGGCCAACCATACTGCTTGCCCTGTTCGATGAGGTTGAACTCTTCGAGCTGCTCCTCGTCACCAAGCCAGTCGATTCCATGGTCGGCACCGAAAAGCCGGCCGGTTGAAGGTTGCCAGTCGAACCCAATCGTGTTGCGCAATCCGCTCGCGAAGATGGTGCGGCTGGCACCGTCCGGACTGGCGCGCAACATTGTCGCGCTCTCGGGATTGGTTTCGGCGCAGGCGTTGCACGTCGATCCGGCACTGATGTAGAGCATCCCGTCGGGCCCCATCGCCAGCGTACGGTTCGGGTGTTGCCCGCCATCGGGTAGATCATCGATGATCCGGGTCAGTTCCCCAAAACTGCCGTCGTCATTGACGGGCGCGTATAGATGTCGTTGACCGTCGCCAGATAGGCGGTATTGCCGTCGAACGCGATGCCATGCATTCCGGGCCGGGCGGCTACGGTTCGGAAATCCTCGAAAATCCCGTCCTCATTCCCGTCGAGCAGGCGGATGACATCGCCTTCGGTTCGCCGCGTAGCGTAGACTTCACCACTTTGATGGATCGCCAGCATTCGCGTATTGCCGAAATCGCGGGCCACCACAGTGATCTCAAACCCTTCTGGAACCTCGATTTGTGCCGCAAGCTCTGCATCATCGGAGGTGGTGATAGGCTCGGGCTCGAGCACAGATCCGCTAATTGTTGCATCCGAAAATTCGCCGATCTCGCCTTGCGGCTGGCTGGATGCTTGCGCGATCGCCATAACCGACAGGGCGAGGACAAACTAATAAGTTTCGCAAAAGGTACCGTGACCATGGCAATTCCGCGAGAAGCTGTTTTCCGGCAAAGGCCGACAACCTGCCGCCGTTCCTGGTCTCAATGCAGGTTAGCGAGTTGCGCTGTTCGGAAGGGCGCGGACAGCGCTATGGTTGGGAACTTGATAGGTGCTGTGCCAGCTATCGCACTACTCACATGATGGAGGAGCACATGGGTGAGCGACTCGAAGACAGGATCAGGGCTCGCGCTCAGGAGATTTGGGAGGAGGAGGGTCGGCCGTCCGGCAAAGCAGAAGAGCATTGGCGGCGGGCGTCCGAAGAACTCAAAGAAGACGCCATCGACCCGCGAACGCATCCATCTTCTGGCGAGCCGGGTACCTCTTCGCTCGAATCCGGCGGCACAACGCTGTCCGCAGACTTGGAGCCCCGTAGCGCTAGCCGGGGCAGCGTAGCGCAAACCGGGGCCGCGCAGGCGAGATTGGGTCGATAGGCACCAACCCGGCAGCGCTTAAGAGAGCACACATAGCAATCAGAGCCAATGACTGCTCTTATTCTTAGGCTAGCACTTGTGCTCTCGTAGGGTGCTCGGCACATCCGACGGCGCGCCTTCACCGCTATGGTGCCTCTGAAATATCCGGCGTCAGTTCGCCAGCTTCGAGCGAATCGACGGTATCGTTTGCTTCGCGTTCCTCCATTCGATCGAGCGGTGTTCCGTCCAATACGACGGTTCTCTGGGTATAGACATCGACAACCTTCCAGAGCTCCTCGCCTATTGCCCGCTTTTCGTATCGTGCCGCCATTTGTCAGCTCCTCAAGATTGTTCACCATCGCAGCATGGCCGAAGCAATCCTGCGTCAAACTCGTGCAACGGCGCACCATTTCGGGCGGTTCCCGTTGGTGGAGAAATGGTTCATCTCTAGAGGGTTTAGCGCAGCTGGCCGAGGGAACCCGCTCTACGTCAGGGGCTTCCTCCACCACTTACCTATCAATTGAAAGGAGTTTGGTGTGGACGAACTGCCAAAAAATGTCGAAGAGGGAATGGCCGTCTTCGATCGGGATAACGAACGCGTCGGCACAGTCGAAAAGCTGCGGTTCGGCGACGAGGCAGCTGCGCGCGGTCAAGCTCGGCAAAATCCTGGCCAGCAGGGCCTGATCAACAAACTCGCTGAAGCCATTTGGCCCGATGATATGCCCGAAGGCGAACGGAGAATTCTTCTAAGCGAGGGATACCTGGTGCTCGATGCCGATGGACTGATGGCGAAGGATCGATTCATCCGCCCCTTCCAGATTTCTAAGGTTGACGATAGCGGGGTTCATCTAACCGTTTGTCGTGATGATCTCGCCAAAACATGATCCGCGGTCGCCTTTTTCTCGAACGGATGCACCTAGACCGAGAGGGTTTGAGGCGACGGTCGGTATCAAGCTTTCGCGCGGATCGGAATATCACGCCGACCGTTGGACTTTCGCTCTTTCATGAAGAAAAGTGCAAATGCTATGTCGGGCGATCACACGCTGATTTCACTGCTTGACCGACTGGCGCAGCGAGTTGGCGAGGAGGAAGTTTCGATCAAAGACCTTGTCGACACAATAGGACATAGAGCGTTTCCGGCGCTCATTCTTGTGCCGGCACTGGTCATCACATCCCCGGCCAGCGGTATTCCGGGTCTTTCAGCTTTAGGCGGCGTAACCATCGCGATCGTGGCCTCCCAATACGTTTGGGGCCGAAAATCTGTGTGGCTCCCTAAGTTCATTCTCAAGCGTACACTGCCGTCAAACAGGCTCAAGCAGGCGATAGGTTTCCTCCGACCGCCGAGCGGGTGGATCGATCGCATCTTAAGATCTCGCCTGACCTTTTTGGCCGGCAAGCCATTCAGCCAAGTCCTCGCAATGGTTATCATGCTGCTCGGGCTGACAATGCCGCTGCTCGAGTTCGTGCCGTTTAGTTCGTCCATTGTCGCCGCCGTGATCAGCATTTTCAGTCTGGCATTGCTTTTTCGTGATGGAGTCCTCACGCTCTTGGCCATGGCGATACTGCTTGGTGGCGGATATGCTGTATATGGTGTTCTATTCGTGTGAGCGGGCACTTGGAAAGTGGGAGATGCTGATGGTCAGTGGCACCTGAGCCATTAACAACGGACAGGTCCACAGCGCTATGAAGAAAAGACGGGAGCGTTCGGATGGAGGGGCTGGTTGATGCAGTGGTGCCTACATCAACCATGGAGTCCAGCCATGCGAGAAGACATAGTGCCCGGAGCGCAATTTCCCGATTACGTGCTTCCCAACCACACTAAGACGCCGCGGCGGCTTTCGGATCTTCAGGGCGACCAACTTATGATCGTCGAGCTCACGCGGGGCGCGTTCTGTCCCAAGGACCGCCAGCACATGCTCGAGCTCGTGCGGTTTCACCCCCAGTTCGTCGTTGGCTCATCGAGCCGACTGACAACTGATCGACGATTCTCAATTGGCGGGCGGTTTCGAGCTGCCCGTTCTTACTATGGATGCGATCACCTATCCGCCTCTCGACACGCCAAAACAGGTCGCCGAAGATGTCTGGGTCGTCGATAGCGGCCCGCACGAGGTTGCGGGTCTGAGCCTGCCGGTGCGCATGAGCGTGTTTCGGCTTACAAGCGGCGATTTGATCCTCATCTCTCCAACGCGCCTTACCGAACAATTGGTCACCAGCCTTAAAGAGCTCGGAACGATCAGGCATCTGGTCGCGCCCAATCTTGCGCATTGGTCTTATATCTCGGCCTGGCAGGCCGGGTTTCCTCGAGCGATTTGCTGGGTAGCTCCAAACCTTCGTCGGCGGCCGAGCGCGAAAGCCAAGCTCAGGATTGATCATGAGCTTTCCGACGCGCCTCCAGCAGCTTGGCGAGGTGAGGTCGACACCGTCGCGGTCCGCGGTTTGGGACTTGCCGAAATCGCGCTTTTTCATTCGGCAAGCCGCACCTTGGTCCTCACAGATCTCATCGTTAATCTGGAGAGAGACAAGCTTTCGGCCCCGTTGGCGTTTGGGGCGGGCCTCATGGGATCGCTGGCTCCGAGCGGCAAAGCTCCGATCTACACACGTTTTCTCATGCGTCTGGGTGGGAAGAAGGCTGCCGGCGCCGCAAGACGGCTCGTTGCGCTGCAGCCTGAGCGCGTGATCTTCGCGCACGGCACTTGGTTCCAGTCCGACGCCACTGGGCGGTTGAGAGACGCACTCTCGTGGTTGTTGTGAGTTTTCAGCCATCAGTGGGGATTTATTTACGCGGGCCGGAGTCTATCGCGCTTTCTCAAGCACCTCAGCTAGCACCTGTTCCAGTGCGGTCGGCGTGATCTCTAAACTCGCAAGCCCAGGAATCTCACCAGAAGCAATGTTGTCGCGCCGCATCAGCTCGATCTGGTTGCGCGTGATCGGCGGCGAAGGCAGCATTTCAGCTCCAAGCGAGCGGGCGCCAGAGCGCGAAAGGAAGCGGCACAAGCACTCGCCTCTTGCCGATTTGACGAGATATCGTTTCAACCAGTGACCGGTAGGTATAGGTCTTGGGGCCGCCCAACTCGTAGCAGGGAGCGTGAAGCGCCCTGGTCATGGCACAGACAATCGCTTCCGCCACATCCTCGACATGGACAGGCTGGAGCTTGGTTCGCCCGTGCCCGAACAACCCAAAGACAGGAAAGCGTCGCAGCAGGTCGGCCAGCGGGGTCAGAAGCCCGTCATCGGTTCCGAACATGATGGCGGGCCGGATCAGAATCGCGTCCGGGAAAGCGGCGCGCACCGCCCCTTCTCCCTCGCCCCGGAGCGAATGTAGGGTGAACGCGAATCGGAATTGGAGCCGATTCCCGATATCTGAACCAACCGCCCTACGCCGGCGTCGCGCGAAAGCCGTGCCAGTTGTGCGGCGGCCTTCACGTGGACTGAGCGAAAAGTATCCTGATCCTTCTCAACATAGAGGCTGACGGCATTGACGACGCCATATGCGCCTTGAACGGCGGCGGAGGTCGATTCCTCGCGGCCGCCGCGGCAGCTGTCCAATTCGCCGTTCCTGCTATAACGCTGGCAGTTGGCAAACAGCAGCCGCAGAGGACGCAGGATTGCAGGTCCGCAGTTGCAAAGTCAGCGCTTCGCAGTTTGCTCAGACTCTCTGAGGGCGACGTATTGTGCGGTCACCATGCCGATATTGTCATTGATCCACTGCGCCATTCTCTCTTCCTCGTCGAGCGTCTGCTGCAGCAGGGATGATATGTCGCCGTCGGCGATCTGATCGCTCAACTGGAGGAGCGACTTGTAGGCAGCAATCTCGTAGTGTTCGAAGGCATAGTTGGCGAAAGTGTCCTTGATGATTTCGTCGCCCGCTGCTGCGTGAGTGAGCGCAGCCATGCTGCCCCCAGCGGAGAGCACCATGTCCTTGAAGCCCGAGTGTTGTTCCTCGATCCTGGCAAGGATTCGGTCGAGCCGATCAATCGGGCCCTCGGTCTCTGAGATGTGCTGTTACCTCGCCGATGTGCGTTGGCGTAACCTGACGGCAATCCTGCTCGCAAGAAAGGGCGTTCCTGCGCGATACCTGACCGATTGAGTTTGCGTCAGGTCATCTCCAGTGGCGTCGGCAATTGCAGTCTACCGCATTAAGTTTGCCTTAAGGGAGAACAATCTCCACCGGTTTGCTGTGTCACAAGTAAGTCCAAGTTCGCGAGATCCCGCCCAGCAGCAGGTGGGTGCCGGCATCTGCTTACGCAATCAAAACAATGGTTGAGCAGGAAGTCCATGACGGCAGAGATCCGCCGCCTTCTTCCATGCCAACCAACCTGCAGAGTTGAGGAGGAACGAAGCCTCCTAGGCTGAGTTGCGAAAGTAATGCCAAGCAAAGGGAAGGACTATGCAATGTTTTACACCGACTACAAGCTGCAATACCCCGTGAGGGTTGAGACGCCAGACCCGGCATTCGCGCGCGCCCTCCAGCAGGCAATCGGCGGCGTTGAGGGCGAGATTCGGGTCGCGATGCAATACATGTTCCAGGCCTGGGGCATGAAGGGGCCGAAGTCTTCGCGTTATCGCGATCTGCTGCTCAACACTGCATCCGAAGAATTAGGGCACATCGAGATGCTGGCGACGGCGGTGGCGCTAAACCTGGAAGGAGCGCCGCTCGAGCTACAGGAGGAAGGAGCGGCCGATGCGGCCGTCGGCTCAATCATGGGAGGCCGCAATTTCCGCCAGTTCCTGTCAGCCGGTCTTGCCGCTCTGCCGGTGGATGCCGACGGGGTGCCGTTCGACATGAGCCACATTTATGCCTCGGGCAACATTGCTGGCGATATGTATGCCAACATCACCGCCGAAGGCACCGGTCGAACCCTTGCAACTCGGTTGTACCACATGACGGCCGATGCCGGCATGCGGGACATGCTGGCCTACCTGATCGCGCGTGACACCATGCATCAGAACCAGTGGAAGGCAGTGATCGAAGAACTGGAGGCCGAGCGCCCCCAGATGCCGGTTCCGAACTCCTTTCCACAAGAGTCCGAAAACCAGGACTTCAACTATGTATTCCTGGGCTTCACCTCAGACGGAGCCGAGCCGCCGAGCGGTCGCTGGAGCGAAGGGCCCTCGATCGATGGCAAGGGCGAGTTCACCATGCAGCCGATGGAACCCTTGGGTGAAGTGCCACCGCCGCCGCCTGCGCGACCGGGAACCTATCCGCAAACAGCCCAACTGGCGGAGGAATGATATGGGACTTTCTCGCAGATTATTTCTTGCATCCGCCGGGTCGGGTGCTCTCGGCATGAGCGTCGGAGCGACAAAGACGGCGTTCGGCGCCAGTGCACCCATTCCTCTCTTATCCACCTACATCGCTGGAACAGATCGCTATGCCGCGCCGTCGCTTGTGCAAGTGCTTGAGACGGGAGCTGTTCTGGAGTTGAGACGTGAGCCCGCCAACCGATATGACACGCGAGCGGTGTCGGTCTGGACCACCGAAGGGCACAAGCTCGGCTATGTGCCGCGCATTCACAACCAACCGCTCGCCAACCTAATGGACGTCGGCATTATCCCAGAAGCTCAAATCGGTCGGATTAAGGGTCCGCTCGACCGGCCCGACATTGCCTTGTCCATCGCGGTTGCCTTGGCAAGCTGAGGCAGTTTCGGGGCAGGCGGGGTGCCGCCTGTCCCTCACCTAGGGAACGCGCTCTGTTCAGGCTCGTTAGCGGGTCAGGAGCAAGGTATAGAGGGCAATGCTTCCGCCCAAGACTCATGCCGTGATCGACTATACCGTCGGCATTCTGCTTATCTTGTTGGGTTCGCCAACGGTGGTCCAGCCCAGTGGATACCGACAATACTGGCTGCCGGCACCATCCTTTACAGCCTCCTAACCGATACGAGCTGTCGGTAGCGCAGGTGATCCCCTATAAGGTGCACCTCGGAATCGACGTGGTTTCAGGTGCCTTGCTCCTGATTTCACCGTGGCTATTTGGCTTTTCCAGTGAAGTATTTTGGCCTCACGTCGTGGTCGGCATAGCTGAGCTTGGGGTGGTGGCGATGAGCTGGGACGCCACGTCACGCACCAGCACCGCCTAGCCGCAGCACGTGGAGCCGGCCGGCGCGAGCTAACCCAACGCCGAAAGACGATCCGCCGTCTGGAGCATGCGTTCCAAACTTGAGTTGATCCATTCACGCCAGCGGGGGCCGCGCGATAAGCCGACCTCGTCGGCTTGTGCAAGATTGTTTGGCCGATCTTGAGAAAGGACTGCTACAAGGAACTCGGCTTGGGCCCGATCCTTTCGGCCTTGAGCTGATCGGCACCGCCCGACCGCCGATCAGTCACGATCAGCTTGTGTATTGCGCAACGCTTAGGACGAGGCATCTGAACCAAAACGCCTTCGACCGCGTGGATCGGGTCTGCAATGAGAAAGGTCAGATAGTTCACGACTTGGGCGCTCACACTCAATTCAGGCAATGGCTTGATTGTTTCCTCCGAAAGCGGGCGTTAGAAATTCAACCATGGCCTCGGAATGGCTCTGCCGCCATTTCCAGATCTGTCGATTATTGATACCCGGGATGGGATCGAACTTGAGTAGCTTGAGGATTTCGGCGGGATTTTCCGATAGCCGTTCGAAGCTCGCGAAATCAATGTCTTCCGGTTTGGGTCAGTTCCTCGTAATCCATGCGCACACCGAATTCACCTTGGTAGAAGCTGTAAGCTGAGATCCCGGCGATAGTACCGCCGAGGCGAAATACGCCTTCTCGGGAGAAGACGAGCAGCAACGACCCTGTCTCGCGATCGGCCGCAATGAAGCCCTCGGCTCGAAGCGTTTTTGCGAACCTCGCCATTTTCTTGCGGCGCTCTTCTGCGTTCTCTTTTAGCGCCTCGGCCCGATCCAGGCGTAAACGCAACTCCGGTTATCTTCGCCGAGATACCGGCTCATCATCTCGGTCCCGCTCCGGAAGCGGTCGTAGAGATAAGTTCGCCCATTGCGTTGCCGCTCCTCGAAGGTGCCAATCAAACTGAAGGCCCTTTCGTCGAGATGAAGACGTAGTAGGTCTTGATAGGCCACAGCGGCCGCACGGCTATGCGAAACGATTTTCACAGCGACCTTCCTTCATGCTGTGTGCATCAAATCAAAGATTGATGCACACAGATTAAAGTGCGCAGCTGATGCGCATCGCGAACACCCCAGCGATGGATTATATGACCGGTCGATGCCGACCCCGCTCAGCTAACATTGCCTTGTGGTCCTGAAGGCTCAGCACTTAACCAGATCACACGTTCGCCTAGCAGAAGAACAAAAGGGGCCAAGAGGCTCCAACTGAGAGACAAAATGAATTTTCACAAATGAGGAGCTTCTCAAGTCCGACTTGAATTTCCCGAACGTCCCATCGGAAATCTTCGGCACCGGCACCATGACCAGAGCGTGTCTTTCAATGCGCATTATCGGATTTGAAACGCAAGGGTCAGGTACTCGCCCTCACCGAGACCTCCCGGCGTAGCGCATCCGCCTCGTATGCGGCTTCGATTACCGCCACGACGTGACTGGCATATTCTCCCCCCACCGGCACTTCGGCCTCCCCGCAAATTGCGGCCTGAAACGCCCGCCACTCACGCACGACCGCATGATGCATCCAGTCTGGTTCAAAGGACTGATCGAGCTTCGTCCAGTTCCCATCCTGCCCCATCCAGGTGCCCGTATCGAAATCAATCCTTAAGGCTCCCTGTTCACAAACCAGATCCATGGCAAAGCTCACTGCACCGTTGCGATATCCCACGCTTTGCACCTGCCCCACCGCGCCATCGGCAAACCGCAGACCAAGCAGCGCGGTGTCGTCGGCCTCCTGGTCGTGAAAATTTGTGCCCATCATCGCGCTTACGCCGCTCACCTGCTGCCCCATCAGCCAGACCAGACGATCGAGCGCATGGATGCCAGCGGTCATCAGCATGCCGCCCCCTGACGCGCGACCCATATGCCAGGGCTGGCGGTTGCTCTCCATCCAGAGCTTGATCATCCAGCCCGACCCCATGACAGGGCGCCCCAGCCGGCCGGAATCGATCACGGTCTTGGCCGCAAGGCAGGGCAGCGCGAAATGCACGACGTGCCCGACCATGAGTTGAACGCTCCCCTGACGAACCGCTGCGTTTATCGCGTCACATGCAGCAATGCTTGGCGCCATCGGCTTTTCGAGCAGAATGTGCTTTCCCGCTCCCGCCGCGGCTATGGCAATCTCCTCATGTAGATTGTGCGGAGTTGCTATGACCACGGCATCGACCCGGGGGTCGGCCAATAGGTCCTGCCAACCAGTATAGCCCCTGCCCCCAAACCGTTCGGTAAACGCGGCAAGCGCCGCCTCATCGCTGCGACAGGCCGCAACGATGTTTAGCCCATCCACTTCGCTGATCGCCTTGGCGTGCACCGCCCCGAAATGACCTGCCCCGATGATTCCAATGCCCGTCATGATTGTGCCTTCTGGTATGCGGCATCGATCAGACGCATGGCCGCGAGATAGTCGTGGATGGTAACAGCCGGTTTTTGCCCAGCGTTAAGCCTTGCGATCGCATCGGCAGTAAAGAGCCGATAACGGGTTGTGGTCGGCTCGATGGCGAGGGGGCGCTGGACATTGTCGTCGAGCGTTGCCGCAAAGGCGGTATCGCCGCGGTCGATCAGCGTGGCATTGGCGCAAGCAATCCGCCATTCGAAATCCCCACCCGGGCGCATCAAGGCAAATGTGTAGCCCGCCTCAACCACAAAAAACGCGTCGGTCTCATCGGCCAGGATGACGAGCGCGTGGTCTTCCACGGCCTCCTGGCTATAGATGCGCTTGCCGATCTGGCTCGATACGATGCGAAGTTCGCCTCTAGCCAGCGATAGGGCCGCATCGATGCCGTGAATCCCCAAATTGCGCAGCGCCCCGCCACCACCGATTTGAGGCTCAAGCAACCACCCTACCCCATCGTCGCGATAGCGCTGAGGCGGCCCATTGACGAGCCGAAAGTTGGAATGAGCGAGGGGTCCGGCGCGTCCCTCGTTGAGGAGTCTTTGATGTTCGGTAGGCACCGGGCCGAGGCGATTGGGCAGCGGCAAACCCACAAAGGCGTCATGGGCCTCAGCGAGGGCGCAAAGAGCTTCCAATTGCGCTGTCTCGGTTACCGCCGGCTTTTCAATGAGCATTGGCACACCCGCCTCAATGACGCGGCGCGCCAGATCGGGCACATCGCAAGGATGACCCATCAGCACGACGAAATCGGCCATCTCCAGGGCGGCATCGAAATCAGCAATAACCGGTACGCCGTAGCGGGAGCCAAATTGACCCGCCTTTTGCCGATCCTTGTCCCATGCGCCGACCACGCTGGCGCCCGCGGCGATTGCTGCATCGAAGTGCATTTGAGCGTGCCAGTGACTTACCCCGAGGAGAGCGATTTTCATGATGATATCCTATATCCGCTTGCAGGATATCCCATATGTTGATATGCATCAACACTCGCCGGCTGTCCGTCCGGCAATCCGGAGCACGCGAAGATGCCCAAAGCATCGATAAAGCCCCTCGATCGGCCACCCCTCCTGCATGTCACCGTGCAAGAAACGCTCAAATCCTATATTGAAGCCAACCGCTTGCGTGCTGGCGATCCATTGCCTCCAGAAGCGGTTCTCGCCCAGCAATTGGGCGTGGGGCGCAATTCGGTGCGCGAAGCCATCAAGGCCCTTGAATCGCTGGGAATTCTCGAGACCCGTCGCGGAATCGGCGTTTTCGTCGCTGCCTTTTCTTTCCAGCCCCTGCTCGACAATCTCGCTTACGGGCTGCGTGATGAATTGCGCGATGTCGAGGAGCTGCGCGAAATCCGCCGGGTTCTCGAAACCGGCCTCATCGACAAGACCATCGCCATGATTTCCGAACAAGACCTGGCCCAGCTGCGTGAGGTTACCGCGCGCATGAAATCGCGCGCCGAACGCAATGAAAGCTTTGCAGTCGAAGATCAGCAGTTCCATCAGCTTTTGTTCCGCTGCCAGAACAATCAGATGCTCAGCGCACTGATCGACATTTTCTGGATCGCCTTCACCAAGGCATCCAATTTCACCAATCTCGAGAACCCCAACCCGCTCAATACCTGGCGGGATCACCATGAAATCGTCGAGGCGATTGCCGCCAAGGATGTGGAGCGGGCTCGTAGCCGACTCAACGACCACTATCGCGGCATTCAACAGGTGATCGCGCGAACACGTGAGGGGTTGGAGTAAAAATCGCAAGTAAGGGAGGAGACTTGACTATGCGACTTAAACCTTTGGCTCAAGTGCTGGCGCTCGCCGGCCTGCTTCTGGGCGGAACGGCACTGACAATGCCGGCGATGGCTCAGGAAAAGACAATCACCGGCGGCTTCGATGTCGGTCCGGGCGGCTTTCCAAACAACTTCAATCCCCTGGTTGCGACCGGCGGCTTTATGTGGCTCAAGACCTATTTCGAGCCCCTGGTCATCTATAATGCCGAACTCGATGCGCTCGAGGGGGCCCTGGCCAGTGAATGGACGGTCAGCGAGGACCAGCTCACCTATACATTCACCCTGGTCGAAGAAACCTGGCACGACGGGGAAGCCTTCGATGCCGAGGACGTTAAGTTCACCCTTGATCTCGCCCGCAACGCAGAGTCCGGCAGCGTCTTTGCTGCTCGTCTCAGCGCCATTGAATCGGTGGAAGCGACCGATGAGCGCACGGTGACCTTGAGGCTCAACCAGACCAACGCTTCGCTGCTTTCGGTGCTGGCCCAGGTCATGATCCTGCCCGAGCACGCGCTGGGCGAGGAGGATGTGGCCAACATCGCAAACAGCGATTGGTGGTCCACCGAGGCGATCGGTACTGGCCCCTTCATGTTCAGCCGCTATGTAACCGACCAATATGTTGAAGTGGTCGCCGACGAGGACTACCGGCTCGGACGGCCGAAGGTCGACCGCCTGATCAACCGCTATTTCGAAAATCCCGCCGCTGCCGTTTCGGCGCTCCGGGCCGGTGAAATCCAGTTCACCTATGTGGAATCCGACGATGCCACGACCTTTGCCAATGATGCCAATTTCGAGGTGATCGAAGGCAATTCCTTTGTCGTCAACTATATCGGCTTTAACCAGATGGTGGGCATTTGGGAGGACGTTCGGGTGCGTCAGGCGGTGATGCACGCCATTGACCGTAACGCCATCATCGAAAGCCTCTATGGCGGCGCGGCGCAAATTGCCAATTGCGGCTATGTCGCCCCCCATCTGGTGCCCGAGGGGCTCAACGAATACCCCTATGATCCCGAATTGGCCCGCCAGCTTCTTGCCGAAGCGGGCTGGGATGAGATCAACGGCAACGCGCCCATTACGTGGCTGACCTATTACGACTCGCCTCAAGCTGCCAACGTGATGGCGGCCATCCAGGCCATGCTCGCCCAGGTCGGCATCAATGTCGTGCCCCGCGTTGTGGACGTCCCGACCTATAACGGCATTGTCTATCAGCAGGAAAACCCCGCCTGGGACGAGTTCGCGCTGGTTTATGCCGGGCTTCAGAATGGCCCCGATCCCGCCGGCATCAATCCCGGACTCAACGGCTCGCAACTGCCGCCGGTGGGCGCCAACATCATGCGCATCGAGTTCGACGATCTCAGCGCCGCTTTCGATGCCGCGCTGGGCGAAACCGACCCAGAGCAGTTGAACGCCCGCTGGCAGGAGGTCTGTCGCGTGATGAACGAACAGCTGCCCTGGGGCACAATGTGGGTGGCGAACCGCTATGGCGTCGCCTCGACCGATCTGGTCGATTTCGTCTGGACCCCGGCCCCGGCGGGCGGCCCCTACGCCGACCATCCCGAACTCTGGGATATCGAGTAACACCCCCGCCCTTACAAAGGGACCTTGCGCGCCCCGCGCGCAAGGTCCCCAATCTTCGGCGTTAATCCACACCAGGGATGACGACATGCTGAGCTATTTGCTGCGCCGTGCCGGTATCGGGCTTGTGATGCTGGTCGCCTTGAGCATTCTCATTTTCATCCTGCTGCGCCTCGCGCCCGGAGATCCGATCTCGGCCTATGTCAATCCCTCGGTTCCGATGTCTCCGGCCGCTCTTGACGCCCTGCGCCAACGCCTCGGTCTCGATCAGCCTCTGCCGATCCAGTATCTGGCCTGGTTGCGAGCAGCCCTCACCGGCGATTTCGGTTTTTCCATCCAACGCGGCGGCGTCGCCGTGCTGCCACTGGTTGTTGCACGGATCTGGCCCACCGTACTGCTGATGGTCTCAGGTCTTGTGGTCGCCATCGCCATAGGGATTCCGGCCGGCATCATCAGCGCTGTGCGCCGCAATTCGCCGCTCGATCTGGGCCTTTCGGCGATCGCCTCGTTGGGCATATCGAGCCCGGCCTTTCTCACCGCCCTTTTGGGTCTCTATATTTTCGCCGTGCAGCTGCGCATTGCGCCCTCGGGCGGCATGCTCACGCCAGGTGCTCCGTTTTCGATCGGCGATCTCTTATCTCACCTCATTTTACCCGCTCTGCTGCTCTCGATAGCCCATGCGGCACTGATCATGCGCTACATGCGCTCATCCCTGCTCGAGGTGCTCAATCAAGATTATGTCCGCACGGCCCGCGCCAAGGGCGTTAAGGAATTCTGGGTGATCCTCAAGCATGCGACGCGCAACGCGCTGCTGCCGGTGATCACGCTGATCGGATCGACCATCGGCATTGCGGTGGGCGGTGCGATTTTTCTTGAGAGCGTTTTTAACTGGCCGGGCATGGGATTGTTGCTGGTCAACGCCGTCAACACCCGCGACTACCCGGTCATTATGTGCGCCACGCTGATCATCGGTGCCTGCGTAATTGTAGTCAACCTTTTGACTGACCTTGCCTATGCAGTCGTCGATCCGCGCATTCAGGTGGCCCAATGAGCCAGGCCACTGCTCCCCTCGCCCAAACGCGTTCGGTTGGCCCCATTCGGCGTGCGCTGGATCGCTTTTTCGGCAATGGCGCCGCCATTGTCGGTCTCATCATTCTTGTTCCGATCCTTCTGGCCGTCACCACCTATCAATGGTGGCTCCCCTATGATCCCATCGCAATCGATCTTGTCGCTATCAATAAGGGTCCTTCGACCACCCACTGGCTGGGCAGTGACGGTGTGGGGCGCGACGTGCTGGCACGGCTGCTGCAGGGCGGGCGGACATCGCTGACCGTTGCGATTGTTTCGGTGATCATTTCGACGATCATCGGATTTCTGATCGGCGCGGTCGCAGCTTTTGGCGGTCGGCTCGTCGACGGTGCTTCCATGCGGCTGGTCGACCTGGCCATGACCCTGCCGCCGGTCATCTTCCTGCTCGTTCTCGCTTCTATCGCCGGCACAGGCATTGCCCCGACCATACTGGTCATCGCGCTCCTTTCCTGGCCAGTGCTCTCGCGCATGGTACGCGCCCGGCTGCTCGAGCTGCGCGAGCGCGATTTCGTCGTCGCGGCGCGAGGCATGGGCGCTGGCGTGCCCCATCTTCTTTTCCGCCACGGCCTTCCCAATTGCATCGACATCATCGTCGTCTACGCCACCTTGCAGGTGGCCAACGCCATCCTGCTCGAGGCAGGGCTGTCCTTTTTGGGTCTGGGCATTGCCCCGCCCGAGGCGAGCTGGGGCAACATGCTCAATTCGGCCCGCTCATCGATCGTCCTCGAACAATATCCCTGGCAATGGATGTCCGCTGGTTTCGCTCTGGTCCTGACCGTCCTGGCTATCAACTTCATTGGCGACGGTCTGCGCGATGCGTTCGATCCGCGCTCCGATCTCAACTAAAAGGGTAAAAAATGCCTCTGTTCACCGGCGTCGTCCCCCCCGTCGTCACCCCGCTCAATTCCGATTTCACTGTAGATTATGCTTCGTTCACCCGTGTGATCGAGCATCTTCTCGATGCCGGTGTTCACGGTCTTTTCGTCCTGGGCTCGACCAGTGAGGTCGTCTTCCACGATGCCGAAACGCGCAAAAAAATCGTCGAACATGCTGTAAGGATTGCTAAGGGCAAGGTGCCGGTGCTTGCCGGGACCATCGATCCGACCACCGACCGCGTCATCGGCCATGCTCGCGTCGCCCGAAACGCTGGTGCGGACGCTATTGTTGTGACTGCACCCTTTTATACCCGCACCAATCAAGCCGAAACCATCGACCATTTCCGCTACATTCGCGAGGCGGTCGACATCCCCTTGATCGCCTATGACATCCCCGTCTGCGTCCATATCAAGCTCGAACGGCAAACCACAGTCACCCTCGCGCGTGAAGGCACTATCGCCGGGCTCAAGGATTCGAGCGGCGATGACGGCAATCTTCGTTACGTGATTGCCGAGCTCAAGGACATTGACAGCTTTTTTGCCATGACGGGGTCGGAGATCGTGGTCGACACAGCACTCGCCATGGGCGCCCATGGCGTTGTGCCGGGGCTGGGCAATGTCGATCCGGCCGGTTACGTCAAAATCTGGAACCTCATGAAAGCGGGCAAGCACGCCGCTGCACGAGTGGAACAGGAGCGGCTTTGCGCGCTGTTTGAAATCGTGCGCGTCTCGCTCGAGCGCACCAGCGCCGGTTCGGCCGGGGTCGGCGCTTTCAAGACCGCCATGCAGCGCCTGGGCATTATCGAGGGCAACACAATGGCTCGCCCTCAACGCACGCTCAACGCCGAGGAAGCGAGCCGCATCGAGGCCATTTTAAAAACCGCAGGACTCATCGCCTGATGACCACGCCGGTTCTCGATATCAAGGGCCTGCGCACCGTCTTTGCCATCGGCGGGGCGAGCGTTCCCGCCGTACAAGATCTCGATCTTAGCATAAAGGCCGGTGAGACGGTGGCGTTGGTCGGGGAGTCGGGGTCCGGAAAGTCAGTGACCAGCCTCTCGATCATGGGCCTGTTGCCAAGAAAGGTCGGGCGGATAGATGCCGGATCGATTGCCCTGACCCTCAAATCGGGCGATCGCGCCGCGCTCGAAAGGCTCGGGAGCGAAGAGCTCCGCCGAATCCGCGGCAATGATATCGGCATGATCTTCCAAGAGCCCATGACGAGCCTCAACCCGGTCTATACAGTGGGCGAACAGATCGCCGAACCGATCCGCATTCATCTTGGCAAATCGCGCCACGACGCGGCCCAGGACTCGGTCAGACTGCTTTCAGACGTTGGCATTCCTGATCCCGCCCGCCGCGCAACCCAATATCCTCACGAGCTCTCCGGGGGCATGCGCCAGCGTGTCACCATTGCTATGGCGCTCGCCTGCGACCCGCAATTGTTGATTGCCGACGAACCCACCACTGCGCTCGACGTCACGATCCAGGCTCAGATCCTCGAGCTCTTGGCCAAGCTGCAGCGCGAACGCGGCATGGCTATGCTGTTTATCACCCACAATCTCGGTGTCGTGGCCGAAATCGCCAATCGGGTCGCTGTCATGTACGCCGGGCGCATCGTTGAGAACGGGCCGGTTTCCGAGGTTTTTTCCCATCCGCGCCATCCCTACACCAAAGGGCTGTTGCGCTCTTTGCCACGATTGAGCCAAGCGGTTAAGCTCAAGCGCGAAAACCAACCCTTGCCTACTATTGCCGGTTCGGTGCCCTCGCTGCGCAGTCTGCCCAAGGGTTGCGCCTTCGCCGATCGTTGCGATTATGCGATCGCCGCATGCCGAGAGGCGGTGCCGCCACTGCTCGTCACAGGCCCAGCGCGCCAGGCCCGTTGTATCCGCTGGCAGGAGGTCTAGCCATGCCCGCGCCCTATCTTTCGGTGCGTCACCTCACCAAGCATTTTAAGCCAGCCGCTTTTTCCCGCGGCCCCACCATAAGAGCGCTCGAAGATATTTCCTTTGACATTGCCGGTGGTCGGGTCGTGGGCCTAGTGGGGGAATCGGGATCGGGCAAGACAACGATCGGGCGTGCGGTTCTGCGTCTGGTCGAGCCGACAAGCGGCGAAGTGCTGATTGAGGGCACCGACATAACCAAGCTTTCTGCCCGCCAGTTACGACTGCAGCGCCGCACGATGCAGTACGTATTCCAAGATCCCTCGCCAGTCTCTCACCGCGCATGACCATCGGACAGATTTTGACCGAGGGTCTCGACATCCAGCGCATCGGAACCAGGGCCGAAAGGCGCGAGCGCGCAGAGCGCGCCCTGTCGCTGGTCGATTTGCCTGCTGACGCCTTTGAGCGCTATGCCCATGAGTTCTCCGGCGGCCAGCGCCAGCGCATCGGAATTGCGCGCGCGCTGACCATGGAGCCCAAATTCATTGTCGCCGACGAACCGGTCTCGGCGCTAGACGTGTCGATCCAGGCCCAGGTGATCAATTTGTTGCGTGAGCTTCAGGTGCGTCTGGGCCTCACCATGCTGTTCATTTCGCACGATCTGGCTGTCGTGGAATATATCTGCGATACCGTTGTGGTGCTCTACCTTGGCCGCATCATGGAGATCGCTCCCGCTGCCGAACTCTATGCGCGTCCAACCCATCCCTATACCCGTGCCCTGCTTTCGGCCATTCCCTCGCCTAACCCGGAAATGCACGGGCAACGGCAGGTTTTGACGGGCGATATCCCAAGCCCTGCCAATCCGCCCTCGGGCTGTGTTTTCCGCACCCGCTGCCCATTCGCGCTGCCAGCCTGTGCCGAAACGATCCCCGCACTGCGTGAGGTTGCTCCCGGCCACAGCCGCGCCTGTATTCGCGATGATATCCTAGGGTAATGTACAATGAGCAAGCTTCTTCCGAGTTGATTTCCTCCCAAGCTTTCGTGACTCGATAATCAGCGATCGCTTGACACGAGTCTGTTTCTGGCCGTGCGCGTTTGCGGAAGCACATGATGCCAACGCTAACGCCGTTATCGCAGCTTTCATGCGGCCCTTCCTTCGAGCATATGCCTAGGTCGATTTATGATTCATGGGTTCTCACCGGCAACATGAGGGCAGCTTTTGCGGATTCGAACGGCAGAAATGGGACGGCAGCTAACGGTTATCCGCGACAATGCGGCAAAGCCGTTCATAAGCATTGGAAAGGCTCTTGGGCGACGGCGAGGCCGTCACCGTCGCCGGGTGCCGGTGCGCTCGAAATGAACGTCGTCGGCATCACTTCGTGCCGGAGCTAAGGGACGTTTTCACTACACCCCGCATGAGGAGCTGAAATTCACTCGCGCCCGGCAAAGCAGACAATTCACAGGATGTTCGGAACATTAAGTATCGGTTCGAACCTCCTTGGGCCATGCGGAAACCAGATGGGCACGATAGCTACTCTATAGCCCTCCCAATTGAACATTAAACTAGGATCACAAGACCAATAAATACGCTAAGAAGTTCCGCCCTTTCGGTGGCATCGGCAGTTTGCTGCCGGTCGCACGAAAGTCGCTGACGCCGCCGCCAGTATTGGCTTCGTCGGAGGAGGTGGAGCCATTCCGTCTCTATCAAGCCGGAAAAGAAATTCTCGCTTGCTCTTGGTAGTAAACTTGCCTACCATCGGACAAAAGGAGAACTATCCTATGGCCAATGTCGAAAAGGTGAGCGTCGCCCTCACCCCGGAAATGGCGGCAATGATGCGGGAGGTCGTCGAGGCTGGCGAGTATGCCTCGGCGAGTGAAGTCATGCGGGAGGCTCTACGCGACTGGAAGCACCGGCGGACACAGCGCACAAAGGCTGTTGAAGAATTAGGTCGGTTGTGGGATGCCGGCATGAATAGCGGTCCGGCCATCGATGGCGAGGAAGCCTTCGCTCGAATCGGGCAGAAGCTTGATGCCAAGATTGCCGCGCGTGGGACTAAATGAGCTATCGGCTTCGACCACAGGCCGAGGCGGACATCGAAGCCATTGCCCTTTATATTGCCGAGGATAATCCTGTGGCGGCGAAACGCTGGTTCGACGATATTCACCTTCGTTGTCAGCGAATTGGGGAGATGCCGGGTATCGGAGTTGCTAGGCCAGAGGTGCGGCCTGAACTGAGAAGCTTCCCTGTCGGCAATTACTTAATTTTATACCGCCAAATCGACGAAGGGGCAGAGGTCGTCCGCGTCGTGCACGGTGCACGACAATGGGAAGACCTGCTCTAGGGGATGTAGGCCGCTACATTCGCGAGGCGGTCGACATCCCCTTGATTGCCTATGACATCCCCGTCTGCGTCCATATCAAGCTCGAACGGCAAACCACAGTCACCCTCGCGCGTGAAGGCACTTTGGAGCACTTGCAGGCCTCTGTGCCACAATGGCCATGACAGCGGCGATGCGGCGTCTTCACGAAAAACTTCCGCCCAAGCAAAGCTACCCGCTGCCACCTCGCGAGATCACCGACAGGATGATCCCCTCAGCATCGCAGGAGATCAAGAGTGCCGCGACGTTGTTGGGACATTTCGGCTACGGCGCACTAGCGGGCGCCCTTTACGCCTGCCTCCCAGGCAAGCGTATGCCGGCCGTCATCTACGGCCCGCTGGTGTGGACCGCCAGCTACTTCGGCTGGATACCGGCGGCAGGCATCCTCGAGCCAGCCCATCAGCATCCGGCTCGGCGCAACGGACTGATGATTCTTGCACACGCTGTTTGGGGCCTCGCCCTTGGGCTCGGATTGAAGGAGTTGTACACAGCATCGGAACGGAGCTTCGGTATGGATGTCGAGCCTCAAGCCACGCCGAAGGATGCGAAGGCGAAGCCCGGCACTGCCGCGAAACATGATGAATGGCGAAGGCCCGTTCTTGATCACTATCATGCAAGCAAAGATCGTTTCGGGGGGCCGAAGATCGGGGAATACGTGCGGAGCGTAAGGAGCGAAATACGCGGCTGCCATCCCTAGGTGGTGCAGATTGCCTTTGGCACGCTCATCAGTATCGTGACCGGTGGTGACACCGCTGCATTGCGTCGGATTGTTCTTTAGCAGATCACCGTCTCTGCCAACCGAGCTGTCGGAAGTGATTGGCTGTCCGAAGCTTCGGTACTTTCGGTCTGGCGCGTTGAAGAGGGGCGGAGGGAAGTCTCTCGTTGTTCTCAGCGCTATCGTCGAGTTCCATTCGTGATACGACGGGAACATCGTAGGCACGCACTAATGGCAGCTTTAGCTTCATATTTGCACGAAGCTGCCCGAACGGTTTCCACCCCCGGATGGACATTGGCGCCAACTGACAATTTCGACCAGGACATGTTTAGACTGCGGACACCCTTTCTCGCTTCCGCAAGAAGCAGGTGAATCGGTGTGCAGAGGATGGCGGGGAGTAATACCAGTTTGTGTCCAGCTAAGCTCTCTGTTAGTTTCTTTGTCCAGCACGGAGCTCCCATGGACGAAACAACGATTATCGATGCTGTGCAGGCAAAGCTTGCCCAACAAGACGGCATGCCACTCTATCGCAAGGTGGCCTCGGCGATCGATGGTCTGATTGGGACCGGCACGCTCAAGCGCGGAGCGCTCCTTCCCAGCGAAAGGGTTGTGGCGGATCGCTTGGGCATCTCGCGGGTAACGATCCGCAAAGCGTTGGACGTGTTGATCGCGCAGGGTGTAATCCGTCGCAAGCAGGGTAGCCGCACTGAGGTAACCGCAAGGGTAGAAAAATCCTTAGCGCGTCTTTCGAGCTTTTCAGAAGACATGCTCTCGCGCGGGTTCTCACCCGGATGCATCTGGATTTCCAAAGAGTTAACTTATCCCACACCTGCCGAAGCCATGGCCCTCGGGCTTGGCCCGAGCGGGTCGATCCTGCGATTGAAACGGGTAAGGACAGCCGACGCGGTTCCCATCGCCATCGAAACAGCCGCTGTGCCGGCAACCATTCTCGATAACCCCGATCTCGTTGGAGAGTCGCTTTATGCCGTACTTGATGCTGTCGGCGCGCTGCCGGAACGCGCCATGCAGCGCATGAAGGCCGGCCCCGCCGATGCCGCCGACAAGCTCCATCTCGGCCTTGAGGGACCTGCCAGCCTGCTGATCGTCGAGCGGCGGTGCTTTCATGGCGATCGCATCATCGAATACACCCAGACCCGCTATAGGGGCGATGTGTACGATTTTGTGCTCGAACTGCATCGATAATACCAGTCAAAAACCAGTTGCCAGACACATCGGCGGTGCTATCGTTCCCCCAATCAAGGGGCGAATGGACCAAAATGCACGCACTGCTCGAGACACTCAACCAAGGGCTGATCGTTTCCTGCCAGCCTGTCCCTGGCGGCCCTATGGACAGCGCCGCTTGCGTTGAAGGCTTTGCCCTTGCCGCGCTTCAAGCGGGTGCGGTGGCGCTGCGGATCGAGTCTGTGGCCTATGTCGAGGCGGTGCGGGCGCGCACGCAAGCGCCGATCATTGGGATCATAAAGCACGATCTTGATGGCTATGACGTGCGCATCACGCCCACGACCGAAATGGCGCGCGAGCTTGTCGCGGCGGGCGCCGATATCGTGGCCTTCGATGCCACACTGCGCCCGCGCCCCGATCCGGTGAACTCGATCATTGGCGCAATCCATGATGGCGGTGCGATCGCCATGGCCGATTGCGCTGACCTTGCCGACGCCAGGGCGGCGCTGGCTGCGGGTGTCGATTGCATCGGCTCAACCCTTTCCGGCTATGTCGGCCCTGGCCCCGAGCCCACCCTCCCCGATTTCGAGTTGATCGAACAGATGTCGAAGCTGGGGGCGTTCGTCATAGCCGAAGGACGTATCCGCAGCCCCGAGCAGGCGGCGCAAGCGCTGGCGGCGGGTGCCAATGCGGTGGTCGTGGGTTCTGCCATCACCCGCACCGAGCACATCGTTTCCTGGTACAGGGACGCGATCGCGGCTTCCGCGGCGCACCCGGGCATGCTTGGAGCCTGATCCATGGCCGATATGCCCTGCGACACGCTTCTGGCCATCGATATCGGCGGCACCAAGATCCTCGGTGCGCTGGTCGATGGGCGGACTGTTTACGACAGCGTTCAGATCGCGACCCCCGGCTCTGGTGATCCGCGTGTCTGGATTGAAGAACTGCTCGAAAAAGGGATGGCATGGCAGGGCTGCTTCGGACGGGTGGGCGCGGCGGTGACCGGCATCGTTCAGGCTGGAAAATGGTCGGCGCTCAATCCCAAGACGCTGACCATCCCGCCCGATTACCCTCTAGTCGAAACGCTCAGTGAACTCACTGGCAAGCCGGCATTGGCGGCCAACGACGCACAGGCTGCGGCCTGGGGTGAGTATTTGTTCGGCGCTGGCAAGGGCACGCAAGCTTGCGTCTTTCTCACCCTTTCCACCGGAATTGGCGGCGGAGTTATCGTCAATGGCCGGCTACTCGAAGGCATGGCGGGGCATTTCGGCCAGTTCCGCGGCGACGTCGCTGACGACACCCCGCTCGAAAGTGGCGCAACCGGCCGCTGGATGGCCGAGGCGGCGCGCGAAGCAGGGTACGATCTCGATGCGCGTGGCGTGTTCGAAGCCGCCGGAAAAGGCGCAGCATGGGCCGACGCGATCATCGCACTCTCGGCCAAGCGGATCGCAACGCTCTGCGCGAACATCCAGCTCGGGCTCGCTCCGCAAAAGATCATCATCGGTGGCTCGATCGGACTCGCTCCGGGCTTTATCGAGCGGATGGGGCGATTGCTTGAAGATTTGCCTCCGCTCCAGCGTCCGACGCTCGTGCCAGCGCGACTCGGGGGGCAAGCCGGGATCGTGGGGATCGCGGACCTCGCCGCTTCGGCGGGGAAACGAACAATCAACCAAAGGGAAGACGGATATGAATAATTCAATGATCAAGGCCGTAACGGCGACTCTTTTTGCGACCGCTATGCCGCTAGGGAGCGCACATGCTGCCGTAACGGTGCTCGGCTGGCCGGGTGGACCCGAGGAAACCGCGCTCAGGGCCGTGACTGAAATCTATAACAACCAGGAAGGGTTGGCCGAAGAGGATCGCGTTGAACTGCTGTTTTTTGCCCGCGACGGATTTTGGGACAAGCTACAGGCTGATCTCGCCGCCGGTACCACGGCGTTCGATCTTAACCTTTTGGCCACCTATTCAATCGGCCGCTACGCTCCCTTCATGGAGCCGGTGACGCTCTCGGACGAGGCGGAAGCGGTTTACGGGGAATCGGTGCTCTCGACCATGCAGTTCGAAGGCGCCCAGTACGGCGTTCCCACCGATCTCTCGCTGCACGTCATGTACTACCGCCAAGACCTGATCGACGCCCTGCTCGCCGATCCGGATGCCGCCCAAACATATGGCGACATTTCCGAAGAGTATCTGGGCACCCGGCTCGAGCCGAAAAATCCAGACGAGTGGACTTGGGACGACTACGCGGCAACCGCCCTCTATTTCACCCAAAGCGTTAACCCCGATAGTCCCACCCGCTATGGCACCGTGCTGCAGATGCAGAACCTTTTGTTCAACATGATGGTCTGGCAGTCCACGGCGCGTTCGTATGGCGGCAACTGGATGGATGATGCCGGCAACGTTACGGTGGATTCCGAAGCCTATCGACGCGGGCTTGAGCTTTATAAGCTCCTCTATGACGCCGGCACCACCCCCCAGGATTCAACATCTTACGAGTTCCCCGAAGCCAACGCTGCCTTCACCTCGGGACAGGTGGCGACCATGCTGCAATGGAATGGCGCGGCAGCCGAGCTGACCAATCCCGAGACCGCCCCTGCCGTTGCCGAATCCGTGGCGATCGTCGCCCCGCCCGCCGGGGACGAGGGTCGGTTTACCCATATCCACGGTTTGGGCTTCGGTCTCAACCAGAACGCTCCCAACAAGGAAGGGGCGGCAGCGTTCCTGCAATGGCTCTCGACTGAGAAGGCGGCCCTGGCCTATGCGGCAGCCGGGGGCGCACCCGCACTCACCCCTGACGTGGTCTCCCAGATCGCCGATGCGCGTCCCGAACTCGTGCAGTTGGGCGAGTTCGCCAGCCAGTACGGTTATGTGATGAACGGGGCGACCGGCGCCAATGCGCTGAGCGTCTACGAGCTTCAGGCCCAGCACTTCACCGGCTACTGGACCGGCCAGGAAACGCTCGATGAGGCGCTTTCGGCGGTCTCGGCTGGCATGGAAGAGCTGCTCAGCAAATAAAGATGAATGGCGCCGGGTGGACACTGCCCGGCGCCATTTTTCCTCAACGATCTATGGACACACCGATGGGCGAAAAGCGGCAAGTGGAATGGGGCGTGCTCACTGCGCCCATGGTCGGCTTTCTGCTGCTGTTTCTGGGCTTCCCAGCCCTGGTCAATATCGTTTATTCGCTTTCGAGCGTGAGTTTTCAGACCCTGCGTGCGCCCGAGCTGAGCGGATTTTCCAATTACCTTGCTGTCCTTGCGGACAGTGATTTCTGGCGCTCGATTTGGTTCTCGCTTCGCTTTGGCATCATCACAGCGCTTGCCGAATGTCTCATCGGCTTTTTCCTTGCCATCTTTCTTGCCCCCCTGTTCGAAAAGCGCTCATGGCTGCTGGCCATCATCATGCTGCCGCTCATGGTGGCGCCGGCGCTGGTGGGGCTAATGTATCGATTGGTGCTGCACGAATTCGTCGGGCCGGTGCCTCATTATCTCTGGGCCTGGTTCAGCTCGGCCCCGGCATTTCTCAATGTGGCCAATGCGTTCTGGACGCTGGTGGTCATTGAAACCCTGCAATGGACCCCCTTTGCATTCTTACTCTTTTACATGGCCTATCGCGCCATCCCCCTCGATATACGTGAGGCCGCCCAGATGGACGGATCTTCGGGCTGGGACACGCTTTGGCGTATCGAAATCCCGCTGATGGCGCCCACCATCGCGATCGCAATCTTTATCCGCTTCATCGACGGGTTCAGGGTTTTCGACAATGTCTATGTGTTGACCGGTAGCGGGCCTGGTGGATCGACCCGGTCGCTCTCGATCTACATTTATGAAGCCTTCTTCCGGCAGGGCGAGATCGGGCCGGCGGTCGCCGCCTCGGTGCTCTTGTTCATCGCCTCCTTTGCGGTGCTGTTTTTCATCAATCAGGGTCTGGCAAGGAGGGCGAGATGATCGTTACGACATTGCGCTGGCTGGTGTTTGCCATCGCTGCAATCGCGCTCAACTTCCCCGTTATCGCAACGCTCATCACCTCGTTCAAATCGAGCCGCGAGATCGCCTCCAATCCCGGGCTTTGGATACAATCGCCCACGCTCGAAAACTACGCGTCCGTTCTCCAGGTCACCGACCGGCTCAACATCTTTGCCTATCTCTGGAATTCGGCAATTGCGGCGCTGACTGGCACAACGCTGGCCATTATGCTCGCCTTTCCCGCTGCCTATGCGGTCGCCCGCTCCGGCTTCGGCCGCCGCACGCTGATGCCACTGATCGTCAATCTGCGTGCCTTGCCGCTGATCATTTTCGCTATTCCCATCTATATGATGTTCCAATGGGTTGGATTGCTCGACACCCAACTTGGCCTGGGGCTGATCCTCACCATCGTCAACTTGCCCTTAGCCCTTGTTATCCTTGTCAACGCCATCGGCGAAATCCCGATAGAACTTGATGAGGCCGCGCATATGGACGGGGCGAACCGGTTCACGATCATCACCTCGATCATCGCCCCCGTTTGCCGGCCCGCTATCGTCACCACCTTCATCTTTGGCTTTATCACCGCCTGGAATGAGTTTTTGTTCGGCCTGATGCTCACCACGCGCCATGCGGTCCCCATGACTGTGGGTGCTTCGTTCTTTTTTTCCTCGGGCGGCGGCGGCATTCAATGGGGCACTGCTTCAGCCGTGATGATCGTCGCCGCGTTGCCGCCGGCCGTGCTTGGTCTCGTTATGTATCGACAGATCAGCCGTTCACTCACGGCGGGGGCGGTGAAGGGGTAAAGGCGCCAGGGGTCACTCGAATTTGGCTTCTGCTTGTTCGGTGATCGAGCAGCTTTGAGCCGATTGACCTGTGCCCAAGACGCTCGGCGCAGGGCTGAAGGCAGCAATCGTGCGACCAGTCCCATTTGTCTTACCCTGCGCTGGAACCGCCGATCAGAGAATGTCGCTGCCCATGCCTCAACACGAGGAGAGCACAATGGCTGACGATCCCAGAAAAAAGGATTTGCGAGACGGCGACTGGGTTGCCGCGGACCAAGGGTACGAAGTTCGCTATTTCGCCCAACAGAATGGCATTTCCGAGGAGCAGGTGCGTGGCCTGATCGACCGGAACGGTAACATGCGTGATGTGCTCAAGCGCGAGGCAAAGAAAATCCGGCAGCCCTGAAATCGCTCAGGTGAGCTGTGGCTTGCACCGCGTTCTCTTCGGTAGGATCGGTCCAGAACGCTTCCGTCGCGGCCCATCGCGGGCTCAAAGCCGGACCGATGAGTATTGGCGTTCTGGACTATCGGGCGCGACACAAGCTCCGGTTGATCCATGGCGGTGTGAAGGCCCACACAGGGGCCCCGAAATCGTGAAGATAGAATAAACCGCGCTCTGATGCCGAGCCTAGCTAAAGCTCTTGGATGCCTTCGCGCTCGCCTTAAACGAAGGTACTGGCAATACGTTCGATCCTCCGAAGACGGGCAAACCGGGACGACGACGGAAGCGGCTTCCGCCAGTTTGATAATGCCCTTTCGAAATGTTCGAGAACTCGAAAAGCCGTGAATCTGGAGCAGAGCGGGTTTGGCTCGATCGCCAACTTCGATCCGCCGGTAAAAAGGCGCATGGTCTGGCGCGTCGGGGGTGGGGAGTTCCCGTAACATCTGGTTGACACGAACGACTGCCATGCAACTGAGCGGAAATGAACATAGACGCGTCCAGCGTCCGTTATGATCAAACTGCCCTCGTTCAACAAAGTTGCCAGCCCACCGACGGATTGCTAACGCTTCTTCATGCCAAACCGTATCGCTCTCTTTTCTCTGCTTGTTCCCGAATATGATGAAGCCTTAGCTTTCTTTTTGAGCATCGGCTTCGAGTGCCGTGAAGATACTGACCTCGGCAATGGAAAACGTTGGGTCCGAATTGCTCCACGTGGCGGGGAAACTGAAATTTTGCTGGCTCGTGCTGTCGGCAATCAGCAGATCTCAACGATCGGAGAACAAGGGGGCGGACGTGTCTGGCTTTTTCTGGAGACCATGGATTTCGATGCCGACTATCTCCACATGCGAAGCAAGGGCATCCATTTCGAAACAGAGCCGCGCATTGAACCCTACGGGCGCGTCGTCGTCTGGCGGGATCCTTGGGGAAATCGTTGGGACCTGATTGAGTTTTCCCATGTCGACCGCAGTGGCACCGGCAGCTAGTCCTTGAGGTTATAGCTGCCTCACGGCTAGCCGTGGATTACGCACGGCAAGTTGGGGGTGGAATGCTGTCCGTTCGCTCCTAGAAAGCCATCTTTGCAAGTTGCCTACCATCTCCCGAGTGAAAGATCTGCATGAGTTCTCAGCCCAAAGTTATTACCTTGTGTGGTTCCAGCCGCTTCCCTGATGCTTTCCATCTGGCGAACCTGCATCTCTCCATGCTGGGTCACATTGTGATTAGCCGGGGTGCGTTCGGGCATGCCGATCAACCGACCGGTTCGCAGTTCCTGTTGTCCGACGGAGACGAGAGCACCCCGGAGAAACAGGCGATAGACCAGCTGCACTTCCGCAAGATCGACCTTGCTGACGAGATCTTCGTGGTCAACGTCGGTGGCCATGTCGGGTCGAGCACGAAACGGGAGATTGAATATGCCCGCTCGCTGGGTAAGCCGGTCCGCTGGATGTTCCCAGCCGAGTAAGCGGAGCTGCGCCGCGCCAGCGAGCGTGGTTATGCCGACGCCGCACCTTGAGTCTCTTTGCCCAGGAGGGCGTGCGGCTGCGGTCGCGAGGGGGAGACACCCAGAACGACGCCCCCATGAGAAGCATCCACACTCCTCATTGCAACAGCTGTAAACGCTGGGCGCACAAGCCGAGATCAGCAACAGCTTTCAAAGCTCACTTCTGGATGGCAAACGCGGACGCACAAACAACAGGAAGACTATGGCAAGAAGACCCGCGCCCAGCGGCTCGTTCTGCGGCAGAAACCCCGATCAAGCTCTCCAACCCCAAGCCGGGTGAAGAGCAAGGTCGCAGCAAATATCGCAACGCCGAGCAGCCCAAACCACAAGGCCAATGGCTTTTCTGGAGCGGGACGTTGAGGTTTTGTCAGTCACAACAAACATCATATTGCTCCTAGGCAGCTGGGCTGCCCAGGAGCAGACGCTTGGCTATCCGCGGCCGCGATAGGTTGGCACACCTGGGTCGGGCAACCAGACATGCTTTGGCGCAATGTCGGTCTGCCAGAACACATCAATTGGGATACCACCTCGCGGATACCAGTAGCCCCCGATCCGGAGCCACCTGGGCTCAAGCAGGCTCACCAGCCGGCGTCCAATTGAAACTGTGCAACCCTCATGGAAGGCGCCATGGTTGCGGAACGAAGTCAGGTAGAGCTTGAGCGATTTTGACTCGACCAGCCATTCGCCCGGAACATAGTCGATGACGAGGTGGGCAAAGTCTGGCTGGCCAGTAACGGGGCACAAGGAGGTAAACTCCGGGACCGTGAAGCGAGCAACATAGTCTGTATCGGCTTGTGGGTTAGGTACCCGTTCCAGGACAGCCAACTCGGGGCTCTCTGCAGCCTTAGCTTCACGACCGAGCTGTGTGACATGAAGGGACATGTCAGTCATGCGGGTGCTCCAGCAAATTTACGTTCCTGCCGCTCGTCGCGTGCACGTAGCCAGTAGATGAATGGGGGCGCAGCCAAAACCATCCAGCCCTTGCCCACGACCTGCCCCCACATCAGCTCGGTACTGCCAAATGCCAGCTGCAGGAAGATGAGGGTGTCAACGACGAGGCCGACCCCGCTTGATGCGACCACCGCCAGGACAAAGTCGCGACGCTGTAGTGGTGTATAAACACTTAGGTCGGCCAGCTCGGACACAAGGAATGCTGCCAACGAGGCCAACACCAAAGGCGGCGGCGCCACTAGCACGGATAGCCCTGCGCCTGTGGCAATAGCCACGACTGTCCAGACCAAGCCCAGGCGACGCTGGACCAGGTCACGCAGCACGAAAGCAAGACCAGCAACAATGACACCGCTTGGTGCTAAAAGACCCGGAGCAACTGGGATCAAACAAGGACTATCGGGGGGGCAGGAAGTCCCCACATTGCCGATCATCCAGTTGGCGAGTGGAACAGTTGAGGCGAAGGCGGCAAGCAGGGCAAAGCCCTCGATCCGCCGCCGCGTATAAAGACGAAAAGACATTAAGTTCTCCTGCGGTCAGGCAAAACAGACCTGCGCGGGGTTGCGTTAGCTGCAGGACAACTTGGAGCCAAGGCCCTGCAACGGAGGGTTAGTGGAAAGCCGGCGCTATGCAACCATGGTGAGTGTCCCGAGTGACTCGAGGCAGGCCGCAGCGGCTTCGCGTCCCTTGTTGTGAGCACCGTCACCGCTGGGACAATGCCTGTTCATCGGTATAGGTGGTGAGAATGCCGGAGGTCAACGCACGCCTGTTTCAAGTGAGCCGTTCATGAGGACGGTGATAGCGGCGAGGCTGATTTATTCAAAATGCGTCGTATCGCCCTCGATCACACAGCCCAAGCACACTACGCCATCGACTTGCCGCTCCTGGCCAAGGTTTGGCGGTGCCGGGATCTCGGATGCACCGAGCGCTGAATAGATCTGCTCCTGGGGGACCCATCTCTCACTCACGTAGGCGACGGCGCCATTGAGCAAAACCGAACGTTACCTGTTTGTTGAAGCGACTGACGATGATGGATTTTGGCGTGGGCCATGGATGGGTCAGAAAAGGGCACTTGTTCAATGCGCAGACCGTCGGGCTGATCATCAGTCCAGCGAAAGCCCAAAGGATGAGCCGCGGGCCCTCTCCGCTCGAAAGCCTAGCCTCGGATTCCGGCGGAGATACCTGGCAAGCGCACGCCGGGTCAGGGATTTTGCGGCGGAGAACGTCCAGGACAAACTCTCGATAGCTTGCCTGGCGGCAGAGTGCGGACTTTCCCGACGGCATTTTATCCAGGCATTCGCCAAAACGTTTAATGTCACCCCCCATCGCTATGTCCTTGATGCGCGGCTCCAACGGGGCGGTGCGCTTACTTTGCTTTGGTGAAGCTGTCGATCGCAGAGGTCGCTTATCTGAGCGGCTTTTCGAGCCAGAGCCACCTCACATCCACAATGAAGCGGGCCTGGGACAGACCCCCGCACAAGTAAGGCAAAGGGGATAGTGGCACGAGTGTGGCACAAGAATCACACCCTACGCTTTTCCGCCGCCCTTTAGCACTTTCCTGACAAATTGCGCTTTCGTGAAATACTCCGCGCGCGAATCTGCGTTGAATTGCCCTTCAAACGTCCAGTTTAGGGAAGTTCGAGCATCATTGCGGTGTGCCGATTTCCACAATTCGGCACTTGCTCGGACAGCGCATGCACAGGCGGCTCCCACTGGACCAATTCGTTCGAGGGGCCGCTAATGCATGATCCTGTTTTTTTCTCAGTACCTGATTTAGCCCGGTCCTGGCGGAATGCCGTTATAGGCGTGATAAGCGGGCGAGCTGCCCGGGTTGCGGTTCCTCTCGCGGTCATGGGAATGGCACTGAGCGGTGGGGCGATGGCCGCACCGGGCACGCCGGGTGTTCCGCAGCCGCCTATCCAGATTTATGTCGAGGATTTCCAGAATCGGCCAGGTCCAAGCCCGATCGTCAAGCTGGATGATTATACCGGTGTCACCAGCCAGGGATACACGGCCCATCCAAACTGGCTGGTCGACTGCAACGGTTGGATCGCATCGGCAAACCAGGCCACCAACGGCGCTGCTCAGGCGAGTGACTGCCGCGACATAGCGTTCTGGAATCAGTCGCAGCAGCTCGCTTGGGCGCTTGGGCTTCATACAGGGCAGGCCGCGCCGCGCGACAACTATGCCGTTACTGCCTATACTGCGGGCGAGCCCGGCGCCGGTCTCATCGAGTTCGAAACGGCGAGCAATATCCCATTTCCCATCGACAACCGCTTTGTCACCTTCGGCGTCGATGTCGCCGCAGTCAACTGCAACGTGTCCGCGCCGTCGCTGCAGTTTTCGCTGCTCGACGAAGGAAGCGTAGCGACGCCCGTCGGATCGGCGATCAATGCTTGTACCAGCCCGCGGACGTTCAGTATCCCTGCATTGGGAACTGCAGCGGCCCGAACTGTCAATACGGGATCCTACACCTCGAACGAGGCCTTGCTGATCAGCGGCTCCTCGGTCGGGGTGCGCATGGTTAACAACAACGGCAGCGGAGTAGGCAACGACCACGCCTTCGACAACATCACCATCTTGGATGCGACGCCGCAGCTCGACAAGGAATTCGTCCCGACGAACTTGGCGACAGGGGCGGCTTCCACACTGACGTTTACGATTACTAATACTAGCGAAGAGGGCGCGAAGAACGGCTGGTCTTTCACGGACGAGCTTTCCACAGGGCTGGTGGTCGCCTCGGACGAGACGAGCACGACCTGCCCGGCCGGCGTCATCAACGCGCCCGTCGGCGGATCGACGATCGACGTTTCCGGCAACCTGACGGCCGGAATGGCCTCGTGCACGGTGACGGTGCCCGTCACCTCGACGACTGCCGGGACTTATACCAACGATGCCTCCAACATCACGTCGAGCGTCGGCGTCAACCCGCCCGGCAGCAGCTCGGTCACTTTCGGCACGCAGCCGAACTTTGTCTGCTCCCCGACCATGTATCTCGGGATCAATGCCCCGACGCAGCTCGTCAGCGTCGACACGAGCACCAACCCCTTCGCGTTCCCCCCGATCGGCGCGCCTTACGCCCAGGGCTACAATGCCATGGGCTATGATCCGGTCACTAACTATATCTATGCGACACGCTGGGACGCGGGCACGAACAGGTGGCGCCTGCTGCGCATCGGCAGCAACGGCTCGGTAAGCGACCAGGGGCCGATCACCGGTGGTGGAATCAATTCCTCAACGGGTATTGCCTCGGGCGCGGTCGGCGCGGACGGCTACTATTACGTCAAGAACAATGGGGTTGATCCGCTAAACGTCATGTGGCGCATTGACCTCGTCACCCGGACTGCCGTTTCAATCGGACTTAGTGCGTCGGTGGCCTCAGCAGACCTGGCCTGGCACAACGGCCTTCTCTATGGCCATGACCAAAGTAACGGCAACTTCTATTCGATCAATCCCGTCTCAGGCGTCGTGAACCTCATCGGGCCGTCGGGAATTGTCGATTCCTTCGGGTCGCTGATCGACGCCAGTAACGGTGTCTTCGGCCGGCTCAACAATGGCGGCTTTTATCGCTTCGATCTGACGACCGGCGTTGCGACACTGATTTCCACTTCGCCAGTCGGTACCGGCGACGGCGCCAAGTGTCCGCTGACCCCCGTTTCTCTACCTGCCGACACGCAGATCACCAAAACCGATGGCAGCGATACCTATCTGCCGGGCGAGGACGTGGTCTATACCATCGTCGTCAGCAACAACGGACCGTTCGGCGCCCAGAATGTGGTGGTTGAGGATCCGCTGCCTGCTGGCATTACCGATGCGACCTGGACTTGCGCTGCGGCGGGCGGAGGCGTATGCGGTGCGGCGAGCGGCACAGGCGGGATCTCGGACGAGGTCGACCTGCCTCCCGACGCGTCGGTCACCTATACTCTGACCATGTCGGTGCCCGCCGATTTCGCCGTCGATCTTGTCAACACGGCGACCGTCACCAATCCTTCGGACGTTCCCGATCCCGACACCGGCAACAATAGCGCCACCGACACCAACGAACTGGCCGATCCTGCGCTCGAGATCGAAAAGACCGGTACCCTCAATGATCTCAACGGCAATGCGCTGATCGATGCTGGCGAGACGATTACCTATTCGTTCCTGGTCACCAATATCGGCAATATCGCGCTCGATGATGTGACGGTGGACGATCCGCTCCTGGCCGATGCCGGCGTGAGTGTCACTCCGGGTCCCCAGACGCTAGAGCCGGGTGGCACGGCGACCTTCACCGCGACGTACCAGCCGACTCAGGCCAATATCGACTCCGGTTCGGTGGAGAACACGGCAACTGGCACGGCCACGCCGCCGGACCCCAGTGATCCGCCGATTGAGAGTCCGCCGGACACCGTTGTCGTTCCGCCCAACGTGGAACCAGGTCTCTCCATCGCCAAAACCGGCACGCTCAACGATCTCAACGGCAACGAATTGATCGATGCGGGTGAGACCATCACATATTCGTTCCTAGTGACCAACACAGGCGCGGTGACGCTCACCGACGTCACGGTCGACGATCCGCTCCTGGTCGATGCCGGCGTGAACCTCGACCAGGGTCCGCAGACCCTGTCGCCGGGCGCGAGCTTCACCTTCACGGCGACGTATCAGCCCACCCAGGCCGATATTGATGCGGGCTCGGTTGAAAACACTGCCCATGCGACGGGCACGCCGCCGGACCCGAGCGACCCGCCCATCGAGAGCCCGCCCGATACCAGCACGGTTCCGCCCAACGAGGCGGCTGGTCTTTCGATCGCCAAGACCGGCCGGCTGAACGACCTCAATGGCAACGATCTAATCGATCCGGGCGAGACGATCACCTATTCGTTTTTGGTGCGGAACACCGGTGCGGTGACGCTGACCAACGTGACTGTCGACGATCCGCTGCTCGAAGATGCGGGCGTGTCGCTCGATCAGGGACCCCAGACATTGGCGCCAGGCGGCAGCTTCACCTTTACGGCGACCTATCAGCCGACCCAAGCCGACATCGACTCAGGTTCGGTTGAGAATACGGCCACTGGTACCGGCACCCCGCCGGACCCCAGCGATCCACCGATCGAAAGCCCACCCGATACCGTTGTGGTTCCGCCGAGCGACGAGACGGGTCTCGAAATCGAAAAAACCGGCACGCTCAACGATCTCAACGGCAATGAGCTGATCGATGCGGGCGAGACCATTACCTATTCGTTCCTGGTGCGGAACACGGGTGCGGTGACGCTGACCAACGTGACGGTCGATGATCCGCTGTTGTCTGGTGCCGGCGTTTCGCTTGACCAGGGCCCGCAGACGCTGGCTCCCGGAGCGAGCTTCACCTTCACTGCAACCTATCAGCCGACGCAGGCCGATATCGATGCGGGCACTGTAGAGAACACCGCAACCGCCACCGGCACCCCGCCGGACCCCAGCGATCCGCCGATTGAAAGCCCGCCGGACACGGTCGTCGTTCCTCCGAACGAGGAAGCGAGTCTCTCGATTGAAAAGACGGGCACACTCAACGATGCCAACGGCAACGAGCTGATCGATGCGGGCGAGACCATCACGTACGCGTTTCTGGTGACCAATACCGGCGCGGTGACGCTCACCGACGTGACGGTCGACGACCCGCTGCTCCAGAACGCCGGTATCGACCTCGATCAGGGTCCGCAGATGCTGGCTCCCGGAGCGAGCTTCACCTTCACTGCAACCTATCAGCCCACACAGGCCGATATCGATGCGGGCAATGTAGAGAACACCGCAACTGCGACCGCAACGCCGCCGGATCCCAGCGATCCGCCGGTCGAAAGTCCACCGGACACGGTCGTGGTGCCGCCCAATGAAGACACGGGCCTTACCATCGAAAAGACCGGCCAGCTTGACGACGTCAATGGCAACGGTCTGCTCGATCCGGGCGAAGCGATCACCTACGCGTTCCTGGTGACCAATACCGGTGCGGTTTCACTCACCGATGTAACGGTCGATGATCCGCTGCTTATAGCCGCGGGTGTCGACCTCGATCAGGGGCCGCAGACGCTGGCCCCGGGCGCGAGCTTCACCTTCACGGCAACCTATCAGCCGACGCCGGCCGATATCGAAACCGGCAGTGTCGAGAACACCGCGACTGGCACCGGAACGCCTCCGGGCGGCGGCGACCCCATTGAGAGCTCGCCTGACACGGTCACTGTGCCGTCGGCCCTGCCGAGCCTTGAGATCGTCAAGACGGGTGAATATGTGGACGTCAACGGAAACGGCGCCACCAATGCCGGGGACGAGTTGCACTATACGCTCGTCGTCACCAACACCGGCAATGTGGTGATTGAGGATGTGAGCCCACAAGATCCCGGTCCGACCTTTAATGGTTTGGCGGGAACGGGCACGCTCTCGCCCTTTACCCCGGACCTCGTGACGCTCGATCCCGGCGAGCAGCAGAGCTTCACCGCTGTCTATACTCTTGCCCAAGGCGACGTCGACAACGGCGTCGGGCTGACCGATGGGGTGGAGAACACCGCCACTGCGCTGGGCTACACCAATGGCGACAGCGTGACGGGTACGCCGGTTGAATCGGATGAAAGCCAGTCTTTCGTCTCGCTGCCGGCGGTAGAGACCGACCTGTCGGTCTCCAAGGTGGCATCGCTGCGCTATATTCGGCGCGGCGAGGAAGCGCCGTTCGTCATCAGGATCACCAACAATTCCGGGTCCACTGCCGCGGACCTGACCGTGATCGACACGCTGCCCTCGGGCTTCCGATACGTGGAGGGCTCGGCCAGCATCGATGGGGTCGAAGCGACCCCGGTGGTCGAAGGGTTGCGGGTGATCTTCGAGGACGTCTCGGTTCCCGCCAATGCCCAGCTCGAGATCAGGCTGCGTATGCTGGCACTGAGCTCGGCTGGCCCGGGCGAACACGTCAATCGTGCCGGAGTGACCGACTCGACGGGCCGCCAGCTTGCCCCCGAGGCAACGGCCACTGTCGAGATTGTCGCTGAGCCGGTGTTCGATTGCAGCGAAATCATCGGGCGCGTGTTCGATGACCGCAACCGCAACGGCTATCAGGACGAGGGCGAGCCGGGCCTGCCGGGCGTGCGGCTGGCCACGGTCAATGGCGAATTGATCACCACCGACGCCCATGGCCGGTTCAGCGTGCCCTGTGCGGCGCTGCCCGACCAGCGGATCGGCTCGAACTTCATCCTCAAGCTCGACATCCGCACCCTGCCCACCGGCTATCGGCTGACGACGGAAAATCCGCGCGTTGTGCGGCTGACCGCCGGCAAGATGACCGAGCTCAACTTCGGCGCATCGATCGGCCGGGTCGTGCGTCTCGACCTCCAGGATGGGGCTTTCGAGCCTGGCCTCGTCGACCTGCGGCCGGAATGGGAGGGAGGCATCGACGATTTGATCGGCTTCCTGGCCCAGGAGCAGTCGGTGCTTCGCCTCACCTATATCGAGGCGGGCGCAGATCCCGATCTTGCCCAGGATCGCCTCGAGAGCCTGCAAGCGCTTATTGCCGAGAGGTGGCGAGCGACATCGGGTCAATACCGGCTTGAAATCGAAATGCGTGTGGAGACGGGCCAATGACCTCCAGTCGTGCAAAGATCCCCAGTCGGCTCGGTTTGCCCTCATGGGGGTTGCTATCGGGCAGTGCGCTGACCACTGGCGTGCTGCTGGCCGTCCCTGCGCTGGCGCAAACCAATCCCTGCCCTACCGGCGACTGCCCTGCCCAGGTGATTGGCCAGGCCCAGTACGCCAGTCAGGTGGGGACCCTGCCGATCGGGGAGAACACCGAGGCCGAATCTTTGGCCGATGCGGGTTCCATTCCCTTCATGATCAGCGTCGATGGCGATACGGTCGAGGAAAGCACCGTGCTCGATCGCCCGGTCGATGCGCAGCGGCGGACCGATCTGGGCCTGAGCGCTGTCGATATCGGGGTCAAGTTCGACGGGCTCGATGCCGAGCCGGTGCTCAATGTGGTGACCGAACCGCGCCAGGGCGGCGGCCAGGAAGGCGATACGATCAGTTTTGCCACCTATGCCAACTATCCGGGCTTTATCGCCCGTGCCGAAATCCGCATCCATGACCGTGAGGCCGGGCCCAGCGCGGCACCGGTCGCCATCGTTCCGGTTGCCATCAATGGGCGTGCGCAATGGACGGTTCCTGCCGAGGCGGAACGTTTTGGCTATGTGCTCCGTGTCTATGATGGCCGGGGCGCCTACGATGAAACCTTGCCCGCCCCGCTTGTTGAGCGACGCGCTGGGCTCGACGCCTCGGGCCGGCTGGAGACCTCCGAGCTTGATGAGGATCGCACAGGGGTCCGCAATATCTCGGTTTATGGCGGAGCGGTCACTGTCTATGGCCACAGCGTTCCGGCGGGATATGCCGTCCAGGCTCTGGGCGAAACCATTGCCGTTGATGCGGAGCGGGCTTTTGTGACCCAACGCATCCTGCCCCCGGGCGATCACTCGGTGGACGTTGCCCTTGTTGGCGAGGGGGGCAAAAGCGCCCTCCAGTTCACCCGCGAGATCAACATCCCTTATGACGATTGGTTCTATGTGGCGCTCGCCGATCTTACGGTGGGGGCGCGCACGGGCGACGATATGATCGAAGCGGTGCGTCCGGGCGAATATGATGAGGTCTGGTCCACCGGTCGGCTGGCGTTCTATCTCAAGGGCAAGATCCGGGGAGAATATCTCCTGACCGCTGCCGCCGACACCGGCGAGGAAGGTCTGGGGCACCTTTTTGATCGCATGGGTGAACGCAATGCGCGCGACCTGCTGCGTGGCCTTGATCCGAGCGAATACTACCCGGTCTATGGCGACGACTCCACCATTGTCGAGGATGCCCCCACCGACGGGCGGTTCTATCTGCGTCTCGAGCGCGGTGACAGTCATGTGATGTGGGGCAATTATCAGACGGCCATCGAGGGCACCGAGTTCTTGCGCTCGGACCGCACGCTCTATGGGGCCAACGCCGTCTATCGCTCCGAGGAGACGACAAGCTTTGGAGAACGGCGCACCCAGGCCACGGTCTATGCTGCGCTTCCCGATACGCTGCCCCAGCGCGAGGAGTTCCAGGGTACGGGCGGATCGGCCTATTTTCTGCGCCGCCAGGACGTCTCGGTTGGTTCAGAAACGCTCACCGTCGAGGTGCGCGATGCGGTCTCGGGGCGCGTGGTGCAGCGCCGGGTGCTTCAGTATGGGGTCGATTACAGCATCGACTATCTTCAGGGCGTGGTCATTCTCAAAAGCCCGCTGGCGTGGATGACCGGGACCAGTGGACCGGTGCGCGATGGGGCGATCGGTGGCAACAAGGTCTTTCTTGTCGCCCAATACGAGTTCGTGCCTGCGGCCGATGACCTTGATGGCTATGCCTATGGGGGACGGCTCCAGCACTGGTTTGGCGATCATCTTCGGATCGGGGCGACGGGGATGAGCGAAACCACCGGGCCGGCCGATCAGACAGGAATTGGCGCCGATATTGCGCTGCGCTATTCGCAAACCTCGTTCCTTGAGGCTGAAATCGCCCGCTCGGAGGGACCCGGCTTTGGCCTCTCGCACTCGGTGGACGGTGGTCTTTCCTGGGGCGAGGATGGGACTGCAGGGATCGCCAGCAGATCCGCGATTGCCTGGCGGCTGGCCGGCCAGATCGATCTGGCCGATCTTGGGGTGACCGGTACCCAGGGGACGGTTGGAGCTTACTACGAGAACAAGCAAGAAGGGTTTTCCACCCTCACCCAGCAGATCCACACCGATCAGTGGCTGTGGGGTCTTGATGCCGACATCGCCTTTGAAAACGGCGTCGAACTGGTGGCAGGCTATGACGACTACGAGGATGGTGAAGGCCAGATCAAGCGCAATGGCGATTTAAGCCTTGCCTTCCAGCTTGACCCTTATTGGAACGTCTCGGCTGGGCTGAGCTACACCGAACTCATGTCCCCCCGGGCCATTGCATCGGGCCGGTCGGGCTATGACGGGTCCCGGCTCGATGCTGGTGTGCGCATCGAACATCACTTGTCCGAAGACACCATCCTTCATGCCTTTGGTCAGACCACGCTTGCCACCTCGGGCGATATCGATCGCAACGACCGGGCCGGTGTGGGCGCCCAGGTGCAACTGACCGATACGGTCGGGCTTACCGGTGAAATATCGTACGGCACGCACGGGCTGGGCGCGCTTTTGGGCGCCACTTACGACCCCAATGCCGATGAGCATTATTATATGGGCTACCGGCTTGATCCGGCGCGGGCCTTCGACATTGGCGAAACCTTCGATCTGATCGGAGACGACGGGGGCACCGTGGTGTTCGGGCTCAAGCGCAGGCTCGATGAGATCGCCTCGACCTATGCCGAAAACAGCTACGATATGTACGGCAACAAGCGCTCGCTGACCCAGACCTATGGCGTGCTGCTGACCCCGGATTCGCTCTGGACCGTTGATCTGGGTCTTGTGGCCGGGCGGGTCGAGGACAGCACCACCGATCCGGTCACCGGTCTTGAGCGGGCCGACTTCAATCGGTACGCCCCTTCGCTGGCGATCAGCTATGTGGACGAGCCCGAGGGCATCGCCGCCCATGCGCGCGGGGAGGTTCGGATCGAAGAATCCTCGGACGGCACGCGCAACCAGAACACTTATCTTTTTGCCACGGGCCTTTCGTGGCAGACCAGTGACGATTGGCGGCTTCTGGCCGACTTCGATGGGGTCTTCTCGGATTCGACCTCGGACAACTCCGCGTTCACCGACACCGAATATGCCGAAGCCTCGATTGGCTATGCCTACCGTCCCGTCGAGCATGACCGGCTCAACGCGCTGTTCCGCTACACCTGGCTTTATGACCGGCCAGGCGGCAACCAGTTGATCAGCGGGGTGACGGGCGACAGCCTCGCTCCGGCCCAGCGCAGCCATATCCTGTCACTGGACGTCAACTACGACCTCATGCCCTGGCTCACGGTCGGGGGCAAATATGGCTTCCGCTACGGCGAAGTGCTCAACCGGGCCACCGATGACACCGGCTTTGTCGATGACTGGCACCAGTCGTCGGCCCATCTGGGTGTGCTGCGGGCCGACGTCCATGTGGTCAAGAACTGGGACCTTCTCCTCGAGGGGCGGGTGATGCACATGCCTGAGGCCGAAACCACCGATTATGGGGCCTTGGCCGCCGTCTACCACCATCTGGGAGACAACTTCAAAATCGGCCTTGGCTACAACTTCGGATCCTTCTCGGACGATCTGCGCGACCTTACCCTCAATGACCGCGGCGTCTTCCTAAACCTCGTCGGAAAATTCTAAGCCGAAGACCCAGGAGCGTTGCTTCTGGGCCGTGCCGCCAGTTGCGTAGGCGGCGTGGGATGCACGACATGCAGGTTAGCTGTGGTCAGTACGCGGTTGCCTGGCGATCGCGTTCGCGGGTCTACCTCGCACTCGATTACGCTTCTAGAATGCGGCGAATGGGGAGCTGCCATGGCCTTTCGCCGCTAGACAAGCGGACCGAGTGTTGCACGATTGGCCGTTGGCGCGCACCTGAGCAGCAGCATCCCGACATCGAAGTGGTGGGCAATCGGTCATTCCGCCGCCATATCAGCAATTTCAGGCAGCGCTCCGGAAAGCACCTCTTCGGCTCTCGCCTGGTAATTTCGAACCGAACTGGTCCACTGTCCCCAAACCGTGTCGTCTATGGCGTCGCCATTGTGCCCGAGGTTATGAAGGCGCTGTTTGTCCTCTTCGGTTAGCACTTGCTTGGGGAGTGGCCCGAGACCTTGGACGTCTTGAGCAGAAATGCCGATCATGTCGCCAACACGGTTGCCGTAGTCATCGTGTACGAGCAGAAAGTGCCAGATCATGCGCTCTTGTACATCGCGCTCGCACTGGCCAAGCAGTGTGCCCATATTCTTGATCAGATCATCGCGCTCCCAATCCATCATCGTGCAATAGCGCGCGCGGGCCTGGACATAGTCATTGCGCCGTTCAATCACGCTGCGCGTCAGACGCCCAGAGATCTCGGGCTGATCATTAGGTTGATGCTCAGCTTCCCTAAGCCCGTTATGAATCGATGGCTCGTAGTTGACAGAGGGGTTCTGCCCCGGCGCCATGTCGCGATAGTGCGACATCTGCCCCCCCGACTGGTTTGTGGCGACGCTACTGGCCTTTGGCTGGTTGACCGGCAATTGTAGATAATTCGGGCCAACGCGATAGCGCTGGGTATCGGAATAAGAAAAGGTCCGTCCCACCAGCATTTTGTCGTCCGAGAAATCCAACCCGTCGACCAGAACACCGGTTCCCATGGCGATCTGCTCGTTTTCGTTGAAGAAGTCTTCGACGTTGCGGTTGAGCGTCATGGTGCCGACGTGGCGTAGGGGGAAGTCCTTTTCAGGCCATATTTTGGTATCGTCGAGTGGATCCCAATCAAGCTCGGGATGCTCATGGTCGTCCATGATTTGCACATATAGGTCCCATTGCGGATAGTTCCCCATCTCGATGGCGGTGAACAAATCTTTCGAAGCAGATCCCAGATCCTGCCCCTGCACCTTAGCCGCTTCTTGCTCGGTGAGGCTAGCGATGCCCTGGCGCGGATGGAAATGATACTTGACCAACACCGTGCCGCCATCCGCGTTCACCATCTTATAGGTGTTGACCCCGAACCCCTCCATATGCCGATAGCTTGCCGGAATCCCACGTGGAGAGAATAGGTGGGTGAGCATGTGCATGGATTCTGGCGTCTGACTCATAAAGTCAAAGATGCGGTTCGGCTCCTGGCGGAAGGTCACAGGGTCGGGCTTTAGGGCGTGGATCACGTCAGGGAACTTGATTGCGTCACGGATAAAGAAGATCGCAAGGTTGTTGCCGACAAGATCCCAATTGCCGTCCTCGGTATAGAACTTAACCGCAAATCCGCGCGGGTCGCGGGCGACCTCTGAGGAATCGCGCCCTCCGATCACAGTGGAGAAGCGGATGGCCAGAGGGGTCTTTTTTCCGCGTTCCTGAAACAATTTCGCGCGTGTGTATCTTGAAGCCGCTTCATCTCCGATCATGCCGGTTGCTTCAAATTCGCCATAACAGACAAAGCCTCGCGCGTGCACGACCCGTTCAGGGATGCGCTCGCGATCGAAATGGGAGATCTTTTCGAGAAAATGATAGTTCTCCAGCGTCGCCGGACCCCGACTGCCCACGGTCCGCTGAGATTGGTTATTGGAGACGGGATGACCCTGCCGGTTTGTCAGGATGTTGTCGGTTCGGGGCGTTGGTTTCTTGGTGTCGTCCCTGCTCTCGGTCATCATGCCGCTCCTTGCACAAATTTCTCTGGACCCAATTGCGGCGGCAGCGAAACGTTCCAAGCGGAACACCCAAGAATAGACGAGTGCCGGCGCTTGGCCTTTGGTTTCCGAAAGTCGCTCGTGATTGGCGGTTTGAACCGGGCGAACAGCTAACCACCAAACGTCAACTGCGCTCACGTTGGCAGGAAGCTGCCAATCTGCGCCTTCGTTGCAGCCGCGGGCGTTCACGACCCGCTGGAGCGGACATGGGCCTTATCTCAGGATTGAGACTGGCCGCGTCACCAGGCGAATGCGGCTATAAGAAGCCGCGGCAGTACCTCCGGCAAATGTGCAGAACGACAATTCGCATTCGGCAGGTGGGGGATCGACGACACCATGCGCCCACAGATAAAACGGCAGTTGAACAGGGATGAGGTAAAACAGGACCATTCCAACGAAGCGCTGGTCTCGGCGAGTACGACCTGCGGTGCTGAAAGCAGCCACTGAGTGAACCGTTCGGCTCAGAACCTCACACTGAGATTTGCCCTGAAGCCATGGTCCTGTGCGTCCGAAGCGGCTTGGCCGGTATAGGACAGGCCGAAGCTCGCTTCGGGCGTCAGGTTGAGATCGAGCCAGGCCTCGATGACGGCGGCATCTTGTGCAATTGGTACGCCGGCGATGGTGAAGGCATCACCCGACGAGAAGGCATACGTGATTTCCTGTGTGGCATCGCCAAAGGCATGGCGCCAACCCACCATGCCGCGCAGGGTGGCGTTCATGGCGCCGAGCGTCATCGCGTGCTCGCCGCGCAAGCCAAGCGTGGTGAAGGTCACATCAGTGTTGCCGCTGCCAACCAAGAGCGCCGCAGCACCACCCTGTTCAATGAAGCCGTCGGTGTGCACGCTGACATGGGCGAGATTGGCGAAGGGCTCGAAGCGGGTATCGTCCATGTCGATGCCGTAGCCCAGTTCTCCGAACGCCTGGAACGTGCCGGCATTGTAGTGGGCCGAGAGGCGGTCGGTGAGGCCGGGGATCGCTACCGAACGGCTGGCGTCGATGTCGTGCCAGCTATAGGCCGCGCCTGTGCGCGGGGCGATGTTGCCCCACGCCGTTCCGCCATAGAGCCCGAGATGATAATTGTCACTCGAACCGGACGAAGCACGATTGTCGGCACCGAGGTTGGACTGGCTGTAGCCGGCGAGCACGCCGAGCCGCCAACCGCCGACCAGACCGTCCGCACCGATCAGCAGTCCGCCGGTGTTGCGATCAAGGGCGGCGGCGTTGCCGTCACTGTCGGTCGAACTCCAGGAGCCAAAGCCGGAGGACCAGTACGCCGGGCCGGCATGATCGGCCGCGACCGCCATGGGGGTGCCGCCGGGACCAAAGGCCAGCACCGGCGCGACCGTTGCACCCGCCTCCCCGAAGGCGGCGCGGATACGGTTGTTGGCCGTGTGGCGGACAAAGCGGCTGTCCTCGATTAGTGCAGATTGAGCTGACGCGTGGATTTCGCCCGACAGCGCATCGAAGCTGGCGCGGATCACGTCCTCGTCATCGGTAAGCTGGGCGATAGCGTCGTAGACTTCGTGATCGGCATCAAAGCCGATGGTTTCGATTCCTTCGGCCGTGGCGATCTGGTTGCGAGTTTGTGCCGCTGAGGCAAATCCGATGTCGTTGCGCGCTAGGTCCAGAACGACCGTACCGGCGTCGTAGTCATAGATCGCCGGCTGATCCTATCGGTGGTCATGGGCAATGGCGACATGCACCTCAAGAACTGGTCATTGATCTATCCCGGCGACGGCAATTCGCCCGCCTTGGCGCCGATCTCCGATGTGCTCTCGACGGTGCCCTATATCCCGGCTGACAATCTGGCTTTGTCACGGGGCGGTGATGTGCTTGACCAGACGATCGCACCGCACACCTCGCCTGCCGGGGGGTAACAGACAATTGTTGTTGATGGGGGCGGCGCTCGTATCATCGCAAGCTCTCGGAATTGTCAAACCAGCCGATCACCAACGGTAGCGATCCTCGATGCTGGGCAGTGACCCTTCCCGAAACCAGCTGCGCGGCTAATCCTCTTGCGAAGAAGTCATGGCCGCGAGGAACTCCGGCGAGGCGACCCGCCTCAACAGGGCACGAAGCTCCTGGCGCAGTGCGCGCACCTAGCGCCGCATTCGTTGGTCCGTGCAGAAGGTCCGCCTGCGTGCCGATTGGAGATGGTGCTTGGAGCAAATGCTACGTCTTTCACCGCGTTGTGGCGGAGCGTCTGTTAGTAAATTGCGTTAAGGCCTAGGCAGCTCCTCGCCAGGCTCGCTGGTCACCGTGCCGCGACATAACCTGTTGTCGAAGCACGGCTTTGGCGACTCGATCCGGCAGTGTTCACGCAATCACCAGCTAGCTTTCTGCGAGCGTACGGGAACGAGCCGATTGGGCCGACTGTTGTGGATGGCAACGACAAAGTTGGTGAGGAGACATCCCGTGTCGAGTTCCGAGGTCACTGGCGAGCGCCAGTTGACCACCCCTGTCCGCGTGCTCGGCACGCGCGTCTACCGAGGCCCATTTCTTTATAGCCACACTCCGATGATCCAGATCACTCTTGACCTGGGCACAATGGAAAACTGGCCCACGAACAAGCTTGAAGACTTTGCCTCCCGGCTCGTTTCCACACTGCCGGGCCTACAAAAGCATGGCTGCAGCTATCGGGAGGAAGGTGGATTCATCCGCCGCATGGAAGAAGGGACCTGGCTCGGCCATGTGATCGAACATGTCGCCCTCGAACTGCAGAGCGTAGTGGGGCAGCGGGTCACACGCGGCAAAACCCGCTCTGTTGCGGGAAAGTCCGGTGTCTATCACGTGATGTATGCTTACCTTGATGAAGAGGTGGGTCTTTCCGCCGGTCGGCTGGCCATGGAGCTGGTGGAAGGCATTCTGCCTGAGTCCCTGCGGGGCTTTGCCGATCTCGACGAGATCTGCGATGACCCGGGCTTCCACTCCTTTGATGAAGGGCTTGCCGCTCTGCGTGAGCAGGTAGCGAGCCGCACCCTTGGTCCGACAACCGCCTCACTCGTCCACGAGGCCGAGCGCCGCGGCATACCCTATTCGCGCATCGATGACACCAGCCTCATTACCTTCGGGCATGGATGCAAGCAGAAGCGCGTTCGGGCCAGCTGCAGCGACATGACATCCGAGATCGCAACCGAGATCGCCGGCGACAAGGACCTCACCAAGCTCCTGCTCGACCGCGCAGGCCTGCCTGTGCCGCGCGGAGAACTGGTGCGATCGGCAGATGAAGCCTGTGCTGCCGCACGGAGGCTAGGCTATCCAGTGGTGACTAAGCCATTGGACGGAAATCACGGCCGTGGTGTCAACATCGACCTTGATGATGACGAAGCGGTGCGGTGGGGCTTTGAGCAAGCCCGCGAACACAGCCGCACAGTCATCGTCGAGCAGTTCTTCACCGGCGCCGACCATCGCATTCTCGTGATCGGGGGCGAGATTGTGGCTGTCGCCCGCCGCGTGCCTGCACATGTGGTCGGCGACGGCGCGCGTTCAATTCTGGAACTGGTCGAAGAGATCAACAAGGACCCCCGCCGGGGCGAAGGACACTCTTCCGTACTCACCCGCATCGAGCTCGATGATTGCGTCGATCATTTCCTGGCGCAAATGGGACTGACGGTGCAGTCCATCCCAGCCGCGGGCGAGGAGATCCTGCTCCGTCCGACCGCCAATCTCTCGACCGGCGGAACTGCCATTGATCGGACCGACGAGATCCATCCGGACAATGCGCTGATCGCCCGGCGTGCTGCCCAAATCATCGGACTCGATATTGCCGGCATCGACTTTGTGTGCCCCGACATAGGGCGCTCGGTGCACGAAACCGGCGGCGGCATCATCGAAGTCAACGCCGGCCCGGGTTTCCGGATGCATCTTGAGCCCTTTCAAGGACGTCCACGAAACGTCGCTCGTCCGGTTCTGGAGATGCTCTATCCGGAGCGTTCCGATGGCCGCGTTCCGATCTTCGCCATCACCGGCACCAACGGCAAGTCGACGACCGCACGAATGCTCGCTCATATCCTACAAGAGACGGGTGCCACCGTTGGTCTGACTTCCACCACCGGCATCTATCTCAACGGCGAGAGAATCCAGATGGGAGACTGTTCGGGGCCCAGGAGTGCCCGACTTGTTCTCAACGAGCCCAGCGTAGAGATTGCCGTACTGGAATGCGCGCGGGGCGGAATCCTGCGCGAAGGCCTTGCTTTCGACCAATGCGATATTGGCGCGGTGCTCAATGTGTCACCCGACCACCTCGGCCTGAAAGGGATCGAAACTGTCGACGACCTCGCTGCAGTGAAGTCGGTCGTGACAGAGTCGGTCAAGCGTACCGGCTGGAGCATTCTCAATGCCGACAACGAGCACACAGCCGCCATGGAGCGGAACGCTGGAGGCAGCATCTGTTATTTCTCCCTGCATGATCGCAGCGAGTGGCCGGAATTCCTGACAGAGCACGTGGCCGACGGTGGAAGAGCAGTCTGCCGCGAACGTGTCGAGGAAGCCTGGGACGTTGTAATCTACGACAATGGCGAAGCCATCTATCTTATGAAGGTAGATGAAATGCCCGCCACGTTCGGGGGGATGGCAGACTTCAATGCCGCCAATGCTTTGGCCGCAGTCGCCATGGCCTATTGCCACGAGGTGCCGCTCAAGACCATTCGCGCGGCGCTATCGAAGTTCACCATGTCGTTCGAGCAGTGCCCCGGCCGGCTCAACGTTCACGACGGGCACGGTTTTAAAACGATGCTCGACTACGCCCACAACCCCGATGGGCTTAAGGCCCTCGGGCACCTGGTCACCGGGATGGCCGGCAATCACAGCCGCACGATAGGACTTGTCGGCATAGCCGGCGATCGTCGAGACAGCGATATCCGCGAGATGGGCGCCCTCGCCATGCGCATTTTCGACATCGTCGTCTTCAAGGAAGATGGAGAACTGCGTGGCCGCGAATCCGGTACGGTGGCCCAGTTGCTCATGGAAGGAGCGCTCGAGGCCGGATGCTCGCCGGGTCGGTTGCATGTGGTTTTGCCCGAGGACGAAGCGGTGGACACATGCTTGCGTATGGCCAGGCCAGGCGATCTGGTCGTGCTCACTGCCGATGATGTCGAGGCGGTGTGGCAGCAGGTTCGAGAGTTCGTGCCGTCCCTAGACTCGATCTCATCGTTTGAGGGAAACAACGTTCCCCAGCTCGAGGTCGTCTGATGTGGGCCATTATCGTGCATGGTGGCGCCAAGGACATTGAACCGAGCGAGGAAGCGGCCAACCGAGAGGGGTGCCTTAAGGCGCTCGAATGCGGCCGGGATATTCTAGGCCAGGGCGGATCTGCGATCGAAGCAGTGGAAGCCGCAATCCGCCAATTGGAGACCGATCCAACGTTCAATGCCGGCTATGGCAGCGCTCTGACCGCCGACGGCGAGATCGAGATGTGCTCGGGACTGATGGAGGGAAATTCCTTCAACGTCGGCGCCGTGGCCGTAATCAAAGGTGTGCGCCACCCCATCAGTGTCGCTCGGTCGATGTTGTTCGACGATACCATTCTGCTCGCTGGGGAGGGTGCACGGCGCTATGCCGTCGAGAAAGGCTTGGAGCTGTGCGAGCCAGCGGAACTGGACACCACCCACAAAGCCCATCTTCTCAAGCGGCCCCTTTCCCACGACACCGTTGGTTGCGTCGCCCTCGACACCACCGGCCTGCTGGTTGCTGGCACCTCCACTGGGGGCATTGAAGGTGCCTTGCCCGGTCGCGTCGGCGACAGCCCGCAACCTGGTTGTGGCTATTACGCCGACAACCGGGTTGGTGGTGTCGCCCTTTCCGGCGACGGCGAAGAAATCGCCCGCATAGCCCTGGCCAGCCGGACGATGGGAGCCCTCGAGCCCCTGGCTCCCGACGCAGCGATCAGGCAAATGCTGCCGCTGGTCGGCGCTCTTGAAGGAGAGGCGGGAGTCATTGTGCTGACGCCCGAAGGGGAAATCGGTTGGGACCACAACAGCCGCGAGTTCGCGGTTGCGTATGCCACCAGCGAAAAACCGGAGCCCCGTGCATACCTCCGCAAGTCGGAAGAAACGTGATGGCCGAGCCAAGCAAACACAGAAAGGCCAAGCCCGGCACCCTGATCATCATCGGTGGCCATGAAGACCACGATGGGGATTGCTTAATCCTTAAGGAGGTCGCGTCGATGATCAGCAACGGTAAACTGGTCCTGGCCACGATCGCTTCCCACGAACCGGACGGCTATCTCGAGAAATACCAGACGTCCTTCGCTCGACTCGGCATCAGCGACGTTACAGAACTCTATATCGAAGACCGGCTAGAGGCCGGTCTGCCCGAGAAGATCGCGGCCCTTGAGGACGTGCAGGCAGTCTTTTTCTCAGGTGGTGATCAGTTGCGCATCACCAGCCAGATCGGCGACACCCCCATAGAAGAGCGCGTGCACCAGATCTATGAAGCGGGCGGTGTCGTTGCAGGGACCTCAGCGGGCGCTTCGGCAATGAGCGAGACAATGCTCGTAAGAGCGAGCAACTCCGCCTCCTATCGGCTGGGCGACCTGCAGATGGCCGCGGGACTGGGCTTGCTGCCAGGCGTCATCATCGATCAACACTTCGCTCAGCGTGGCCGCATCGGCCGGCTCATCGGTGCCGTAGCCCAAAACCCACGCGTTCTCGGCGTCGGCATCGACGAGGACACTGCGATCGTGGTCCGCGACGGTCATTTCCGCGTCATCGGCAGCGGTGCTGTGTACCTGGTCGACGGCTCGGGTGTCACGCACTCGAACATCGCGGAGGGAGAGCCAGACACCCCACTCTCGATATACGATCTAAGGTTGCATGTCCTGAGTTCAGGCGATGGCTTCGATCTGCAGGCGAGACGGCCAGAACACGCCGACGGTCAGCGCACCTGATCCTGGGAGCACGGCGAGCGTGAAACTATCGCCGTTGAATGATCCGTGCGGATCTGACCCATCGACTGCTTTCGGGAGCGGAGTGGAGTCGATGAGTGGCAAGGGATGAAATCCGTCTTTGGAGGATTTATTGAGCGAACAGAATGCACGCACTCTTGAGGTAGTGTACTTGGTGCAGTCGGTTGCCAATTAGACCCACCAAATAGCCACAACCGCCGAACGGACGCCGACAAGGAGATCTCTGGGCCAAAACCACAACGGCCGCTGGCCGGTTAAGGTGAAGGAGAAGGAGACGGCAATGTCGTCTCTGCTCATGGGCCCAGAATGACGCTTGGGATGAAGCGCGACGCCGCGCCCGTGACATTGCGCACGGAAACCTACTCAGACCCCCTGGAATCTTCGAGCGCACGTGCCGTGAGCCCGCCCATCACCAGTCCGGCGGTCATCGCGCCGAAGGTCAAGACAACGGACCGCCGGGATAGTGCCAGCTCCCATCCCGGCGTGAGGCGCTTTGGCATGATCCCGTAGTCGAGCGCTCCGGCTACTGCCCCTACCCCTATGCCATATCCGACGGTTTGTTTGAGCGTTGGGTGCTTGCTATCGAGAATGAATCCCAAAACGGTGCCCCAGAAGAGGCCTGCGCCTAGGTTGGTGGCGGCGCCGATACCCGTGTGAGCGGCATCAAGCCTTGTGTTTTTTCCAACGGCCTCTCCCCAGAGCCAGTGGCTCGATGAGTTGATCGGTTGCAAGGCCGGCTTGCCCTCCATCCTTGCCAACGCTGCCGTTGCACCCATCGACGCGATGGCGGCACCGGCGCCGCATAGCAGTATGTATCTGGCCATCGTCATGTTGACCTCCTCGAACCGGCAGCTAGCACCGGCCTCTCCTGTGGTCCTTGCAGCTCAACGAGCGCACCGTGGGGCAGTTCCGCAGAAACAGGCACGGCGTGCGCAAAACATGCATCAGCGTTCCTTGAGGATTGCCGTCGCCAGACCGTGCCGTGTAATGGGTAAATTTTGATGATCGGACCAGTCGGCTTGGTCCAACCCGGGTGGCAGGACCGTTCCGGCCAAATACAACAACACCCAGGACGAGCAGCCAAGGAGCCGCAGATTGCGGCTCGGCCGGCGCGCTGAAACAAGTTCCTGGGGTAGTTGCGCCGCCTAGAACCTGAACCTATCCCAGGATTTTTCTTACTTGAAGCGCGGCAGGGTCTCGAACTGGTGGTAGGGCGGCGGCGAGCTCAGGGTCCACTCGAGCGTCGTCGCACCCTCGCCCCAGGGGTTGTCCGCTGCCTGGCGCTTGCGCGCGAAGGCTTCGAAAATCGAGGCGAAGAAGAACGCCATTCCAATGACTGTAACCACGAAACCCCACGACGCCACATTGTTCCACAGCGCGTAGCTGTCGGGGTAGTCGATGTAACGGCGCGGCATGCCGGCAAGGCCGAGGAAGTGCTGCGGGAAGAAGATCAGGTTCACGCCCACGAACATGATCCAGAAGTGCACCTTGCCCAGCAATTCGCTGTACATCACGCCGAACATTTTGGGGAACCAGTAGTACCAGCCCGCAAAGATGGTGAACACGGCGCCCAGCGAGAGCACGTAGTGGAAGTGCGCGACCACGTAATAGGTGTCGTGCAGCGCACGGTCGGCACCCGCATTGGCCAGCACCACACCGGTCACACCGCCGACGGTGAACAGGAAGATGAAGCCGATGGCCCACAGCATGGGCGTGGTCATGCGGATCGAGCCGCCCCACATGGTCGCGATCCAGGAGAAGATCTTGATGCCGGTTGGCACCGCGATGATCATGGTTGCGGCGGTGAAGTAGCGCTGGGTGTTGAGCGAAATGCCCGAGGTGTACATGTGGTGCGCCCAGACGACGAACCCGACCGCGCCGATCGCGACCATGGCCAGCACCATGCCCAGGTACCCGAAGATGGGCTTGCGCGAGAAGGTCGAGATGATGTGGCTGATGATGCCGAAGCCCGGCAGGATCATGATGTACACTTCAGGGTGACCGAAGAACCAGAACAGGTGCTGGAACAGGATCGGGTCACCGCCGCCCGCCGGATCGAAGAAGGCCGTGCCGAAATTGCGGTCGGTCAAGAGCATGGTGATGGCGCCAGCCAGGACCGGCAGAGCCAGGAGCAGCAGGAACGCGGTCACCAGCACCGCCCAGGCAAAGAGCGGCATCTTGAACATGGTCATGCCGGGGGCGCGCATGTTCAGGATGGTGGTGATGAAGTTGATGGCACCCAGAATCGAGGATGCACCCGCGATGTGGAGCGAGAGGATCGCATAGTCCATGGCCGGGCCAGGCTGACCCGAGGTCGAGAACGGCGGATAGATGGTCCAACCGCCGCCGGTGCCCATGGCGCCCGGAGGGCCTTCCATGAAGAGCGAAATGAGCAACAGCAGGAAGGCGGGAACCAGCAGCCAGAACGAGATGTTGTTCATGCGCGGAAACGCCATGTCCGGCGCGCCGATCATCAGCGGCACGAAATAGTTGGCGAAACCGCCGATCACGGCCGGCATGACAACGAAGAATATCATGATGAGCCCATGGGCGGTGGTGAACACGTTGTACATGTGCTTGCCGGCATCGAGCGCAGCATCTCCCCCAATGCCATAGACCATCTGGGCCAGGCCCGGGAAAATCTGAATGCCCGGCTCGGCCAGTTCCCAGCGCATGAAGCCGGAAAGCCCACCACCGATGACGCCCGCCACGATCGCGAAGATCAGGTACAGCATGCCGATGTCTTTATGGTTTGTCGAATAGACCCACCGCTTCCAGCCCGTGGGCACGCCATGAGCGGCATCATTTTCGGTTGCCTGCACGTCAGTCATCCCGAGATCCTCCGCTGACCGATCATTCCGAGCACCTTTTGTAGGAGACAAGCCTAGCATAGGGCAAAAGGCACGACCAGTTGTCTGGCAGGATTCTTGATTTGGGCGGTCTAGCGCTGCTCTCTGCGTCGGCGCCTCCACAGCCAACCAGCAAGTATCGGAGAGGCCAATGCAAACAAAGGCCGTCTTGGTCAGAAAACCCTATCGGTGTGAGCCTCGCGACTCACCCTCACGATAGCATCGCGCGGGTGCTGGATCTCAGGCAGGGCTTCCGTTCTGTCCGGATGCGATAAGGGCCGCTGTAATCTGAGGTGAGCATTTAGCCTCCGAGCCGAGTAGTGATATCACAATGGAAGGCAGCGAGGGGCTTCCTTATGTTCTTCGGATTTCTGTTGCTTTTCTGATCACCGCAAGCGCGCTCACTAGGGCGGGTCTGCTGTCCCTCAACGTGGAGAGCGCGATGAAACCTCCCGCAGTTTCGGTCCGTTCGGAGCCAAGAGGCCTCGGCATTTGACGGGATCAGATGAAGGCAGGCACCCATGCACAAGCAGATCGATGCTTTCCGCGCTCTGGATTCAAGTGGCGAGCGACGAACTATCGTTCATTTCGCCCTGGGGCTACAAGCTCGATGATGACATGCCCTTAGAACAACCCGGCGAGCAAACGTTCGTGGCCCGGGCTGACGGCCGAAGTTCCGGGTCCTCATCGAAGATGAGCAACTGGCCCGATAGGCATCTTGCTTGGGAGAGACATAGAACGGTCCCTGTCTTGCCGCTCGCCATGATTGTTCGGCGGATGGGGTTACTTGCCACCCCCCGCTTGCGACTGCTTGGCGGCGTCGCGGCGAGCCCCTGCTGTCATTTTAGCCGCCCTCGCGCGCGCGTAGTGTTGACCGGATTCCATACTAAGATCAGGTTCTCCCCCGTCCAACCTACCCTCGCTATCATGGACCAAGGGGCGATGCCTCCGGCTAATGCGTCATCTTCCGGAACCGAGCTCGCGACGATTTTGCGGAAGCAACCAAAGGCCACCTGCCCGAGCGGCCAGTCAATTTGGCCTATTTGCTTCAGCTTCGTTCATGGGCTCAACAAGGTTTAAGGCCAACAGAGTGACCGCTTTGCGGTTCATCACTAGTTCCAATTCGCCTTCGTTTGCACCAGGAGTAGAAGGCCAATGAGCGGATCGTAAGTCAGAATGCGCACTACTGAGTCTTCGACGCAGGTCCGCTGTTGCAAAGTTAGCGCTTTGCCGTCTGCTCAGACTCTCTGAGGGCGACGTATTGTGCCGTCACCATACCGATATTGTCGTTGATCCACTGCGCCATCCTTTCTTCCTCGTCGAGCGTCTGCTGCAACAGGGTTGATATGTCGCCGTCGGCGATCTGGTCACTCAACTGGAGGAGCGACTTGTAAGCAGCGATCTCGTAGTGTTCGAAGGCATAGTTGGCGAAAGTGTCCTTGAGGATTTCGTCGCCCGCTGCCGCGTGACTGAGTGCAGCCATACTGCCACCTGCGGAGAGCACCATGTCCTTGAAGCCCGAGTGTTGTTCCTCGATCCTGGCAAGGATTCGGTCGAGGCGATCAATCTGGCCCTCGGTCTCTGAGATGTGCTGTTCTATGCGGGCGCGCATGTCGGGATAGTTCTCGATCCTTTTGACCTGTGGCGTCATGATCGAAAGAGCCTGCTTCTCCATGGCGTGGGCGTTCTTGAGGCCTGTCGCGAAAACCGAAAGGGCCTGATCACTCGCGTTCATTTGAGTCTCCGTCATTAGCGCTGTCGTCATGCGGTAACGGCATGAGTGCTGTACTGGTTGCAAACGCGGCCTCTGCTTTTGAGTCGGAGCTGTTTCTGCCCTTTTCAGACGGCGAACCGAGCCCGGGGAAAGCATGGACGGCCTACATCTCCTCCTCCCCTCAGCCTGGTGACACTTATGTCCTGACGCTCTCCTTCCTCTCAACAGTCGACCGGTCTCTCGAGTAGGTAGACGAAAGCGGTCAACAGAACGAGTGACAGGACCGTCCAGCCGGGCCGGGTATAGCCTTCGGATCGTTCCATCGAGATCGCCCAGCCCACGTCAAGTAGGCCGGCAACGATCAGCAATAGCCAGGCAACAGGAGATCATCATGCTCGTTCAAAGCCTTTATCGGATAGATAAGTTTGGCGTTCTTCCGGCTTCGGGTGACCGGTTCATGGAAGGACTGAAAAAAACCACGGGACCCTCGGTCAGATGTGTGTGAACAGAACCTCATATTCGAGCAGGTTGATGGAACCGGGCAGATCAACATTGTGACGTTCGTTCAATGGCGGGACGAGACAGCCTACCTGGGCGCCAAGAATGCCGCCCAGGCTCGTCAAGCGGTCGACGATTCAACCCGGCAGCATTCATGAAAGAGTTAGAGGTAGTCGCTGATCTGGCAGTCTACCGATAGCGATAGCGCCCCTGTTACTCTCTTCTATCCCGTAGTGGTCGCAAGAACGGGTATATTGATGCACCTATTGATGTCACTTTGCCCAGGTCGCGTGACATGGCAGCATTGGAGATAAGGCGTTGACTGATCGAGATCTTGTCCGGCGCGGGGAGCCAATACAGATTTTTTCGATGCTCGATAGCTATCCCGGGGCAAACAATCTTCTTGGAACCGGTGACCCCAATGTCTGTCTGTTCGATGGCCGGTGGCGCATGTATCTGGGCGGGTTTCATCGGGGCTTCAAGAACAATCTGTTCGAGGCCACTTTGCCATCGGGTGAGGGGCCGGCCGAGACGACGGATTGGACCTTCACCAAGCAGGAAGGCGACCCAAACAGCGCCAAAATGCTGGTGCCGCAGCCGCAAAAGGGCGCTTGGGACCATTTTGGACTGCACGAGCCCTGCCACGTCGTTGGGTCCGACCGCTCCGGCATGAACACCGTTCGGCGCATCTACTATACCGGTCGGGCCTCCTCGGAGACGACGGGCACGGAGGGCCGGTTCTCGATCGGCTTTCTGGAATGGAGCGCGACCGGATGGAGGCGCCACCCCGAACCGGTGATGTCCGGGCGCGGCGAGATGCGGAGCGCCCTCGGTCCGAAAGTGATTTATGCGGAGGGCAAATGGCGCATGTGGTTTCGGATGGTGCCGCACGAACCGGCCAAGGGTATCCCGCCACGCTCGCAGATATTTTATTCAGAGAGCGCGGACGGTGTGACGGGCTGGAGTGAACCCGTAGCCTTTTCGGAGGAAGCAGAGCTTTTTTCTCATGCCTTTGTCGGCCGGCTCGAAGACGGCTACTGCATGGTGCTCACCCCGGTGCCTAACCTGCACGAAGAAGACGGCTATCCGCCCCAGCAGATATTGCTGAGCTTTTCGGCATCGCCCTCGGGGCATCGCAAGGATTGGTCAGAACCCGTGCCGGTGCTTGATGCTTCGGGCGGCCCGGATTGGTGTGCAGACGGCTTTTTCGGCTCGAGTGTCGTTGAAACCGACGGGGCGTTAGAAATCTTCTTCACCGGCGTCGCCCGGCATCGGAAGTGGCTTGCGCGAGCATTCGAGCGGATATTGCACCTGCGCAAGCCGCCAATCCCTGCGCCCTATTTCTTCTCGATAGGACGAGTGACTGTTGCGAGAGACGGCCCCGTTGTGAGCGGCAGTTATGCCGTTGTCGCCTCCGCAAGCGGACATTCCCCCTAGCCTCGCCCATTCCCACATGCTGGAGGTCGGCTCTAGACCGTCTGCTATTCGCTGCGAACGCGGATAGCGGGACGTTTTTGGCTACCGACCCCATCTCTGTCGCGAGACAAGGTTCGAAATTATCGTCGCGGCTGCCATTCCATAGAAGCGGTCTGTGGTTTTGATCTGCCAATCGATGTTGACGAGCGGCATCGGATATCGATATCTGAACATCATGGGGATTGCGAGCTCCCCACGAGGCGCCAGCTGAAGATCGCGTTCCTTTCAACCCCGGCGACGGAGGAACGCACATGCCTGCGCCCAATGCCATTTCGTCCGACAAGCTCACCCGCATCATCGGAACCCCTCGGGCGCCGCTCCTGCTCGACGTGCGGTCCGAGGAAGAGTTCGCGGCCGATCCACGGCTGCTCCCTGGCGCGGCCCGGGTCGACGACCAGGCGCTCGCCGCCCTGGCTCCTCAACTGGGCGGCCAGCCCTCGATCGTCGTCTGCCAGGCCGGCCATCGGCGTAGTCAGGGGGCGGCTGCCTGGCTTCGCGCCGAAGGCTGCTCCTCGGAGTATCTCGAGGGCGGGTTTGACGCCTGGCGAGCGGCCGGGCTCCCGTTGATCGACGCCGCCAAGTTGCCGGCGCGCGACGCGCAGGGCCGCACCATTTGGGTCACCCGGTCACGCCCCAAGATCGACCGCATCGCATGTCCATGGCTCATCCGGCGATTTCTTGACCCCCGTGCGGTCATCCTGTTCGTGGCACCCGCAGAGGTGCTGGGCGTTGCCGAACGCTACAACGCGGCGCCATTCGACATCGAGGATGTGCTCTGGAGTCACAGGGGAGAGTTTTGCACTTTCGACGTGATGCTGGCCGAGTTCGGCCTGGGCATTCCCGCGCTCGACCGGCTCGGAACCATCGTGCGCGGCGCTGATACCGCCCGCCTCGACCTCGCACCCGAAGCGGCCGGTCTGCTTGCCGCTTCGCTCGGTCTGTCGCGGATGTACTCCGACGATCTGCAACAGTTGGAAGCCGGAATGCTGCTCTATGACGCCTTCTATCGATGGGCGCGGGACGCAATCGAGGAGACCCACAACTGGCCCACCAACAAACCGAAGGCAGATTGATGGAGGACCGCGCATTTCCAACCCTCGTCACTGCCACCCGCATCTGGGCCCGCATTGGTTTTTTGAGCTTCGGCGGTCCCGCCGGACAGATCGCGCTCATGCACCGGATCCTGGTCGAAGAGCAGCGCTGGCTAGGCGAGAGGCGGTTCCTCCATGCACTCAACTATTGCATGCTGCTTCCGGGACCAGAAGCGATGCAACTCGCCGTCTATATCGGCTGGCTGATGCATCGCACCCTCGGCGGCATCATTGCGGGCGTCCTCTTCGTGCTGCCGGGCGTTGTGGCGATCATGACACTCAGCTGGGTCTATGCGCTTTACGGTAATGTCGGGCCTGTCGAAGCATTGTTCTTCGGGCTCAAGGCCGCGGTGCTGGCCATCGTAGTGCAGGCGGTCATCCGCATCGGCTCGCGCGCCCTAAAGAACGGCGCGATGGTTGCTATCGCCGCCGCCTCGTTGGTGGCGATATTCGGTTTCGCCGTTCCGTTCCCGCTGATCATCCTGATGGCTGGGGTGATCGGGTTCTTCGGCGCGCGTGCGGGTTTGCCTGCGTTTCATGGCGGCGGCGGACACGGGAAAGTGGGCAAGGTCCAGGTCGATGACGCCGATACCCTGCTCGGCGAGGAGTCGCCTGATCACACACAGGTCAATCGAGGCTGGGCGTTTCGCATCTCGGCGGTCTTCCTCGTGCTCTGGCTGGTTCCAATCGCCCTGCTGTTCGCCGTCTTCGGTCCGGCCAACGTCTTTGCCCAGATCGCTGGCTTTTTCAGCGTTATGGCTGTTGTGACCTTCGGCGGCGCCTATGCGGTGCTTGCATATGTCGCGCAGGAGGCAGTTCAGAATTACGGCTGGCTGGCTCCAGGCGAGATGCTGGACGGGCTCGGCATGGCCGAGACCACGCCCGGGCCACTTATCATGGTGACGCAGTTCGTGGGCTTCATGGGAGCCTTTCGCGATGCGGGCGGACTGTCGCCGCTGATGGCGGGAACGCTGGGGGGGCTGCTGACGACATGGGTTACGTTCACACCCTGCTTTCTCTGGATATTCCTAGGTGCTCCCTTCATCGAGCGCTTGCGCGACAACAAAGTGCTGACAGCAGCCCTGACGGCGATCACGGCCGCCGTCGTGGGTGTGATCATGAATCTTGCGGTTTGGTTCGGTCTGCATGTTGTTTTCGATGAGGTGCAGACGATCACGTCTTTCGGCCTCGATCTCGATGTGCCCGTCTGGCCTTCGATCAACCTGGCGGCTGCGGCGCTGGTCGTCGCCGCGCTTGTCGCGGTGTTTCGCTTCAGGGTTGGCCCGGTCACTGTGCTGGCAGGCTGCGCGATAGCTGGTTTGGTTCTGCATTTCGGGGGGATGCCGTGATCAATGTCTCTGATCATGGCGCGTAGCGCTCCAGCCCTGTAGGTGCCCACTGCCTGACCGAGAGCGGCTACTTGTCGCCCTCGGTGGCTAAAAGCAGACCTTCAGCTAACCACCCATTGCCGTGGCGCTTTCGACCCCATTCCGGTCACCAGGACTGGGCTTGGGCTCTCAAGAGCCGACGTTCCGGGATGCCGACCGAGACAGCAGTTGCGCAAGGCCGGCCGCAGTAACGCCCTAAGGGCAAGATTCCCCAGAGTCACCGAGAGTTTGCTGAAGGTGAGAACGGCATTGCCTGGGCTCAATCGCATGGAGGACGGCAGCAACGCTGCACCGGTTGGCAGCATGGTGGATTTCAAGCTGCCATAGCCAATCGGTGCCACCCGTCCAAGGCTTTCCGTGAATTCCGGCGATCAGTTCAGCGACATGGCCGAGGGTGAGGCGCTTGGGAACAAAGGTTAGCGTGGCCAGTTAGTCGGTCGGCACCCATATCGAGGAACACGGCCATGGCTCAAAAACCCAAGATCGCCCTTATCATCTCGTCAACTCGCGAAACTCGTTTTGCCGACAAGCCAGCCGAGTGGCTGTTCGCGAAGATGCAGGCGCGATCAGACTTCGACAGTGAAATACTCGATCTCCGTGACTTCAACCTGCCATTCTTCAACGAGGCTGCATCCAATCTTTGGGTTGAGAGCCAGGACCCAAACGCCAAGCGATGGCAACAAGCCTTAGCCCGCTTCGACGGCTATATTTTCCTTGTCGCTGAGTACAACCGTTCAATGACCGGAGCGCTCAAGAATGCGCTTGATCAAGCTTATGTTGAATGGGTGAGGAAACCCATGGCGGCATTTGGCTATGGTTCCATTGGCGCTGCTCGGGCAATAGAGCACCTTCGTACCTCCGCAATCGAACTTCAGATGCATCCCTGCCGTTTTGGAGTTCATATCGGGGGTTCAGATTTTTTCAAGGTGCACCCCCTCGGTCAGAACGGCCCTATTTCCGAAATTGAGCAGGTGATTGCTCCCGCAACGGAGGCGATGTTTGATGATGTCGTCTGGTGGGCAAGTGCACTTAGGGCAGCGCGACTGGAAGTGGCCGCCGATGATTAGCTTTTATGCGCGATTGCATCACCACGGTTCATCTAGGTCGACCAATGCGCCGGGCCTTTAGATCATTTTTCTAGCTGTGAAATTACTTGCGAGCCTACGGCCTCCTCGCTGCCTCCTCGATGAAGGGAGTTTCAGATGCACAAGAACCTGATCGACGGCGAATGGGTCGATGGCGAGGGTGTTGAAAATATAAACCCTTCCAACACGGCGGATGTCGTGGGCATCTATGCCTGCGCCAACGAGGAAGATACCGAACGCGCCATAGCCGCCGCAAAGGCCGCGTTTCCCGGCTGGTCCCGCTCGGGTTTGCTTGAGCGCCATGCCATCCTGCGCAAGACGGCTGACGAAATCCTCGCACGCAAGGAAGAACTGGGCCGCCTTCTGAGCCGCGAAGAAGGCAAGACCCTGGCCGAAGCCATCGGCGAGACGGTGCGGGCTGCACAAATATTCGATTTCTTCGCTGGTGAGATGTTGCGCCTTGCAGGTGAGACTCTCCCCTCGGTGCGTCCGGGGATCACGGTCGAGGTCACCCGTGAGCCGGTCGGAGTCGTGGGCATCATCACGCCTTGGAACTTCCCCGTCGCCATTCCGGCCTGGAAGATCGCTCCGGCGCTCTGCTACGGCAACACGTTGGTATTCAAGCCCGCAGAACTGGTGCCGGGTAGCGCATGGGCAATCGTTGATATTCTCCACCGGGCCGGGCTGCCCAAGGGCGTGCTCAACCTCGTAATGGGCAAGGGATCGGTCGTAGGGCAAGCTATGCTCGACAACCGCGATGTGGACGCGCTGACCTTCACCGGATCGGTATCGACCGGCAAGCGCGTGGCACAGGCCTGCGTCGAGCATCACCGCAAGTTTCAGCTCGAAATGGGCGGCAAGAACCCGATGGTCGTGCTTGATGATGCCGATCTCGATGTTGCGGTCGACTGCGCGGCCAACTCCGCCTTCTTTTCAACCGGCCAGCGCTGCACGGCCTCCTCGCGCCTGATCGTCACCGATAGCATTCACGACCGGTTTGTGGACGCGCTAACCGAGAAGATCAAAAGCCTTAACGTTGATGACGCGCTCAAGCCGGGCACCCATATCGGCCCCGTTGTAGACCCGCGCCAACTCGAGCAGGACCTGAGCTATATCGGGATCGGCAGGGACGAAGGCGCAAGGCTGGTCATTGGCGGGGAACTTCTCGAGCGCGAGACGCAGGGGCATTATCTCCAGCCGGCGCTGTTTACCGAGGCGAGCAACCAGATGCGCATTTCACGCGAGGAAATCTTCGGCCCAGTGGCCTCGGTGATCCGAGTGAAGGACTATGAGGAGGCGCTGGCGGTGGCCAACGATACCGAGTTTGGCCTTTCCTCAGGCATCTGCACGACCTCGCTCAAACATGCGAGCCACTATAAACGCAACGCCGAAGCGGGAATGGTGATGGTAAACCTGCCGACCGCAGGCGTCGATTTCCACGTGCCGTTCGGCGGCCGCAAGGCCTCGAGCTACGGCCCGCGCGAGCAAGGGCGCTATGCGGCGGAATTTTTCACCATCGTGAAGACGGCGTACACCCAGCCGTAATTCTTTTGATTAGTGCGCTTTCCGGCCTGCCCCTGTGAGGTGGGGGTTCTGACGTCCAGCCTTGGGTTGACAGGTGGCTTTCTCGAGCTGAACGGGCCGGGCGCCTTCGGACCAATATCGGCAGGGTTCAGCTACCGACACTCTCAGCATTGACTATCGATTGCAAAGTGCCGGTCCACGACGGAGGCCAGGCTCCCATAGGTGCGAAAATGGGACCGGGTGTGATCTTGAAGGGGGCTTTGGGCCCATCGGCATCCGCTGCAAATGCAGAATCGGCCGTATCGTTGCCTCGCCATCGGGAACGCTCCGGGACAATCACCATTGAGCAAGAAGCGAAAACTGCACGCCCACTCCATGCTCTTCTTCACCGCCGACACCCATTTCCGCGAGACCCGGGGTATCGCCATCGATCGCCGTCCCTTCGCCTCGGTGAAAGAGCAGGACGAAACCCTGATTGCTAATTGGAACGCTGCCGTCGCCCCCGACGATACAATCTGGCACCTGGGCGATTTCGGACGCGGTCCCACCGAAGAGATCGACGCCATCCTCGCCCGACTCAATGGCGAAAAGCACCTCATCATCGGCAACAACGACCCCGAGCCCACTCGCGCCGCCGCCGGTTGGGCCAGCGTTTCACACTATCACGAACTCCGCGTCTCCCGTTTCGAAGGCGGCTGGCACCCCGCCAACCCTCTCGATCCCGCCCCCGACGAAACCCGCCTCCTCGTCCTCGGCCACTATGCCTTCCGCACCTGGAACCTGATTGGCAAGGGTTCGATCAATCTCCACGGCCACTCCCACGGCCGCCTCAAACCCATCACCCGCCAGCTCGATGTCGGCGTCGACGCCCATAACTTCGCCCCCGTCAGCCTCGATGCCATCATGGCCCGCCTGATTCGCAGGCGCACCAAAAACCCCGCGCATGACCGCGATAGAGGCTAGCGCGGGGGCATCGTTCCTTTCAGTCCGCTTCCCGCCCTCAGCTCACAACAATTTCGACAGCGGGTCCGCGCCAGCCATTGTGGTTGTAGCCCGCATCATTGGCCTCCGGCACCTCCGGCTGCGCATTGCCCTGGCTGTCGGTTGCGCGGCTGACGATAGTATATTGCCCCGGCGTCAACTCCGTGGGCATCGCAAATGTCCGCCAAGCATATTGCCCAAGATCGGGTCCAACGAACACGGCCTCCTGCCAGGACTGGCCGCCATCAAGAGACACTTCCACCTTTTCGACCGCGTTGATGCCGCCAAAAGCTACACCGGTGATCACGACCGGTCCCGCCGCGCGATCGGCAAGTGGCTGGTTGATCCAGGATTTAACATTCATTTCCCATACGGAGGGCCATTCTGGACCGCTCTCTTCGCCCACCGGGTTGAGGCGATACCGGCTCTGCTGGATTGCGGCGTCGGATTCAGCTTCTGTCAGGGCGATGCGCTTGACGTATTTCACATTGTTCACCCCGGTATACCCTGGCACGATCATCCGCAGCGGGCCACCATGGGCCAGCGAGATCGGCTCGCCATTGAGTTCCCAGGCCAAAAGAATAGTGTCGAGGGCTTCGATGGGCACCGAGCGCTCCACGATCACGTCGCGAACCTCGGCCCCTTCGGGAAACTCTTCGCCGCCCGTACCGGTCACGAACCGCGCCGCGCCGTCGGCTCCGCCTAGCATTTCGACAACAGTTCGCAGCGGAACCCCCGTCCACATCACGTTACCTGCCGCCCCGACCTGCCATTGCGTGCCGCTGGTCTCGTGGTCGAAATAGGCCCGGCCATTCCCCGAGCATTGCAGGACCATGGTCACGCTTTCGATGCCCATCTGCTTAAGCTCACCCAGCGTAAGCGATCCGGGCGCCCCCACGCCTTCGATGGAAACTTCCCAACTATCGCGGTCATCTAGAATGCTGGCCGGAGGCGGATTGACGTTATTGCGCACATAGAGCTTGTCCTCGGGTGTGACCAAAGCCGACCCGAACGCATCGCGCCGTGTCTCGATCGTGTTATTGGAGTGTATGATCAGCGCGTCCGGCTGCTTGAAAGCGACATATTCAGGAAGATCGCGCTCGACCTCCGTAATCTCTTGAGCGTAGAGCCGGCCGCTAGCCATAGCACCCATGGCCATAGCCGTTCCGGCCAGCAAGTGACGGCGTTTGAGAGTTAGATTCATGCTGTCCTCCTCCTGCGCCAACTCCTCAATCGGCGTCTCTAGGAACGGTAACAGTAACCATCGCTGACGTCGAGCACCGCTGGTCCCGCTCGAGCACACCCCAACCCATCCTAAAGAACCTATCCCCGCTCAGGTTTGCCTGGCTTAGATTTGGCTCAGGCCAACCGAGGACGAGGATGCATACGAGCTTCCGGTGAGGGCAGGATGGAGAGGTGGGGAGCGTGTGGCGAAGCCGAAGCCGCATCGGTCCCAAGGCGCTCTCGACTGTCCACTGGCCGGTCTGGGAATGGCGGATCGCTGAAACTTAGGACCAACTGCGTGACGAGGCCGGGCGACGAACTCATGGCCAAGCGGTTCACGGACGGGAAGTGTTTCCAGAAACTGGTCACTAAAGCCTAGCGCAAACACAACGATCTTGCATGTTTGCAGATAAACAAACTAGCGGTAAATCAGTAAGGTACCCGTGCTGCGGTCCCCGCCAAGCCCGCCCCCTCCCCTCCGCGCGTCACGGTAGCTTAAGACCCCAGGCTGTGTGGAAACCCTTGATCATGCTATGATCTGACACCTGCTTCGAGGCGTCGGATGGGACGTTTTGTCGAGGTTGCAGACAAAACAGTGTTGCCAGCGTTGATAGTCGCCGAGCATGATTCTCCTTACCCAACGACGACGATCGACGCTCCGTCTGACTAGGGGGATTTTATTCCTTCCCGCGAATGGTCTAAGCTGCCGACCCATGCGTCAAAATCTGCAGTTCCCCTGCCGATGAAGGGCGCAGGCCTCACGAGAGACGACACGACAGAAGGAAGGGGATGCAATGCAGCTTACAGTCAATGGAACATCGCATGATGTCGAGGTGGAGCCCGATACGCCCCTTCTTTGGGTCATTCGAGAAGAATTAGGACTGACGGGCACGAAATACGGTTGCGGGGTCGCCCAATGTGGTGCCTGCACGGTATTGATCGATGGTTCTCCCAGGCGGTCATGCATCACGCCGGCCAGCACCGTCGAGGGCGCGGACATTCGCACCATCGAAACGGTGGAGGAAACTGAAACCGGCCGCCGCGTTGTGGAGGCTTGGGTCGCAAACCAGGTGCCCCAGTGCGGGTATTGCCAGTCCGGCCAGGTCATGGCCGCGACAGCCTTGCTGACCAGTAACCCCAATCCCACCGATGAGGAAATCGGATCGGCAATGACCAATCTGTGCCGCTGCGGAACCTACAACAAGATTCGCGCTGCCGTGCGCACTGCTGCGGAGGCCTGATCGATGAACCAGATACCCGCAAAACCGCGCGGCCCCCTCAATGTTTCGCGCCGAAAATTTCTGTTCGGTGGCGCGGCGACCTTGGCCGTCGCCAGCACCGGTACTGGCCTGACGCTGGCAACCTTTCTGCCCACCCGCGTTGCGCGGGCGCAGCAGGCCGGTGTCGATGTCGCCGCCTTCCTCGAACTGCTTCCGGACGGCACCGCCGTCTTCCAAAGCCCGTTCATCGAAGGCGGACAGGGCATCTATTCGGCCATGGCCCAAATCGTGGGTGAGGAGCTCGACCTCGATCCGGCGCGGTTCATCGTCCAGGCCGCACCCTCGGGGGATCCGTTTGGCGTGATGGGCGGCATGCGCATAACGGGGGGCAGCTCATCGGTGCGTTCGAGCTATCAGGTGATGCGCCAGCTCGGCGCTTCTGCGCGCGCCATGCTGATCGAAGCTGCGGCCCAGGAATGGGACGTTGATGGAAGCGAATTGACCACCGAACCCGGTCTTGTCATCCATGCGGCATCGGGGCGCGAGGTTGCCTATGGTGAACTGGCTGCCGTGGCTATGGATCTGCCGGTGCCCGCCGAGGTTGCACTCAAGGATCCCTCGCAGTTTCGTTGGATTCGGCAGCCCTTGGCTCGCCTGGACGTGCGGGACAAATCAACGGGGCGCGCCAATTTCAGCATCGACTTTCAGGTCGAGGGCATGCTGACAGCCGCGGTCCAGCATGCGCCGCGTTTGGGGCTTGTGCCGGTCTCCATCACCAACCAGTCCGAAATCGAACAGATGCGCGGCGTGCATTCGGTGCACATGCTCGCGGGTGCGGTCGCCGTTGTTGCCGATAGATTCTGGCAGGCTCGACGCGCGGTCGAGGCTTGCGAGGTGGAATGGGAGCCAGGAGAATCTGGCATTTCGATGCCGGAAGATTTCTCGTCACAGGCGTTCCGTGCCAAGCTGGCCGACGAGCCAGGACCTGGCACCGAAGTCGAGGCTGAAGGCGATGCCCTCGCTGTCCTCGAGACGGCCGAAACGGTGATCGAAGCAGCTTATGACGCGCCCTATCTCGCGCACGCCCAGCTCGAACCCCCTTCGGCCACAGCGCGCTTTAACGAAGATGGTACGCTCGATGTCTGGCTCCCCAACCAGGCTCCCGAGATGTTCCAGGCCGCGATTGCCGCGCAAGCGGGAATCGAGCCTGAGAACGTGCGGATTCACTCCCAAATGCTCGGCGGGTTCTTTGGCCGGCACTTCCTCTATGGAGCCGCCAACCCCTTTCCGCAGGCAATCGCACTGGCTCAGGCGATCGGCCGGCCGGTCAAGGTTCTTTGGACCCGCGAGGAGGAATTCCTGCGCGATGCCCTCCGTCCTATGGGGTATGCCCGGTTCCGCGGGGCCGTCGATGAAAATGGTCCGGTCGCGTTGTCGATTGAGGTCGTGGGTGAGGGAGCGGCAAGCCGCTGGTTCGGGTCACCTCCTGATCAGGATGGTGGAGCTCATGAGGGCCTGACCGCCAAGCCTTACGCCATCGCTGATCGGCGCGTTGGGCACGTGGTGGTGAAGACCCCTGCCGAAATCGGTTTCTGGCGTTCGGTCGGGCACTCCATGCACGACTATTTCTATGAATCCTTTCTTGACGAAATGGCGCAAGCAGCCGGTCTCGACCCCTTCGAGATGCGCATGAACCTGCTGTCGGAATCCGAACGGCACCGTAATCTGCTCGCCGCCGTCGGGGAGCTCTCTGGCGGCTGGCAGCCAGGACCCTACACCGCCGATGACGGCACCACGCGGGCCCGCGGCGTCGCCATGGCGTCGCCCTTTGGCAGCGAAGTGGCAACCATAGCCGAAGTCTCGGTGCTCAACGACAGCGTTCAGGTCCATCAGATCTGGGTGGCCATAGATCCCGGCCAGATCGTCAATCCCGCCGTCATCGAGGCGCAGGTCCAGTCTGCTGTGGCCCTTGGGGTGTCGCAGACGCTTGTCGAGGAGCTCGTCTACGAGAATGGCCAGCCCACCGCTCGCAATTTCGGTCCTTACCAGATCCTGAGGCCCAGTCAGATGCCGCAGGTTCACGTCAAGATCATCGAGAGCGGTGCGCCGATGGGCGGAATCGGCGAGCCCGGCGTTCCCGGCGTCCCGCCGGCCATCGTAAATGCGGTGGCGACGCTCACCGGGCAGCGCATACGTTCGCTACCCCTTTCCAAGCACAGTTTCGGCTGATCGGGTCGAATAATTCCCCTGCAGGATAACTTCTGCAGGGGGCGTGGCCAATCCTCGTAACGCCAGCTATCGGCGGTGCTCTTGCCGAATGCAGCCTGTCTGCATTTGGAGGCAGGCTGTTAGAAGCAACGTAATCGCGAGGGTGTCGCTGCGGCGCGTTCGGGGCCGTTACCGGGCTGTCAGGTTCTGGCAAGGATGCGCAGAAAGCCGAAATTCGGCATTCTGAAAGCGGACACAAGCCGATAGGCAGCGGGAGGCTGCAGCCGCTATTTTAGCGTTCATAGCGGCGGCGATGCGCGCCCGGCGAAACGCCCCGTACGCGCTTGAATGCCTTGGCGAACGCGAACTCGTTATCATAGCCGACTTTGCTGGCCACCTCTCCGATGCGTTCGCCACTTTCGAGCAAGCTGGCGGCCACCGTCATGCGCCAACGAGTGACATAGGCGAGCGGTGGCTCACCGACAGCCTGATTGAACCGCCTCGCAAAAGCCGCGCGAGACAGGCCGGAGCGTTGCGCCAGGGCTTCGACTGTCCATGCGTAGGCCGGATTGTCATGCACCGCCTGGACGGCAGGCCCTACCGCCGGATTTTGCAAAGCACCGAACCAGCTATGGTTGCCGGCGTCACCATGCTGACTCAGCCAGGCGCGAAGCGCATAGACGAACAGCAGCCCGACAAGTCGGTCGATGACCAAGGCCGAGCCGGGTTCTGTTCTGTCAGCTTCGCCGCCCAGCAGTTGAACAGCCGCCGCGAGAGGGCCGCTCCCGATCGGACCGGCAGGAATATGGAGCAGGTCCCGGAGGCCGTGCAGCAGGGAGTTGGAGCCGTCAGCTCCAAACGAATAGGAACCACACAACAAGATCGTCGGATCGCCGTCGCTACCGGCGGGAAGAACAATCCGCTCGCCCGGAGCGAGAGTCGCAACATGCTCCGCGATCTCAGTGGCCGCATTCGCTGGACCTAATCGCATGGAGGACGCAGCAACTCTGCACCGGCTGGCAGCATGGCGGCATTGCAAGCTGCCACAGCCAATCGGTGCCAGCCGTCCAAGGCGTTCACTGAATTCCGGCGATCAGTTCAGCGATGTAGCCGAAGGGGAGGCGCTTGGGAACAAAGGCAAGTGTGGCCAGTTAGTCGGTCGGCACCCATAACGAGGAACACGGCCATGGCTCAAAAACCCAAGATCGCCCTTATCATCTCGTCAACTCGCGAAACTCGTTTTGCCGACAAGCCAGCCGAATGGCTGTTCGCGAAGATGCAGGCGCGATCAGACTTCGACAGTGAAATACTCGACCTTCGTGACTTCAACCTGCCATTCTTCAACGAGGCTGCATCCAATCTTTGGGTAGAGAGCCAGGACCCAAACGCCAAGCGATGGCAACAAGCTTTGGCCCGCTTTGACGGCTATATCTTTCTTGTCGCTGAGTACAACCGTTCAATGACCGGAGCGCTCAAGAATGCGCTTGACCAAGCTTATGTAGAATGGGTGAGGAAACCTATGGCGGCATTTGGCTATGGTTCTATTGGCGCTGCTCGGGCAATAGAGCACCTTCGTACCTCCGCGATTGAACTTCAGATGCATCCCTGCCGTTTTGGAGTTCATATCGGGGGGTCAGATTTTTTCAAGGTGCACCCCCTAGGGCAGAACGGCCCAATTTCCGAAATCGAGCAGGTGATTGCTCCCGCAACGGAGGCGATGTTTGATGATGTCGTCTGGTGGGCCAGTGCACTTAAGGCAGCGCGACTGGAAGTGGCCGCCGATGATTAGCTTCTATTAGGGCGCGATTGCATCACCATGGTTCATCTAGGTCGACCAATGCTCCCGGCGTTTAAGTCACTTTTCTAGCCGTGAGTTCATTTGCGAGCCTACGGCATCCTACTCCGCAATTGAGCTCCATCGGCGCAAACCGGACGGCAACTTCTCAGAATTCCGTCGAGAAGAAGTCCGCCTCTTATGCGATGGACGGCTCTCCTTTCCCCTGAGATATGATCTCAGGGCTAGAGCTGAGGAGAGCTATAATGGGTACGTACGACGATCAATCTAGATATCGCAAAGTCAGTGTTTCAGGTGCATGGTGTGGATGCGGCGGGTGAGGTGGTGGTTCGCCGGAAACTAAGCCGCGGGCGTGTGTTGGCATTTTGCGATAAGTTGCCGCGGTGCCTGGTGGGGATCGAAGCTTGCAGCTCCTCGCACTATTGGGCCAGAGAGCTCACAGCACGCGGTCATGATGTGCGGCTGCTGCCAGCGCAATATGGAAGCCATGGCCGGTTTCGGCATTAATGCCCAATGAAGCCGACATTCCTACTACGGCTCAATCGGACTAAGGTGCGTGCTCTGCCAGTGTCGGAACCAGCCATACAATGGACGTAACGCAACTGCCATGACCGGTCGACGGAGAACGGACCTACCACAGGAGATGGCGGACCGCGTCACCCAGCCGCTCGCGCGATTTCTCAAGATCGAAGCAGCGGCAGGCGGGCTGTTGCTCCTTGCGGTGCTCATCGCGTTACTTCTGGCAAACTCGCCCTGGTCAATTCAGGTCTTCGCGTTCCTTACTTGCGGCGCACAACTCGGTTCCCTCTTACGGGCAAGGTCGACGCCTCACCTAAGATGCATCAATTACCTCTTCAAGATTCCTGGCAGCAGAGGTCATTTTTCACTGTAGGCTGCCGCTGTTCGCCTCTGGCTTGGGCGTTGCAAGGGTGTATCCAGGAACCCGCACCCTGCGCCCGCATTGTCCGTTGGCGGCGAAAATTTCGAACTTGGGAGCGTCAGGTACCGTCGACGACTTTGTCTGCCTGATCAATAATGCATAGTCCTACGGATGTTGTGCGCCATGGGACTAGGAATAGGATTAGCACCAGAACTGCTACTGCTATGGGACCCCGGTGCCCCAAGCGGCAGTAATGGGCCATAGAAATCCGTCTTGAAAGGTGTTTGGTCTCATGCGGTCAATCGATCTCATCGCGCGCATACTGTTTGCAGCCGCGAGCACTTTCTTGATGATCCTTGCCACTGCAACGGTGGCGGTTGCCGCCTTTGAGGTGCTCTTCACCTTTGTTTATAATCGACAGGAAATCGGATCCGCGCTGCTGGATGCCATCGGGTATACAATTATCGGTGTTGCCGTTTTCCAAGTCGCCAGAAATTTCTTCGA